>CAUQAL010000006.1:0-42533 GCA_963515985.1 uncultured Granulicatella sp.
AAAGAACGTAGCCTTGTACACTTAAACGAAGCGTTGGCTTTAATCCAAGCTTAGAAATTACGAATTAGACTTCCTAAGAATAGTAGCATTAGGACGCCAGCAGACCTGCGGTCTCATGGCTAAACTTCGAGCCTAAGGTCTCGAAGTTTCCTGCGGTATCAGCCGTGTGGCTGATACTGCCCATGCTACTATAGGAAGTCTTTTCTTATTTTACGGATAAATAAGAGATTAAAGTGAGGATTTTTATATGAAGAAACAAGAATTATCCGATAAATCTGCATTTTTATGGACTTTATTTGGAATTATGTTGTTATTGTTTGTTTTTCAGCAGTTGGGAAATCAAGTGCAATGGTATTTGAATATGGCTGGGTTATTATTGGCAAATGAAATTTTTGGGTTTTTAGTTTCTGATAAAGATACTGTAAAAAATTTTTCAATATCAAAACAGATGTATTGGTGGGTTTGTTTAGTTATTATTTGTTTTGTTATTTCAATTATGATGCTATCTAATAGATTAGCAAGTTTAGTGTTTGAAAATGCTACAGAATTAGATTTATATCATTTACTGTCCTTACTTTTGATCATATTAAGTAGTTCTCAAGTTTATTATGGATTGATTCATCCCAAAATAATAGATTCTTATACTAATGAATGGATTCGTAAGGATATTAAAAGAGATATTAGAATTGGCACAACTTCTTTCCTTCATTCACTTCCAATGGTTATTTTTATTATTGGAATTTGTATATTGTTTCATTTTAGTGGATTTTATCCGAGCTTGTGGCAAAGTGCCTTGTGTTATATTTGTATTTCAAGCGTAATTTATGCTAATTAGACTTTCTTGATAGTAGTATTAGGACGGCAGTAGCCTCGCCTTGCGAGTCTCTTGCCTAAAATTCGAGCCTAGGGTCTCGAATTTACCTGTAATATCAGCCATTGCGGCTGATATTACTCATACTACTATAGGAAGTCTATTCTTATTTTACGGATGTTTATGAGAGGGCGTATAAGATGAGACTTCCTGTGATAATAGCATTAGGACGGCAGTAGCCTCGCAAAGCTCATGCTATTATAGGAAGTCTTTTCTTTTTTCATAATGAAAATATTAGAGTGCGAGTTGAAAATATTGCTTTGTTTTCAAAAAGATTGTGATATAATGAGTCCATTGAAAAGAAAGGGGAATGAATATGGATACAAATAAAACTTATTCAGCAAAAGAGTTTACAATGACCGTATTAAATGCATTAGCATTAGGGGTAGTTGTTACTTTAATTCCTGGGGCAATTTTAGGTGAATTAACAAAAGCGTTATTACCAGTATTTCCACAAGGACAATTAATTATTCAAGCGACTCAAGTGGCTAATACTATGATGGGTGCTATTATTGGTTTAATGGTAGGACATTTCTTTAAATTTACGCCAATTCAAGCAGGAGCCATTGCTTTAGCTACTGTTTTTGCAGGAGGTGCACCTGGCTTTAATCCAGATGTTAAAGGTGTAGTATTCTCTGGTACTGGAGATATTATTACAATGGGTGTAACGGCAGCAATAGCAGCTGCATTTATTTTATGGATTGGAGATAAAGCAAAAGCTTATTCAATTATCGTCATTCCAACGGTTACATTAGTTGTCATTGGTGGGATTGGAAGACTTGCTCAACCATACATTGTTAAAATTACAGCATTAATTGGTCAAGGGGTGGAATTCTTATTAACCTTACAACCAATTTTAATGTGTATGTTAATTGCGATGACTTTCTGTATTTTAATTGTTTCACCATTTACAACAGTAGGAATTGGATTGGCGATTGGATTGTCAGGTATTGGTTCTGGTGCAGCGAACTTAGGCATCTGTGCGGCTGGTTTTGGTTTAGCAGTTGCAGGATTAAAAGTTAATTCAGTTGGAACTTGTATTGCACACTTTATTGGATCTCCAAAAATGTCAATGGCAAATGTAATCGCAAAACCAAAGATTTTATTACCTATGCTATGTTCTTCAGCGTTATTAGGTATTTTAGCAGCAGTCTTTTCTATTCAAGGAACTCCTGCTAGTGCCGGTTTCGGTTTTAGTGGTTTAGTAGGACCTATTTATGCTTTAAACTTAATGGAAAATGGATGGACAGTTGGAAATATTCTATTAGTAGCAGTTATTTTCGTAGTGGCTCCTATTATTTTCAACATTTTCTTTATCCATGTATTCGAAAAAGTGGTACAATGGATTCAACCGGAAGATTATAAATTAACGGTATAATAAGGAGGAATTATAATGAAAATTGCAATTGCAGGTGCTGGAGCAATGGGATGTCGATTTGGTTACATGTTGACAAAAGCAGGACAAGATGTTGTCTTAATTGATGAATGGCCAGCGCATATTGAAGCAATTCGTACAAATGGATTACAAGTAGTAGATGGAGATACAACAGATACATTACAAATTCCAATCTATAGACCTGAAGAAGTTCATGAGGAAGTAGATGTGGTTATCGCATTTACAAAATCAATGAAATTAGGGGAAATGCTTGAAAAAATCAAAGCAATTATTCATGAAGATACAAAAGTTGTATGTTTATTAAATGGTTTAGGCCATGAATATACAATGGAAAAATATGTTCCGCGTAAAAATATTATTATGGGGGTAACGATTTGGACAGCAGGCATTAATGCTCCAGGTGTGGCTCGTTTAGGTGGAACAGGTACTGTGGAAATTCAAGCAGTAGAAGAAGCAAGCGGTCGTGCGATTGCAGAAGAATTAGTCGCTGTGATGAATCAAGCAGGATTAAATGCTAGTTACAGTGAAGATGTTTTATTCTCAATTTGGAGAAAAGCATGTGTTAACGGAACAATGAATGCAACATGTGCAATTTTAGATGCGAATATTGGAGAAGTATTTGATACAACTACAGCAGAAGCAGTTGTTGAACAAATTATTCATGAGTTTGTTTCAGTTGCTCATCATGAAGGGGTAAAAATTGATGCTGCAGAAATGAAAAATTATGTTTATACGGCATCAAATAAAGTACGTGCACATTATCCTTCAATGCATCAAGATTTAATGCAAAATCATCGTTTTACAGAAGTAGATTACTTAAATGGTTTTGTTGCAAAACGTGGAAAAGAATATGGAATTCTTACTCCATATTGTGCATTGATAACACAATTAATTCATGCGAAAGAACAAATTTTAAAAGTTCAATAATCCGGCTGGAATAAGTAAGGCGAGACGAAAGTCTCGTCTTTTTTATCCTTAAATGAATAGCCCACCTAACAGTTTAGACCGTAGTCTAAAAGGTTAGGTGGGCAGTCCTTGATGGCAGAGTTTCTGGCATAAGTGTATGATGGTTGTTATTTTTAGAATAGCTCTGCCAATCAAAGGAAAGATTAACGAAAAGAATGAAATTCTTTCCGGAAATCACAACAATAAAAAAGGAAAAATAAGTAAAATGATTATTCTTATTAATCATTTTATTATATTGTTTAAGTAATGAATTATCACTACTTTTACATCTATATTATACGATTTTTATTCCTTATTTGAAAGTAAAAATATCGAAAATTAATAAAAAATCTTTCTTACAAAAATGTAAGAAACAAAAAGAAAATGATAGCTAAAATATAGGAATGTATCGATTTTATTTGATAGAATAAATACAAATCAAAGAGAAAGTAGGAATTGAAATGACATTATTAGATGTAAAACAAGTACAAAAAATTTACCATACAAGATTTGGAGCGATGCAAGTAGAAGCGTTAAAAGATATTACTTTTAGTGTTGAAAAAGGAGAATATGTTGCCATTATGGGTGAATCTGGTTCTGGTAAAACGACGCTATTAAATATTTTAGCGACATTAGATCGTCCAACAAAAGGACAAGTATTATTGAATCAATTAGATATTCAAAATATTCCAGATAAAACATTAGCAGCATTTCGTCGTGATCATTTAGGATTTGTCTTCCAAGATTTCAATTTATTAGAAACGTTATCTGTTAAGGATAATATGTTACTTCCATTAGTATTAGCGAAGAAAACTGTTCAAGAAATGGAGAAAAAAGTAAAACCTGTTGCTACTATGTTAGGAATTGAAAAATTACTAGAAAAATATCCTTATGAATTATCCGGAGGGCAACAACAAAGAGTAGCCATTGGACGTGCAATGATGGCGGATCCTAGTATCTTACTAGCAGATGAACCGACAGGGGCATTAGATTCAAAATCTTCTAGCAATATTTTAGATGTATTTGATACTTTAAATGAAAATGGACAAACGATTTTAATGGTAACGCATAGTACCTTAGCTGCTAGTCGAGCTAAACGAGTGTTATTTATTAAAGATGGAATTTTATATCATCAATTATTTAAAGGGGAACGTACAGATGAAGAAATGTTTGAAGCAATTTCTGATACGTTAACAGTAATGGCTAATCGAGGTGAGACTCATGTTTAAATTAATTAGTTCATTAGCAGTATCCAATTTAAAGAAAAATCGAACACTTTATATTCCATTCTCGATTGCTTCTATAACAATGATGGTTATTACTTACATTCTATTGGCACTATCTACAAATAAAACGATTTTGCAAAGTAATGGTGGAAACACGGTAGTTATGGCATTAGGGTTTGGGGTTGTGATTATGTTACTTGTCTCTACCTTAACGATGATTTATGCCAATGGTTTTGTGATGAAAAACCGTTCAAAAGAATTTGGTTTATATAGCATTTTAGGATTAGGGCGTTCACAAATTCAATTGTTACAAGTGGTTGAAATGTTATTGTTCGCAGTGATGAATCTTATTGTAGGGCTTGTATTAGGAGTATTATTGAATCGATTAGCCTTTGCCTTATTATTAAAAGCAATGCGCTTTAACGTTCCAATTTCATATGAATTTCAAATTGCATCAGTCATTATAATTGGAATTTTATTTAGCGGAATTTTTGTATTCTTAATGATTTTAAATGCAATTAAAATTAGAGTGAGTCGACCATTAGAATTATTACGTGAGAAGAAATCAGGCGAAAAAACAGGGCGTTTCTTAAGTATTCGTGCACTAATTGGAGTAGTAATTTTAGGATATGCTTATTATATTTCTCAATCGATCGAAAGTCCGATTAAAGCATTAGGTTGGTTCTTTGTTGCAGTATTATTAGTAGTCATTGCAACGTATATTTTATTTGATGCTGGAAGTATTGCACTTTTACGCATCTTGAAAAATCGTAAAACATTTTATTATCGTCCAATTAACTTCATTTCTGTTTCTAATTTGATTTTTAGAATGAGAAAAAATGCGATGGGCTTAGCAAGTATTTGTATTTTATCAACAATGGTGTTAGTGACACTTGGAACAACTGGTTCGTTGCAGTTTGGGGCACAGGAAGTGATTAATAAAACGAGTCCAACTGATTTTACTTTTAGAAATATGTATCGTAATCCTGAAGAAACAGCAGAATATTCAAAAGAAGTGAAGCAATTAGCCGCAGGAACTGCTTCAAAAGTAACAGATTTCCATGAGTATTCGTATATTTTAACAGCAGGAAATCATGAAGGAAATGTGTTAAATACAAATTTTAAAAATCTAGGTGGTCTTCCAGAGGCTATGATTGTTCTTGTGTCAGTGGAAGATTATAATCGTAATACAGGAGAAAATCTTACTGTTAAATCAGGTGAGATGTTACTTGGGGAAGAAAGTTTTAAAAAGAATCCTACGTTTAACCAAGTATCTATAGGTGATAATACAATTTCAGTTGCACAAGTTATTGATGTTAAAAACTTTTCAAAAATAGCAGTGGCAAATCCAAATATTACGGATCACTCTTATATTGGAATTTTAAATGAAGAAGATATGGTAAAAGCTGTTCCATATTATAGTAAAGACAATGATGAAGGGCATCGTTCTTATACAAGAAATTATGTGGCATTATGGAATACTTCTAGCAAAACAGATGATGAAAAGCAAAAAGAATTAGAAGCGTATCAACAATCTGATATTGCTGGAGGAATTGATGGAAAAATAGAAATTGCTCAATTATTATTCCAATTTTATGGTTCCCTATTATTCTTAGGGATTTTATTAGCCATTGCCTTTTCAGTAGGAGCAGTTTTAGTGATTTACTACAAACAAATTTCAGAAGGTTATGAAGATCGTGAACGATTTGTAATATTGAAGAAAATTGGAATTGATCAACCAATGATTCATCAATCGATTAATCGACAAGTATTGATTGTATTCTTCTTACCATTATTAACAGCATTCTTGCATACTGCATTATCGTATAAAATTGTAAGTAAAATTGTTTTAATCTTTGGTATTAAAGGAAGCATTATTGGCTTAACGATGTTAGCAGTAGCTGGAGTGTTTATGATTGCTTACTTCTTAGTTTACAAAATAACTTCAAGAGAATACTTCAAAATTATTAATCGATAGTAAAAATAAACGTCTTTAGTGAAAGCTAGAGGCGTTTTTTGTTGCATATTTTCTTCAGGAATTATGCGAAAAATTTCGTATAAAAAATATTTTTTTAAAAAATACTTAATATTTGTATTTCATGAAAGCGCAAAACATGGTATACTAGAATGTATTCAAGTAAAGAAATTTGGAGGTTTACTCATGATTGATGTTATCGATTTAAATAAAGTATTCGATAATGGCTTTGAAGCATTAAAATCCGTTAATTTTTCAATTGAACAAGGGGATTTAGTTTGCTTATTAGGGCCTAGTGGTTGCGGAAAATCAACTATTTTAAATATGATTGCAGGGTTATTACAACCAACTGGTGGAGATATCCAATTTAAAAAATCTTCTGTTATTAATACAGAACCAAAAGATAGAAATATTGGATTCGTATTCCAAAACTATGCATTATATCCTCATATGACAGTGTTAGAGAACATTATGTTCCCATTAACAGTAGGGGAAAAGAAAATCTCAAAAGAAGAAGCTAAAAAAGTTGCAGAAGAATACATGCAATTAACAAATATTGAGGAATTAGCTGAGAAAAAACCTGGTACTTTATCAGGTGGACAACAACAACGTGTTGCGATTACTCGTGCGTTAGTTCAAAAACCAGAAGTGTTATTATTAGATGAGCCATTAAGTAACTTAGATGCTCGTTTACGTTTAAAAATTCGTGAAGAAATTCGTCGTTTAGTAAAAGAAGTGGGAATTACAACTATCTTCGTAACTCACGATCAAGAAGAAGCTTTATCAATCAGTGATAAAATTATCTTATTAAATGAAGGTGTTATTCAACAACATGATGACCCTCAAAACTTATATTTAGAACCAAATAATTTATTTGTGGCTAAATTTATCGGAAATCCAATTATTAACATTTTAGAAGTTGAAGTAAAAGATAGTGTAATTACTCACCCATCATTCACTTTACAAGCAAGTGAATTAGTAGGAAGTCGTTTCCGTAAAGAATTAGAACAAGGACATTACTATTTAGGATTACGTCCTGAAGATTTAGTTCCAAGTGAAAATGGATTATTTACAGTAACTGTTACGGCTGTAGAATTAATCGGTCGTGAACGAATTTTACACTTTACATTAGGAGAACAAGATATTAAATCAATCGTAAGTGTGGAACATAAGATTGAAGAAGGAGACACACTTTCATTTGACCTTCTAAGACATAAATTATTCTTATTCGATCAAAATGGAGAACGTGTATACTAATGAAAAAATATAATCCTGAGAATCAACCAAAGGCGTGGTTATTCCTTCTTCCGTCATTAGGTGTGATTTTACTATTTAATATTTACCCATTAATTCGTTCATTTTGGATGAGTTTCCAAAAGGGTTCATTGTTAAAACTTCAATTTACAGGTTTATCAAACTATCAAAAAGTTTTAGCAGATCCAGTGTTTCATAAAGCATTACTAAATACGGCTTTATATGCATTTGTAGTAGTACCAATTGCTTTATGTATTTCAGTTGTCATTGCTTGGATTATCTTTGAAAAGGTAAAACATAAGAGCGTGTTTGAAACAATTTTCTTCATGCCATATGTTACAAGTACAATCGCGATTGGGATTGTGTTCCGTTATTTCTTTAATGGAAGTTATGGATTAATTAACTTTTTACTTGGTTTAGTAGGAATTCCTGCAGTGAACTGGTTAGATAATGTTAATATGAGCATGCCAACTTTAATTATTTTTGGTATTTGGACAGGGCTTGCATTTAATATTATCATTTTATTAGCAGGTTTAAGAAATATTGATCCAGAACATTTTAAAATTGCAAAAATGTTTGGAGCTACTGAAAAAGAAATTTTCTGGAGAATTACATTCCCTCAATTAGTTCCAACAATTGCGTTCTTATCTACAGTGAACTTAATTGGTGCCTTCAAAGTTTATACGCAAGTATATGCATTATTTGGAGGAACAGCAGGGGTAGCCAATAGTGCAACAACTGCAGTTTACTATATTTACGACAAGTTCCATGTGGCTGGTCGTCCAGGGATTGCGATGGCAGCAACTGTAATCTTATTTGTGATTATTCTGATTGCTACTTTCTTCCAAAATAAATTCTTGAGAAGAGCGGAGGGTTAATCATGAAAAAAGTGATCAATTATTTATTATTAGCACTGATTGTGGTTTTATCAATCATTACCGTGTTCCCATTTATTTATATGATTTTGACAGGATTAATGACTTATGCGGAAGCTACAAGTATTCCACCAACATTAATTCCTAAATCATTACAATTCCAAAACTATTTGGAAGTATTCCAAAGAGCGCCATTCTTGCGTTACTTTGCCAACACATTATTTGTATCATTATTTACAACTGCTGCAACAGTCGTTACTTCATTATTAGCAGCATTTGCTTTAACAAGTTTAGAATTTAAATATAAAAAAGTTGTGACATTAGTGATGGTTTCATTATTAATGGTTCCTTATGAATCCATTATCTTTACAAATTATCAGACTATTGCACAATTAGGATTATTAGATACTTATCTAGCTTTAATCCTTCCATTTTTAACGAGTATTTTCTATATTTACTATTTAAATGGTTACCTTCGTGGAATTCCAAGTACATTCTACAAAGCAGCTAAAATTGATGGTGCATCTGATTTAGAATATATTCGTCGAATTTTAGTGCCAATGTGTAAGCCAGCGCTTGTAACAGTTGGGATTTTAACATTCATTATGAGCTGGAATTCATTCCTATGGCCATTACTTGCAACAAACACTAAATACTATCGTTTATTAAACAACGGTTTATCAGCCTTCACGACTGAAAGTGGTAGTGATGTTCAATTACAAATGGCTGCCGCAACATTGACAGTAGTTCCTATTTTGATTATCTATTTCGTATTTAGAAAAGAAATTATTAGAGGGGTTGCTAAGAATGGTATCAAAGGATAAAACCGTTGTTACATTCCATAGCGGAATTCTAACAATAGGTGGAACCGTCATTGAAGTTAGTTATGGAAATTCACATATTTTCTTCGACTTTGGGACAGAGTTTCGACCAGAATTAGATTTACCAGATGAACAGTTACAAACACTGATTCAATATGGAATTATCCCAAAACTAAATCATGTCTATGATCCACGTTTGGGATATGAGTACGATGGAGAAGAAACGGAAGAGTATGAAAATACGGCAGTATTTTTATCACATGCTCACTTAGATCATTCAAGAATGATTAATTATTTAGATCCAGCTATTCCATTGTATACGTTAAAAGAAACAAAAATGATTTTAAATAGTTTGAATCGTAATGGAGATTTTTTATTACCAACACCGTTTGAAAAATCTCCTTTCACGAGAGAGATGATTGGCTTAGAACCAAATGCAATCGTAACTGTTGGTGATATTACAATTGAAGTTGTTCCAGTAGATCATGATGCATATGGTGCAAGTGCCTTATTAATTCGAACTCCAGATCATTTTATTACGTATACAGGAGATTTGCGATTACATGGTTATATTCCAGAAGCAACGGTTGAGTTTTGTAAAAAAGCGAAACATACGCAGATGCTAATGATGGAAGGGGTAACGATTAGTTTCCCTGAAAGACCAGTTGATCCAACTGAAATTAAACCATCCAATGAATTAGAAGTAATTGAAAAAGTGGTTCAATTCCAACAAGAAAATCCAAACCGTCCGATAGCTTTTAATGGTTATCCAGCGAATGTGGAACGTTTCGCAAAAATTGTTGAAGAATCTCCACGAACAGCAGTATTAGAGGCTCATATGGCAGCGTTGCTACAAGAAGTATTTGGAATTCATGCTCATTTTTATTATTCAAATGAAGCAAACCGTATTCCAGAATTAAATCATGATTTAGAAGTTTCCTATCAAACACTAATTGAAGATCAAGGGGAGTATTTCTGGCAGGTAGTTGATAATTTTGATAAACTACAAGAAGGAACACTGTACCTTCACTGTGATGCTCAACCATTAGGTGACTTTGATCCGAATTATCAAGTGTTTCTCGATTTATTAGCGAAATATCACATCGAATTTGTGAAAATCGCTTGTTCAGGTCATGCAAAACCTGCGGATTTAGACCGTATTATTGCGATGATCGAACCCCAACTTTTGGTTCCTATCCATACTTTAAAACCAGAATTACTGGAAAATCCGTATGGTGAAAGAATATTGCCACACCGTGGCGAAAAAATTGTGTTGTAAAACTATAAAAGAAAAAGGAGAACAATTATGAAATTCAAATCTTTAGTAAAAGCGACACTTGCGACAACATCAGTTTTAGTTTTAGGAGCTTGCGGCAATAGCGCATCAAACTCACAAAAAGAAACTAAAGCAGACATTAAAACAGAAGTAAAAGAGGAAACAAAAATTACTTTCTGGCATGCATTAAATGGTAAATTAGAGGAAACTCTAACGAAATTAACTGAGGAGTTTATGGCTAAAAACCCTAATGTGAAAATTGAGTTACAAAACCAATCTTCATATAAAGATTTACAAGCTAAAATTAATTCTACATTAACTTCACCAAAAGATTTACCAACAATTACTCAAGCATACCCAGGATGGTTATGGAATGCTGCAGATCAAGATCAATTAGTTGATTTAAAACCTTACTTAGAAAACTCAACTATTGGTATCAAAGATGATGCTGCTATTCGTTCAGAATTATTAAAAGGTGCTCAAATCAATGGAGTTCAATATGGTATTCCATTTAACAAATCAACAGAAGTATTATTCTACAATGCTGACTTATTAAAAGAGTATGGTGTTAAAGTACCAACTACTTTAGATGAATTAAAAGAAGCAGCTAAAACAATTTATGAAAAATCAAATCACCAAGTTGTAGGTGCTGGTTTTGACTCATTAAACAACTACTATGCAACTGGTATTGTGAACAAAGGTGTTCAATTCAATAAAGAATTAGACATTACTGGTAAGGAATCAAAAGAAGTAGTTTCTTACTATGCTGAAGGTATTAAAGAAGGTTACTTCCGTACAGCTGGTTCAGATAAATACTTATCAGGACCATTTGCTAATAAACAAATTGCAATGTATGTAGGTTCAACTGCGGGTGAATCATTCGTAGCTAAAGGTGCTAAAGAAGCTGGATATGAGTATGGTGTAGCTCCTCGTCCTGAGAAAGTTAACATCCAACAAGGTACTGATATTTACATGTTCCAAAGTGCTTCTGA
Source organism: uncultured Granulicatella sp. (assembly GCA_963515985.1). Lineage (GTDB taxonomy): Bacteria > Bacillota > Bacilli > Lactobacillales > Aerococcaceae > Granulicatella. The sequence goes on from CAUQAL010000006.1 coordinate 11,632, forward strand.
AGAACAACGTACTGCAGCTTACTTATTCTTAAAATTCTTAGCTTCTCCTGAGTCTCAATTAACTTGGGCACAAGCTACAGGTTATATTCCAGTAGTTTCTAAAGTGTTAGAAAGTGCAGAATACAAAAACTCAAATTCTAAAGTTCCAGCAGCAATTGCTGAAGGTAAAAAAGAATTATTCTCAATTCCTGTAATTGAAAATGCTGACTCTGCATATGCAGAAATCACTAAGATTCAAGAAAAAGTTTACAGTGATGTAAATGGTTCAAGCGTTGATAAAGTGTTAGAAGCTTCTAAAGCTGAATTCCAATCAGTTTGGAATCAATAATGTTGAATTAGACTTCCCGATATAGTAGCAAAGGACGCAAGCAAACCTGACGGTTTCATTGCTAAAATTTGAGCCTAGGGTCTCAAATTTTCCTGTACTAGAAGCCAGAAGAGTGGCTTCTAGTACTGCTGCTACTATGGGAAGTCTATTCTTATTTAACGGATGTATAATAGAGTACGTCTGTGAGGAGACTTCCTTAATAAGTAGTATTAGGACGCTAGCAGACCTTCGGTCTCATGGTTAAAATTTGAGCCTAAGTTCTCAAATTTTCCTGCAGTATCAGCCGATGTGGCTGATACTGCTCTTGCTATTATGGGAAGTCTTTTCTCATTTTATTCATAAAAAAACACACTAAATTTTTAGTGTGTTTTTTTGTGTTAAAATTTATTACTGATCCGAAATTTTTGAGTTTAATGTTGTTCCCCAGTGTGTAATGGTACGTTGTGTCGTATTAAATACTAGAGTATTATCGTAAATCGGTTTCCACCAATTCCATACTAAACCTGTTGCTTTTTCGATTTTAACACGGATATTTTTCATATTCGCTTTTACAGGTAGATTCAAAATATAACCACTTGTTCGACTTTTTACATTGCCTTCCCAATTTTGAGAACGAACAGTCTCATTCCCATCTTTATCCGTATTGATTTCATCCCAACTTATCGTATAACGTGCTACATAAGCACCTTTATGTTGAATTGTTAAAACTTTATCTTCGTTGGCTGAAGAGTTGACTGGTTGTTGAATAGGATTCATTTGAATATTCGTATCTTTTACAGGAGTATGTCTAAATACTTCTACTTCAGCTAAGCTAAGTGCTTGATGTTCATGATGTAATTGAACACGAACATAACGCCCAATTTTACCATTGAATTGTACATTTAACTGATTAGAAGTTAATTGTTGAATATATTGTCTTGAAACTTCTTCATTATTTTCATTATATAAAATTACATCGAAATTCGATAAGCGTTTGGCTAATTCGCCATCTCCACGATTGAATAATCTTACTAATCCTACTTGTTCGTTTCGACCTAAGTCTACTTGCCACCAAGCTTGTTTTTCAAAATTTGTATGCGTAATGGAATTTTGAGAGTAACTACTATTCGTATTTCCATCTAATGCACGGTTTGCATTTCCTCCGTAAGCTGTTGAACTTTGAGTAGCTTGTTTTTTCCATGCGATATTTTCAGCACGAAGCACTTGAACTTCGGCTAAACTAAGTGCATTGTTTCCTTCTAATTCTATTCTTACATAACGAGCTTTTTTATAATCAATCGCAATTTGAGCGAAAGTATCTGTTAAAGAAGAAATATGTTTGCGGTCAATTTCATTTCCAAAGCTATCTAAAAGAATCACGTGGAAATTAGATAGACGATTAGATGCAGTATCAGTGCGATTATAAATATTAATTTGACGGATTGTTTCTTCTGAATCTAAGTCAACTTGCCACCAAGGCTTCGATTGAAAATTTGTATGAGTAACTGATTGATGTCCAAAGTCTCCATCTGTTTTACCATCAACAGCTCGACTGGCATCTCCACCAAATGCAGTAGAACTTTGAGATACACGTTTACCTAAGGCGATATTTTCTAGAGGATCAAGACTTGGTACTGAAGAGTTTTCAGGGGTAACTGTTTTTTTAATAAATTGTATCGTGTCTAATTTAGGATCACGATATCCTTGCTGATCTAGAGTTGAACGTTTACCAATATTAAAGTTAGGAATTTCATTCATTCGGCTTTCAAAATATCCACGAGAACGATGTTTGTGTTCAGCATTTCCAGTTGAAGTAGTAATATCACTATCATTTTGAAGAATAGGTGTTATTACATTATCGTTGTCAGTAACATAATGCTTGATTTTTCCATTTAATGCTAACTTTCTACTTTCTAAACCAACATCCCAAAATCCATTATGAGCATTCCAAACAGTACGAGAAGTAATAATTTTTGGTGCATTAAAAGTTGTGACTTTTTTTAGAACGTTCTCATAAAATGTAGGATATTTTTGATAAGCTTCGACAGCTGCGATTTGCGCTAAATATCCTCCTAGGGAATGTCCAGTAATATAGAGATTTGTAATACTAGAATCTTTAGCTAATTCTTCAATGACTTTACGAATGTCATTTACTTGTGTCGGTTGATTTCCACCAAATAGAACAAAGTCATTTGTTAAGTCATTTATATCACTAGAAGTATAAAGTTTTGTTCCTCTGATAGCTAACATTTGGACAGAACCATCTTTGAGATATGGCAAATCACTTTTTGTTTCAAAAAGAACGGCATCCATTCCATTATCTGTGTGATAAGATTTTTTCATTTTCCAAAATGGTGCTAATTCATTATGCATCATCTTATATTCTTGCCGTTCGAGATATAAGTAAGGGAAGCGATTTTTGTGGTCTAAAATTTTTTTAATATAATCATCATTACGATAGGACAATTCCATAAATAGAACTGCGTCTCTATCAGTAACATACCATTGTTTTTTATGATCATCTTCATTATCTAGTAAGCCATCCCCATCACTATCTTCTAAAAGAGGATGACTGTAATAACCTAAGTATTCTTTTCCGTTTTTGTTATAAACATAAAGTTCATCTTTATTCTTGATACCATCATGATCATCATCGCCTTCAGGATCTATAGGTTTTTCTCCATATAAAGATTTATCTAGTAGGTTGTCTTCGGAATGAAGGTCTCCTTTAGAAACTTTCAATGCATCTTGAACTGTAAAAGTACGGGTAGTTTGTTCGTAGTTTGCGCTTACATTTTTTTGAGTAGTTGCAAATGTTGGAGACGTATTCAATAATGTTACTCCTACTACTATAACTACTGCATTTGTGATGATATTTCTTTTGTTTGGGTGAGGTTTCTGTCGTTTCATAATTTTTTTCCTTTCTAAATTTCTCTTAAATTGTATTATACAAAAAATATATGATTTATTCCAAAAATGTGAATTATTGAATTTATAAAAAAGAGACGACCGAAGTCATCTCCTAACTAGTTACGATTATATTGATTCTCCATTATGATTAACAAAATAACCATCAGGAGTTGTTGTATTCATGGCTAAAGCACCTGAGTTATAAGCGTAGTACCATTTTCCATTATCTTTAAACCAACCAGTTTTCATTACACCTGAATAATCAAGATAATACCAAGCACCATCAGTAGCTACCCAACCAGTTTTCATTGCCCCAGAATTATCAAGGAAGTACCAAGAATTCCCACTTTTAAACCAACCAGTTTTTAAAATACCATTGCTGTTTAGATAGTACCAAGAACCGTTTGAAGATACCCATCCTGTTTTCATCCAGCCTTCATTATCGAAGAAGTACCAATTACCATCAATTTGTTTCCAACCTGTTGCATAATTACCATTAGTATATTGATACCACCAACTATTTCCTGATTGTTTCCATGTTCCAACGACAGCATTACGAGTTAATTGAGTTTTTAAAAATTTGAGAAATTCAGCAGGATTATTTGTAGAAAAGTTAACAGATTGACCGCCTCTAGTTTTAAAAGAATGAGTTTTTGTTACATGATTTCCAATAACATTATAACTTTCATCAAATAAATTAGCCTTAGTTGAAATTTCTTGAATGCGAGAAGATAAAATTTCTGTATATAAAATGGCTGGTCCGTAATTACCAACTAATGATCCAGAATCTCCAGAAGAACTAGCTAAGCTTTGTGCAACTGCAATCCAACCATTTTTGTGTGCTGGATTATCAAATGCTGCAAGACCCATATGAGTATATTCAGGGTTAATTAGAGATTCATAATGTCCAGTTTGTCCTGATACAGATTGTCCTTCACGTTTTTTTAGATAGTCTGCTTTTTCAGAATACCATTGTTGAATAGCTGCCATAAAACCGCCATAGTTCCATGCTAAATTTTCAGAATAAGTATAAATTCCACTAGGAAATGCACTTTGAAGATCTTTATTTGATAAGCGTACATGCCCCATTGAAATAGAAGCTTCTACAGCACGAGTGATAGCAGTTTGTTCTAATGCTGTTGACCATTTAATTGGAACATATGTAACAAGACCTTCATCCGCTGCTTCTTTACGAATTGCGTTAATACGATTGATAATGGCTTGTTTGTCTGGAGTTAATAATTCTCCTTGGATTCCGATTAAAGAATTTCCTGAAGAAGATGAAGTTATCTCAGAAGATAAAACATTTACTTGTGTTCCATTAATTGTTTTTGTGGAATATAGTCTATCATTTGCTAAAACTTGACTTGAAAGTGTAGCTCCCATTAAAGAAAATAGAAATAAACTTGAGAATATTATTTTTTTCATATGAAATCCCCTTTGTATATAAAGTATATTGTCATTTTATCATAAGAGAAAGAAATTTAACAAAATAATGAATAAGAAATACATAAATGATAACTAGCCTTTAGGGATAAAGGGGAGAATCTATCTATTTATTTTGATTTTTGTATGATACAATAAACTGTGACTAAAGAGTGAAATGAGGGATAAAATGGAAATCAAAATTATTGAAACAAGTGATATGCATGGGTATGTATTACCTACAAACTATGCTGAAAGAAATTTAGATTTAGGGTTTAGTACAGCTAAAGCTGCAACTATTATTAAAAAAATCAAAAAAGAAGCAAAAGGACCAGTTGTTCAAATTGAAAATGGTGACTTTATTCAAGGTTCTCCATTAAGTTATTATGTTCGTAAACAAGGTCATCATATTGCCCATGACTTAACAAAAGTTTTAAACTATTTAGAATATGATTTAGGAATTTTAGGAAACCATGAATTCAACTATGGATTAGACTATTTACGTGAAGCCATTGAATCCTACAATCATCCAATTATTTGTGCGAATATTCTTTCTAAAACTGGTGAACAAGTATTTGGAGAACCGTATCGTATTATTGAAAAAGAAGGGGTTAAAATCGCAGTCTTAGGATTAACAACTCCATATATTCCAAAATGGGAACAACCTGCAACCGTTAAAGATTTAACCTTTATTAGTGCTTTAGAAACTGCACAAAAATATGTACCTGAAATGCGTGAAAAAGCGGATATCGTAGTGGTAACCTATCATGGTGGATTTGAATCAGATTTAGAAACGGGTGAACCTACAGAATTATTAACAGGAGAAAATGAAGGGTATGCGATTGCGACTAAAGTACCTGGAATTGATGCTCTTGTAACAGGACACCAACATCGTGTTATTGCAACAAAAGTAAACGGAGTTCCTGTGATTCAACCAGGATATCGTGGAGCTTATGTTGGTGAAATTAGCTTACAAGTTGAAAAAGAAGGCGACCGTTATGTGGTTGTTAAAAGTCAAGCGAAATTACATGAAACAGCGGGAGTTAAAGCAGATCCTAAAGTGTTAGAAATGTTTGAAGAATTACAAGCTGATGTAGAAAATTGGTTAGACACACCAGTAGGAACTGTTGTGGGAGATATGACGATTACAGATCCTCAACAAGCAAGATTAGTGGAGCATCCTTATATTGAATTTATTAATAAGGTTCAAATGGAAGCAACGGGGGCAGATATTTCGGGAACTGCTTTATTCAATAATGAAGGACGAGGATTCGGTTCTAAAATTGCAATGCGTGATGTGATTACAAACTACATTTATCCAAATACGTTAGCAGTGCTAAAAATTTCTGGAGAAGATTTACGGTTAGCGTTAGAAAGAGTAGCGACTTACTTTATTGTAAAAGACGGAGAAGTTCAATTTAATCCAAAATATATTGAACCAAAACCACAATATTACAATTATGATATGTATGAAGGTATTGAGTATACACTTGATTTTACAAAACCATTTGGAGAACGAGTGACAAGATTAGATTATCATGGAGCTCCTGTTCAAGATACGGATGAATTGGAAGTTGTAACGAACCAATATCGTGCCGTAGGTGGCGGAAATTATGCCATGTTTAAACCAGAAAAAATTGTACGAGAAGTACAAATTGATATGACGGAGTTAATTGCTGATTATATGAAAAAACATCCTGTATTAGAAGCCACAACAAACCAAAACTTCAAGACGATTATCAAATAATTTTTTAACAAGCGAGGAAAACATTTTTCTTTGTAGCTAAGCTACTAAAGGAAGGTGTTTTTTTCTTATTTATTCCGTGATACAATCAAGGTGTATAGGAATGGTTAGAAATTGAGGTGAAATGGATGCATACAGTAATGATTGTAGAAGATGAACCCATTATTCGTGATGCTGTAGCTCAGGAATTAAGCAAATGGAATTATCAAGTTGAATGTGTAACAGATTTTAATCAAGTAATGGATGATTTTGTAAAAGTAAATCCTCAGTTAGTGATTTTAGATATTACTCTTCCATTTTTTAATGGTTATTATTGGTGTCAGGAAATTCGTAAAATCTCGAATGTGCCAATCTTATTTTTATCATCTCACCAACAACCGATGGATATTGTTATGTCGATTAATATGGGGGCAGATGACTATATTACGAAACCTTTTGAAATGCCGATACTAGTTGCAAAAATCCAAGGTCTTTTCCGCCGTGCATATGAATTTGTCGGAACTCAAGATTGGATTGAATATAAGGGTGCGACTCTACATTTGAAAACAACTCAATTTACTTATAAACAACAAGTGATTGATTTGACGAAAAATGAATTTCAAATTTTACGTGTTTTATTTGAAAGAGTCGGAAGCTTTGTAAGTCGAGATGAATTGATGAAAGAATTATGGAATAGTGATTTCTTTATTGATGATAATACGTTAACCGTTAATGTTGCTCGTCTTCGTAAAAAATTAGAAGAATGCGGGTTAGTGAATTTTATTACGACTAAAAAAGGAATTGGTTATGGGTTGGTGGATTCCAATGAGTAAAGAAAAGAGACAGTTTATTCAACAGTGGCTATTTACTCATAAAAAATTTCTATGGTATATCGCTTTTATTCTATGCTTATGGCTAATCTTTGGGTTTGCTTTTAATGCACTGGAATGGATGTTGTATTTAATAGTGCTAGTGGTAATTTTTTCAGGCATATTTTTAACTTCATGGTGCGCAAAGGATTTTCTGCAGTATAAAAAAATAAAGGAAAATCCAAATTGGAAAGAATTGCTTCAAAGCGAAAAAGTGTGGACAACGTCCGAACAATTTTTATTAGAGAATTTAGAGGATTATGCTTCTCAATTAGCGCAAGCTGAATTTAACCAAAGAGAAGCTTATAAAGAGCAGTTAGATTACTATACCATGTGGATTCATCAAATTAAGACGAGTATCGCTTCAAGTCAATTATTAATTCAGGCTTTACCAACTCTTCCCGAAAAGAGTCCATTAGAACAAGAGCTCATTAAAATTACGACGTATACAGACTTTGTCCTGCATTACGTTAGAATGGAGACATTTCATCAAGATTTAGTATTGAGAGAACATTCTTTAGACAGCATGATTCGTCAAATTTTGAAGAAATTTGCAACTTTCTTTATTTATAAAAATCTTCGATTGTCTTATGAATCTATTGATCAAGTCATTGTGACAGATGCGAAATGGTTTAGTGTTATTTTAGAACAAATTTTATTAAATTCTATTAAGTATACGGACAAAGGTGGGCAAATTTCTATTTATTTAGACGGGTCTTATTTATGTATTCAAGATACGGGAATCGGAATTGCGACATCTGATCAGCAACGCATTTTTGAAAGAGGATTTAGTGGATTTAATGGAAGAATGAATTACCATTCTTCAGGATTAGGCTTATATTTATCCAATGAAATTGCGAAAAATTTAGGATTAGAATTATCGGTAGAATCGGTTGTAGGAGAAGGAACAACGTTAAAAATTTTATTACAACAAAATAAACTAGATACGAGGGTTTAAAAGGGAAGAAAATGACTTAAAATTTCCCATGGAACGCCCGGATATGTTATGATAGAGAGAACGAAATAGGAGAGGTGAATGACACATGGTAGATCAATTAGAATTAGTGGTCATTACAGGAATGAGTGGTGCCGGAAAAACAGTCGCAATGCAAAGCTTCGAGGATATGGGCTATTTTTGCGTTGACAATATGCCACCAAGTTTATTACCAAAGTTTTGGGAATTAGTAAAAGAATCTGGAAAAATTACAAAAATTGCGTTAGTCATTGACTTACGTTCTAGAGCATTTTTCGATGAAATTATGACATCGATTAGTGGTTTAGATAATACTTCGTTTATTACTACGAAGATTTTATTTTTAGAAGCAAGTGATGATGCATTAGTTTCTCGTTATAAAGAAACTCGTCGTACTCACCCATTAGCAGGTGATGGACGTGTATATGATGGCATTGTAGCGGAACGTCGATTATTACAGGATATTAAAGTGCGCGCTCAAAAGGTTATTGATACAACAACTCTTTCTCCAAGAAAATTACGTGAAGAAATTATGCATACTTTCTCAAATGGTGATACTGATATTTTTACAATTCAAGTGGTGTCATTTGGCTTTAAATATGGGATTCCAATTGATGCGGATATCGTAATGGATGTTCGTTTCTTGCCAAATCCGCATTATATTGATGAGTTACGTCCGTTAACAGGACAAGATTCTGCCGTTTATGATTATGTTATGAGTCAACCAGAGACAAAAACTTTCTATCATAAATTTATGGAATTATTAGACTTTGTGATTCCTGGTTATAAAAAAGAAGGAAAATCTAGTGTAACGATTGCGATTGGATGTACGGGTGGACAACACCGTTCCGTTGCATTAACAGAACGTACAGGAAGAGAATTAATGTCTGACTCTTATCATGTAACGATTTCTCACCGCGATAAAGATAAACGTAAAGAAGGGAATGGTCGTTCGTGATTTTTGAAGTAGAACCTCAAGAAAAGAAGCGAAAGAAAGGTCCTAAAATTACCGTTATTGGTGGTGGAACAGGATTACCTGTATTATTAAGAAATTTAAGAAAACAAGATGCTGAAGTAACTGCCATTGTAACGGTTGCTGATGATGGAGGAAGTTCAGGCGTTATTCGTGACTATATTAATGTTGTGCCTCCAGGAGATATTCGAAACTGCTTATGTGCGTTATCTCCAATGAGTTCCTTGCAAAAAGATATTTTCCAATATCGCTTTAAGTCAGATGATCAATTTTTTGCAGGTCATGCGATTGGCAATTTAATTATTGCAGCTTTAACAGAAATGCATGGAAATAATATTTTTGATGCGATTCGTTTGCTATCTAGAATGATGAGTATTGAAGGGCATGTTTATCCTGCAGCAGAAGAACCATTATTGCTAAGAGCTGAATTTGAAGATGGAACGATTGTAGATGGAGAGTCCCAATTAGCCAAGCATCGTAAAAAAATTAAACATGTCAGTGTTCATACTTACGATGAAAATCGTAAACCAATTGCTTCTCGAGATGTTGTAGAAGCCATTATGGACGCCGATATGGTAGTAATTGGACCAGGAAGTTTATATACTAGCATTTTGCCAAACTTAATGATTGAAGATATTGGACGAGCAGTTTGCGAAACACAGGCAGAAGTGGTGTATATTTGTAATATTATGACGCAACTTGGGGAAACAGAACATTTTACAGATAGTGATCATGTTCGTGTATTACATGAGCATTTAAAAGAATGTTTTATTGATACGGTATTAGTCAATACGGAGTCTGTTCCAGATGAATATTTAAATCAACAAAAACATGAAGAATATTTATATCAAGTAAAATATGATTTCCAAGGATTACGTGACCAAGGATGTCGAGTGATTTCGACAGATTTTCTAAAACTAAGAGAAAATGGTGTCTATCATGACGGACAAAAAGTCATTGATGAATTATTTACTTTATTACGAAGTGTTAAACATGATTAATGAAAAGAAGTGGGGAAGAGCATTGGTTCTTTCCCACTCCTATTGTATAGAGAGAGGAGGGTATTATGTCATTTGCATCTGAAACGAAAAAAGAATTAACGCAATTAGAAGTTCATATCGAACATGCTAAAGCGGAATTGGCGGCATTGATTCGTATGAATGGTTCTTTGAGTTTATTTAATCGTCAGTTTGTATTAAATATCCAAACAGAAAACGCGGCAATTGCAAGACGTATTTTCGTATTATTAAAACAACATTATCAAATTGAAAGTGAATTACTTGTTCGCCGTAAAATGAAATTGAAGAAAAATAATGTGTATATTGTACGTTTAAAACAAGGGACTAAGGAAATTTTAAGTGATTTAGGGATTATGGAAGGTTTTGAATTAATTACACATATTCCATTAGAGATTCGTGATAATGAAGAAAAGATGCGTTCTTATTTAAGAGGGGCATTCCTCGCAGGAGGATCCGTTAATAATCCTGAAACAAGTCGCTATCATTTAGAAATTTATTCAAACTATGAAGAACATAATGAAGATATTTGTGACATGATGAATGCTTTTGGGCTCAATGCAAGGATGATTGAGAGAAGAAATGGATTTATTACTTATTTAAAAGAAGCAGAAAAAATTGCAGATTTTCTTGCACTTATTGGTGCAGCGAATGCGATGATGAAATTTGAAGATATTCGAATTGTACGAGATATGAGAAACTCGGTGAATCGTTTAGTGAACTGTGAAAATGCTAATATTAATAAAGTAGTTACTGCTGCTTCTCGTCAAATGGAAGATATTTTATTAATTGAAGAGACAGTTGGGCTTGAAGCAATGCCGGCTAAATTATTTGAATTGGCACAAGTGAGAAAAGAAAATCCGGATATTAGTTTGAAGGAATTAGGGGAGATTATTCCATCTGGTTCGATTTCAAAATCGGGAGTAAATCACCGCTTGAGAAAAATATCTGAATTTGCTGAAAATTTAAGAAAAAATATTTCGTAAAAAAATATTTTTTGAGATTTTTTTCGTACTTATAGAGTGAAGGACAATTTGTTCTTTAATAATTTAATGGAGGTACGGAAAAATGAATCATGTTTCATTAATTGGTCGTCTGATTAAAGACGTTGCTGTTCATCAATCTGAGAAGGGAAATTCTATTTGTCGGAATACTTTGGCGGTACAGAGTATTTATAGGCAGAATGATGGGGATAAGCAGACGGATTTTATTCAGGTGATTGCATTTGGTAAAATGGCAGATCGTATTCAGCGTTTTGTGAAGAAGGGCGATCGTCTAGGGATTGAGGGTCGTATTCATTCGAGACATTATAAGAATCGTGATCAGCAGGATGTTTATGTGACCGAGGTGATTATTGAGGAATGTTATTTCTTAGAGCCTAAGTCGCAAGACAGTGAACCAGAAGAAACGGATGAGTTTGCTTCGATTTTCACGATTGATGGGGAATAAGAAAAAAAGACTTCTGAGAATTGTAGTATTAGGACGCCAGTAGCCACCGGTGGTGTCTCTTGGCTAAAATTTGAGCCTAGGTCTCAAATTTTCCTGCGCTAGAAGCCAGGTGGCTTCTAGCGCCCATACTACAATTGAGAAGTCTTTTTTCTGTTCTTGGGAATGACATTAGGACGTTGGAAACGAGATTTCTTAGAGATAGTAATTGCCTATATGTTTTTGGAATCGCCTAAAAATTGTAAGTAGTTAGGCAAATGGGAAGATAAAAGTCGGTTTATACAAAATATGAATATATCTTATTCTTAGGGATACTGTAAAAATTTAAAGTTCTAACTATTATATTGATAGAAATAATTTTTTTTTTTTTTTTTTGTTATATATTTTATGCATAGGATTTCCTCTAAAAGTGGAATAATGGGGGATAAAAATTTTATAAAAATAAAAGGAGAACTTTTAATGAAAAAAAGAACTACATTAATTACGCTAATGGTAGCTTTGTTTACAGTTGTTTTAGGACTGAATTCAATTCATGCTGAAGAAAATTATAGAACAGTGATTACTGATAAAATTTGGTGGAATAATGATTCTCATGGTACGAAATTTGAGAAATTTGGAATTACATATATAGGTGATGTGGCAAGAAATAGTTGGGGAGTATTTTATTTTACAGAGTCTGGAGAACTTGCTTTTTATTCTCCTGAAACTGGTAAAACACTAGATCAAGTTAGTTTTGAGGGATTTTTTCAACTAAAACTAGGTAAAGGTCCATTTGAAGGTGGAGATCATCATTTTGGACGTTATATTGCAGGTATAAACTATTTAAAAGGATATACTTCTCTAGATAAAATCAAAGCTGCGATGAGTAAACCAAAAGGGACAACACCTTCTACACCTGTTGTTCCAAAAGATGTGCCTAATGATCAATACAAACCAGCAGAACCAGCTAAACCAGCTGTTCCAGTTGAACCAAAAACACCAAAAGAAATTTTCAAACCCAGTTCTTCAACAGTTGCACAACCAGCTCCAAAACAAGGTTGGGTTCAAGATAAAGGGAATTGGTTCTACTATGACCAACAAGGTCGTCAAAAATCTGGTTGGGTACAAGTAGGCGGAGCTTGGTACTACTTAGCAAGTGATGGAAAAATGCAAACAGGGTGGGTAAATCAAGGTGGCGTATGGTACTACTTAAATGGCTCAGGTGCAATGCAAACAGGTTGGTTAAATCAAAGTGGAACATGGTACTACTTAAACGGTTCAGGCGCAATGCAAACAGGTTGGTTAAGCCTAAGCGGAACATGGTACTATTTAACTGCATCAGGCTCAATGAAGACTGGTTGGTATCAAGTAGGCACTAAATGGTACTATTCTTATGGTTCAGGTGCTTTAGCAGTAAGTACTACTGTAGATGGATATTATGTAAATGCTAACGGAGAATGGGTTTAATTGAAATTTTTCTTTCGTTAAGAAACCCATTGTTAGCTAGAGTAAATAGAAGAAATCCTTAATCAATAAAAATCAGCTGAAGAGCTCAGGGGGGCTGTTCAGCTGATTTTTTATTTCGTCTCACTAATCACTTGTTCAATAGCTTTAATAACACCATTATTTTCATTCGTGTCTGTTACAATGCTGCATAGATTTTTCACTTCTTCTGTGGCATTTCCCATTGCGATTGCTAATCCTGAGTATTGAAGCATTTCGATATCGTTTGCGGCGTCTCCAATTGCGGCAATTTCGTTTCGGTTGATATTGAGTCTTTGTGCTAATTTTTCTAGTCCATATGCTTTATTGACGCCTTTTTTTAGTACCTCAATTAAATATTTTTGGCTACGAACTACATAGAATTCGTCTCTCCATGAATCTGGAATTACTGTTTCGAATTCGTTTAATTGTTCTTCGTCTCCAAGTAGTAAAATTTTATAAAAATCTGTTGTAAGAGATGCTTCTATTGAGATGCGCTTGATTTCTCCGTTGATAATTTTTACATCATATTCCATCCATTCTGTTGGTTCTTGGTCAAAGGAGTAGTAATAGTCAACTCCTCCTCCCATTACACTAATGTCGTGTTCTTTTCCGAGTTGAATCCATTTTTGAATAGCAGCTGAATCTACAAATGCATCCATGATGCGATTTCCTGTTTGGCTTTCGTAAATATTAGCGCCATTTTGGCTAATAATATAATGATTTTCTTCAAGATAGCCTAAGTCTTTTAAGTAAGGGCGAATTCCCGTTTCAGGTCTGCCAGTACATAGAACTAATAGTGTTTCTGTATCTTTATGATGAAATTCTTTGAAATATTGTTTTGTTTCTTCTAGTAATTGTTTTTTAGAATTTAGCAGCGTTCCATCCATATCGATGGCAATTAGTTTAATCATCTTATTCACTCCTTTATGAACAGTAATCTCATTTTAACATAAAAATACCGACCTCCAAAGTTTCGTTTTTGGAAGCCGGTAAACTTTATATTATTCATTTTCTAAACGTTCAAATGCGTCATGAAGGACTTGTTTTAACGTTGAAGCAGATAAGTCCATTTTTTCTTGTTCGGCATCTGCTAGAGGAATTTCGATAATTTGACGAATGCCATCTCGACCAATAATAGCTGGAGCTCCGATATATACATCGTCTTGTCCATAATGTCCTTCGAGATAGACAGATAATGGAAAGATAGCACTTTCGTTATTTAAAATGGCTTTTGTAATTCTTGCTAGGGCTGCTCCGATACCATAGTAAGTAGCTCCCTTTTTCGCAATGATTTCATAAGCAGCATCTCTTACTTGGAAGAATATTTCGACTAATTTTTCCTCATCTGTGTCTGGATTTTGGCGAACCCATTCGTAAATTTGAAGACCACCGACATTGGCATGTGACCAAACTGGGAATTCTGTATCTCCGTGTTCTCCTAGGATATATCCATGAACGTTTCGAGCATCTACACCGATTAATTCGGCAATTGCTTGACGGAAACGAGCACTATCTAATGCAGTTCCAGATCCGATAACACGATGTTTTGGTAATCCAGAGAATTTCCAAGTTGCGTATGTTAAAATATCGACAGGGTTTGATGCAACTAAGAAGATTCCATCAAATCCACTTGCCATAATTGGATCAATAATCCCTTTTAGGATTTTTAAGTTTTTATGTACTAAGTCAATTCGAGTTTCTCCTGGCTTTTGAGCTGCACCAGCAGTAATACAAATGACATCTGCGTCATGACAGTCTTCATAACTGGCTGCATAGATTTTCTTAGGGGAGTTAAATGCTAGAGCGTGTGATAAGTCTAAGGCATCTCCTTCTGTTTTTTCTCGTGCAATATCAATAATTCCAAGTTCTTCTGCAATTCCTTGAAGAACAAGTGCATAGGCGTAGCTTGAACCTACAGCGCCATCTCCAATTAAAATTACTTTATTACTAGGTTTAATAAATTTTTTCATATTGTTACCTCCAATTTCCTAAATGGAATAATCATGAGTAGTATAACATGTTTTCTTTTGTGAAGGGGTTTCAAAAGCTTACAAAAGAAATTAAATTTTCGATTTTTGAATAGTTTATGATATACTAAATAGGACTCAACATAGAAATGGGTGTGAACGTATGAAATTAATTATTGGATTAGGAAATCCAGGAGCAAAATATAAAGGAACTCGACATAATATTGGATTTATTACCGTTGATGAATTTGCTTATCAAGAAAATTTAGAATTTAATCAAGCATTATTTGATGCAACCTTTACTCAAACACATATCGATGGAGAAAAAGTCATTTTAATGAAACCGTTGACGTATATGAATTTATCCGGTCAAGCGGTTCGTCCATTAATGAATTATTTTAAAATTAGAATTGAAGATATTGTGGTTCTGTATGATGATATGGATCTTCCAGTTGGGAAAATTCGTTTGCGTCAAAAAGGTAGTGCCGGAGGACACAACGGAATTAAGAGTATCATTAGCTGTTTAGGAAGTGACCAATTTAATCGTATTAAAATTGGCGTAGGACGACCTGCTCCAGGTAGAAGTGTGGTCAATCATGTATTAGCTAATTTTGAAAAGGAAGAACAAGAAGATATTTTAGCTTCTGTGGCTAAAAGTGTAGAAGCGCTAAGAGATTGGATAAAAGGTGATAACTTTATTCAAACCATGAATCGTTATAATTAAATAAATTAAAAAAAAGGCTGGAGCGAAAGTTTCAACCTTTTTAGTGCGTATATAAAGAGAAAGGAATAGATATGTTACCATTAGGAATTAGTAAAAAACAAATCCATAGTTTTAAAGAATGGATAGAAAACCTTCCTAAGATGCAAAGTCAGTTAGTGTTAGGGTTAACTGGAGCAGCGAAACATTTAGCTGTAGCAAATGCATATGAAAATTGGAAGGGACCAATAGTTGTTGTAACGCCAACAATGTTACAAGCGACTCAATTATATGAAGAATTAGTACAGTGGTATGAAGACGAAGTATATTTATTTACAGTAGAGGAATCTTTGGCTGCAGAATATTCCATTCACTCTCCTGAAGTGGTGAGTAATCGAATTCGAACATTACAGTTTTTAACAACTGGAGAAAAAGGAATTGTAGTAGTTCCATTATCAGGAATTCAAAAGCCATTAGTACCTTTAGAAGTTTGGAAGAAAAGTACCATTGAATTAGTTGTTGGAGAAACAAAGTTAGAAGTAGAAGAATTAGTCACTCAATTAGGACGGATGGGGTATCGTAGAGAAGCAATGGTAGCTGCTCCGGGAGAATTTTCTGTTCGTGGAGGAATTGTTGATATTTATCCTTTGGATCAAGAACATCCGATTCGTTTAGATTTTTTTGATGATGAATTAGATTCGTTACGATATTTTGATGCAGAAACGCAACGCTCACTTGAAATGGTGGAAAATATTATTCTTTTGCCGGCAACAGATATTCCATTTGAATATGAAGTGGTATTTGAGGCAAAAGCTAAGATTCAAAAAGCTTATGAAAAAGATATAAAGAGTAGTGAATCAGATGAACGTACTCAATTATTAACGAATCAAATGAATCACCTGTTGACACAATTAGAAGAAGGAGAGATTCCTCCTAAAATTTCTTATTGGCTCGAACTATTTTATAAAGAGAAAACATCTATTTTAGATTATGTATCTAAAAAAGGATATTTATTAGTAGATGATTATGCTCGAATTCAAGAAAAACAACGTTCACTTCATGAAGAAGCAGGATTATGGAAAATTCATCAATTAGAATTAGGAATGATTGCTAGTTCGATTGATATGATTTTTGAAGGAAAGAAAGTATTAAAAAATTCGACGCTACCAAGAACGTATTTCTCATTATTCCAAAAAGGATTGGGTCGCTTAACGTTTGAAGCCATTCATAATATTCAAGAACGTTCAATGACACAATTCTTCTCACAAATGCCAATGGTAAAAGTAGAAACAGATCGTTGGGCGAAACAAAAGGCGACGGTTATCGTAGTAGTGGATCAGTTAACGAGAGCTTCAAAAGTAGAACAAACTTTCCATGATTTTGATATTTCAGCGATTATTACAAAAGAAGTACAAGAAGGAATTCTTCAAATTATGGTAGGAACTTTTAGCCATGGATTTGAATTACCACAAGATAAATTTGTAGTCGTTACAGAAAAAGAACTATTTAATAAATTAACGAAACGTGCCCCAAGAACTCAAAAAATTTCCAATGCGGAAAGATTGAAGAGTTATACAGAATTAGCAGTTGGAGACTATGTTGTCCATGTCAATCATGGGGTGGGTGTGTATCAAGGGATGGAAACACTAGAAATTAATGGTGTCCATCAAGATTACATGTCGATTCATTATCAAGATGGAGGGCATTTATTTGTACCTGTTCATCAAATTAAATTAGTTCAAAAATATGTTTCTTCAGATGCAAAAGTTCCTAAATTAAATAAATTAGGAAGTAGTGAATGGGCTAAAACGAAACGTAAAGTTGAAACTAAAATTGAAGATATTGCCGATGAATTAATTGAATTATATGCAAAACGTGATGCGGAAAAAGGATATGCCTTCAGCAAGGATACCGTAGAGCAAAAAGAATTTGAAGATGCTTTCCCTTATTCAGAAACTCAAGACCAATTAAGAAGTATTGAGGAAATCAAAGCAGATATGCAAAAAGATAAACCAATGGATCGTTTACTTGTTGGAGACGTTGGTTATGGGAAAACAGAAGTAGCGATGCGTGCAGTTTTCAAAGCTTTGATGGACGGAAAACAAGCAGCAGTATTAGTGCCAACAACGATATTAGCAGAACAACATTATGAAAATTTTGTTCAAAGATTTGCAGATTATCCGTTTACGATTGGATTGTTAAGTCGATTTAGATCGAAGAAAGAACAGCAAGAAACTATTGATGGGTTGAAAAAAGGACAAGTAGATGTCGTGATTGGAACGCATCGTGTTTTATCAAAAGATGTGAATTTCTTAGATTTAGGGTTATTAGTAGTCGATGAAGAACAACGATTTGGTGTAAAACATAAAGAACGCTTGAAACAATTGAAATCCCAAGTCGATGTTTTAACACTAACAGCAACGCCAATTCCTAGAACATTGCATATGTCGATGTTAGGAGTACGTGATTTATCCGTTATTGAAACACCACCTTCAAACCGTTATCCTGTCCAAACTTTTGTAATGGAACAGCAAGCTATGACGATTCAAGATGGAATTGAACGGGAATTAGCTCGTGGAGGACAAGTCTTTTATTTATACAATCGTGTGGAAACTATTGAGAAGAAAGCAGATGAATTACGTCAATTAGTTCCTGAAGCAAGAGTTGGAGTCATTCATGGACAAATGAGTGAAACGACGTTAGAAAATATTTTATATCAATTTATTGAAGGAGAATATGATGTTTTAGTAACAACGACGATTATTGAAACAGGGGTAGATATTCCAAATGTAAATACCTTATTCATTGAAAATGCGGATCATATGGGATTGTCACAGTTATATCAATTACGAGGAAGAGTGGGACGTTCCAACCGTATTGCGTATGCGTATTTAATGTATCAACCAGATAAAACTTTAACAGAAGTTGGAGAAAAACGTCTGCAAGCAATGCGTGATTTTACCGAATTAGGCTCAGGATTCAAAATTGCGATGCGAGATTTATCGATTCGTGGTGCAGGAAATTTATTAGGGAAACAACAACATGGATTTATAGATTCTGTTGGATTTGATTTATATTCTCAAATGTTGAGTGAAGCAGTATTGAAAAAACAAGGGAAAGCTGTCCCAATAATGGAAGATTCTGTTGAAATTGATTTACAAGTAGATGCTTATATTCCAGCTACTTATATTCAAGATGAACGTCAAAAAATTGAAATGTATAAACGAATTCGTTCTATTGATAGTATGGAAACGTATCATGAATTATTAGATGATTTTATTGATCGCTTTGGAGAATTTCCTGATGAAGTGAGCTATTTATTAGAAGTTGGAATGATAAAATATTTTGCAGAGCAATTATCGATTACTTCGATTAAGAAAAAACAATATTCAATCATTGTATCTATTGCTCAACCGGTAGCTCAACAATTAGAAGGAGTTGCTATTTTCGAAGCGCTTGGGCCAGTGAAATTACCTGCTCAAGTTACTAAAAAAGGTACAACTTTACAAGTATTACTCAATGTAACGAATCAACCAACGGATTTATGGTTAGAACAAATCAAAATTTTCTTAGAAAAATGTTGTGAAGTTGTAGAAGTGCAAAAAGAGGAAAATGAATAAGAACAGAGAGGGGGATTCAATGGTTAAATCGAATAGACAGATGATGCAAGGAGCGTTGGTATTGTCACTAGCAGCCTTCATTGCGAAAATATTAAGTGCCGTTTATCGAGTTCCTTTCCAAAATATGGTTGGAAATACTGGTTTTTACGTTTATCAGCAAGTTTATCCTATTTATGGAATTGGAATGACCTTTGCTCTCTCTGGTTTTCCAGTATTTGTCTCAGCATTAATTGCTCAGTATCGTTTGGATTATGAATTAACTCCTCTTTTAAAACGATTATTTTGGATTTTAAGTGGATTAGGGATAGGTGTATTTTTAATTTTATATACACAGTCAGAACTGATTGCTTCATGGATGGGAGATACTTTATTGTCATCTGTTATTCAAAGTGTTTCGTGGATGTTTTTAATGATGCCATTTTTGGTCATTGCAAGAGGTTATTTCCAAGGGACGAATCGAATGGTTCCGACAGCTGTTTCTCAAGTAATGGAACAAGTTGTTCGAGTGAGTGTTATTTTATTAGCAGCAAGTTTTTATGGAAGTCTCACGAATGATTTATATGCAGTAGGAACTTGGGCAATGTCGAGTGCAGTGATTGCGGCAGTGATGGCAACTTTTGTCTTATTATATTATAAAAAATCAGACTCCTTTGAAAGTTGGAATGGCAGTCGAGTGATTGAATCTCATAAGATTCAATGGGGCGTGTTACTAAAGAGATTAGTCATTGAAGGCGGAACTCTATGTTTATTAAGTTCGATTTTAGTGTTGTTCCAATTAATAGATTCATTTACTTTGTTTAAAGGTTTAGTAGAAAACGGAATCAGTCAAGAAATTGCCAAAGATTTAAAAGGAATTTTTGATAGAGGACAACCACTGGTGCAATTAGGAATGGTTGTTGGAGTGGGATTTTCTTCAAGCTACTTACCATTACTCAGTCGTAGTTATACAAAGCAACATTTAGAAGAATTTGAACAATTGAAACAGTCTCTCTTAAAAATGACAATGGTATTTTCAGTGGTAGCCACAGTAGGATTATTGGTTATTTTGCCAAGAGTCAATCATATGCTTTTTGGAGATATACAAGGTAACGATGTACTGAGTGTTTATGTAATCAGTATTGTGTTAGCGTCTATGATGATGGCTTACCATGGGATATTACAAAGTACTGGAAAATATTCCATTACGCTTATAGCTTTATTGATTGGGCTTATTGCTAAAGGAATCGGCAATCTTTGGTTCATTCACCAGTTTCAAACATTAGGGGCTAGTATTGCAACGATTTTAGGATTATTCGTGATGCTAGGAATGATTTGGATTCTGAGTGGAGAGGGTAAATCTTCTTCGAATCATCAAAAGTCAACGATGTTAAAATTAGGAATTGTATCGATTGGAATGGCAATCGTTGTAGGAGGATTGAATATCCTCTTTGAACGCTATTTCCCAGCCGGAGATTCTCGAACAAAAGATACACTGCTTGCTCTATTGTTAGTGAGTGTTGGAATCATTGTATTTATAATAGGGGCGATTCGGATAAAGTTATTTACAATTCGCGAATGGTTAATGATTCCAAAAGGGAAATCACTATTAAGATTTACAAGAAAATGGAAGAAAAGAGGGGAAAAGGATGAGATTAGATAAATATTTAAAAGTATCACGATTAATTAAAAGAAGAAGCGTTGCAAAAGAAGTAGCTGATAAAGGAAGAATTACGGTACAAGATAAAGTGGCAAAATCTTCAACAGATGTAAAAGTAGGAGATATTATTACCATTCAATTTGGAAATAAAACTGTAACCGTTCGAGTGGATGCTATTTTAGACTCAACAAGAAAAGAAGATGCCAAAGAAATGTTTACGATTTTAGAAGAAAAACAAGTAGTGAAAACAGAAGAGTTCTAAAACGGAGAAGAGAGAGTTGATTCGTCAACCTCTCTTATTTTTTTTATAAAAATTTAAACAATAATAGGATGAGGAAATATTGAGAAAGAGAAATGTTTTCATTATACTATATGTGAAGAAAATAACGATTTTATATTTTATCTAAGAAAGGATGAGAAAGATGAATAAAGTAAGTAAAATCTATATGATTGTTGCAATGGTTACTTCTGTTGCCACTTGTTTATTTGGCTTGTACTTTAGTACAAAAGGAATTATTGAAGTGACGTATGAATCGTGGAGAGCGATGGGAGTCAGTTGTTTTGCTTTCCTATTGGCATTGTTTAGTATGATGAAACTATCTTTAAAAATAAAAAAAGTAATTCTGGTACTAGAACTGATATTAATGACAGCTGTGTTTGGTCCAATGATTATAAAGGGCACTATTCTAAATTTTGATTTATTCCCTTTTGGTGTGATTGTGGACTTAACGATTGTGTGTACAGTTTTATTAATGATTTTATTATGGTTGAGTACTAGAAGGATTCATCAGGATAAAGAATGGAAGATAGATTCCATCTTTATTAATCTTCAAATCATTATGATAATCCATACTTTTTATGATCATTTCTCATTTGGAATAGAGGTGATGGATCATGCGAGTGCACTTCAAATTGGACAGGTAGTTAGAAGTGTGTTTCTTGGAACGATGAATCTTCAAATGTTATGGATAGTTTTTGGAATTTTGCTTGTATTTGGAAGCATACTGAAGATGTTTTATGATACTTTTATGGTGAAGAACATGAAAGATTCAATCATGAGTGTCTCTAAGTAATGATTATTCTATTTACTCCAATTCATGATTTCCAAATTTAAAGATAAGATTTCTTGACAATGATAGAAGAAAAGCATAGAATAATGGGCACGTTATCATTTTGATAAGAGTGCAGAAAAATTCAATGTTCATGAGAGGAGCAAGTATGGTAGAAACAATTTTAAGTAGAAATTTTGATGCAATATTAGAAGTTAGACATTTAATAGCCATAATTTTAGCTTGCTTATGTGGATTGGCTATTGGATATGAAAGAAAATCAAGAAATAAACAGGCAGGTATTAAAACGCATGTTATCGTAGCTTTGACTTCTACGTTAATGATGCTAATTTCTAAAGAAGCATTTTTAGATACATCAAAATTTGATACAGCTCGTGTGGCTGCGCAGGTTGTTAGTGGCATCAGCTTTATTGGTGGTGGCATTATCTTTATGCGAGATAAGAAAATTAGTGGGATTACAACTGCTTCAGGAATTTGGGCAACAGCAGGAATTGGTTTAGCAATTGGTGGCGGAATGTGGATTTTCGGAATAGTCTGTGCTGCTGTTGTAGTCATTATTCAATTGTTAACGCATGAATCACCACTAAAGGCTCAAAAGCGTCAAGTGAGTATTCATTGTTTAGTTCCAGATGTAACAATTATGCAAAAATTATATGATTTTTGTCATTTGGAAGAGTATCAGGCGATTCAAGTTGAAGCAAAAGAATTAGAAGATGGACAATTTGAATTAATTGTGCGAGTAGAACATGAAGAAGAAATTGTTATTGAAAAAATTCAGAAGTATATTGAAGAACAACATTCTGATTTAGAAGTGAAGAAGATTAAGTTTAAGACAGAAGAATATTAATGAATAAGACTTATCTGAAATAGTAAATAGGAAAGTGGTATTTGCCAGCAGTGTGGCTTATACCACTTTTTTTATAAAATTTTCCTAAAAGCATAGACTAGTTATGATATTCTTGTTATACTCGTCATATAATCATTAAAGGAGTCAGTGCAGTGGATAAACAGCAAGCAGAAAATAGCAAAATAATTGCTTTTGAAGCAAAAAAGAAAAAATTGCATAAAAATATTCACCTACCCAAAGTAGCAGTTTGGAAAAGAGTAGCTATCTGGCATTCATTATTTATGGCTGTAGTGATTGCAATTATTGGAACACTGATTTTACAAATAGTGGGACAATTGAATCAAGCAAGTAAGATTGAAGCAAAAATTGTAGAAGCTAAGAAAGATGAAGAAAAAGTAAAAGAACAACAAAAATCTTTACTTCAACAAGTTGAATTGTTACAAAAAGATGATTATGTTGCAAAACTTGCACGTAGTGAATATTACTTAAGTAAATCAGGAGAAATTATTTTTAATACACCTGATGATGCTGCACAAAATAAAATTCAACAAGCAAAAGAAAATCAATCTCGTCATTAATAGTTGCAAGTGCTACAAGTGTTGGAAATAATCTTTTATACTCGTCAAGCGTGTGTATAAAAGGGGAAGTTGAAGGAGGAACGCTTTTTATATGTCAATTGAGGTAGGATCTATTTTACCTGGTAAAGTAACTGGTATTACAAATTTTGGAGCTTTTGTGGATTTAGGGAATCGTAAAACAGGGTTGGTTCACATTAGTGAAGTATCTAATTCTTATATTAAAGATATTAAAGATGTCTTAACAGTCGGAGATGAAGTTCAAGTAAAAGTTATGGAAATTGCAGGAGATGGAAAGGTTAGTTTATCGATTCGTCGAGCAAGTGCTGATGATTCTTCTGAAGAAACTGTTGAGGAAAAACCAAAATTCCAAAAATCAGCTTCACGTAATCAAGAAGGACAAGGGTTTAAGAAACAGTCTTATGCATCTAAACCTGCACCATCTTTTGAAAAAAAATCACCTTCGCAAGCAAAAGTAACAGATTTTGATGCGATGATGAGTTCCTTCTTAAAAGATTCTGAAGATCGTTTAACATCATTAAAACGTAATACAGAAGGTAAACGTGGCGGACGTGGTGGACGCCGTTCATAATAGTAATGAAGAGATGAGGCTGGAGTATTCCAGTCTCATTTTTGTCATGTAAGGATTAAAGGAGGTGTTTAGATGAATGAAGTCGAACAATTTTTAGAATGCAATATTTTAAATTGGCAAAAAGAGTCGTATGTTTTAGCTGTTTCTGGTGGAGTAGATTCTATGGTATTATTGGAACAATTTATTCAACTTCAAAAGAAGTATCCTATCATCATTACCGTCGTTCATATTCATCACCATCTTAGGAAAGAATCGGATGAAGAGGAAGTGATGGTAAGAGAATTTTGCCGTAAAAGAAATCTATCAGTAGATGTTTACCATTGGGAAGAAGGTAGTAGTCAAAATAGCGGCATTGAAGAAAAAGCAAGGCAATTTCGTTATGAAAAATTAAAGGAATCCCAGCAAAAACATCATGCTTCTTATGTTGTATTAGCCCATC
The DNA here is from genome assembly GCA_963515985.1 of uncultured Granulicatella sp. Classification (GTDB taxonomy): domain Bacteria; phylum Bacillota; class Bacilli; order Lactobacillales; family Aerococcaceae; genus Granulicatella. The sequence goes on from CAUQAL010000006.1 coordinate 36,184, forward strand.
ATGCAGATGATCAAGCCGAAACAGTATTAATGAAATTGACAAGAGGAAGTACCCTTGAAGGGATCGCTGGAATGAAACCAATACGTCCTTTTGGGGAAGGATATTTAATCCGACCTTTTTTAACGGTGGATAAAAAAGCTTTATACGAGTATGCTTCGATTCATCAAATACTTTATAGTGAAGATACTACTAACCAAAGTGTAGCATATACGAGAAATCGATTTAGACAGGAAATGATTCCTTTATTTAAAAAGGAAAACCCTAAATTTAATCAAAAAATTCAAGAATTTACAAAAACGTTGCAAGAACAACAAGAATTGATTGGAACTATAACCTATCAATGGATGGAGCAAGCATTAGTAGAATTACCAAATGGTTGGTCTTGGAATAAGGATAGTTATCTTAAACAACCAATAGGGTTGCAGAAAGTTATTTTAATGGAAATGTCAAAAAAAATCGGTGGCTTATTGAGTACAAAAAATGTGTCTGATATTCATAAAGCTATTTTATCTGATACATCTCAATTGAGTTTGAATTTACCAAAAGGATGGATTTTTCAAAAAAGATATCAGCAACTATTTCTTGTAAAAAAAGAAGTGGAAGCTATTGTTTATAAAGAATTCAGAGTAGGAAAAGTTCAAATGGAAGATATTGTATTATCTAAGAATGAAAGAGTATCATTTTCGAAAGAAGAAGGGTGGGAAATGATGGTATCGTGTGAGGATTTTCCATTAACCATTCGTAGAAGAAAGCCTGGAGATTCTTTATTACTCCGTTCAAATCAACATCAAAGTTTAAGACGATATTGTATTAATGAGAAGATTCCAAATGAAGAAAGGGAAAAATTATGGGTTGTGGAAAATGCCGCAAAAGAAATTATAGCAATATTAGGATTTCGTAAACCACAATCATTGTCCAAAATGAAAGAAACTGATAAAATAAGAGTATTCTATAGAAAAGAAGAGGTGTGAACATGTTAGATAATTATATTGCAGAAGTATTAGTAAGTCCTGAAGAGTTAAAGGAAACGATTCAAAAATTAGGAGAAAAATTAACCGTAGAATATCAAGATAAAAATCCATTAGTGATTTGTATTTTAAAGGGAGCTATTTTCTTTATGACAGACCTTGTTCGTGCAATGGATTGTGATTTAGAAGTAGATTTTATGGATGTATCTAGTTATGGAGATGCATTTGAATCAAGTGGTCAAGTTCGAATTTTAAAAGACTTAGATCAAAGTGTGAAAGATCGCCATATTTTAATTGTAGAAGATATTATTGATACAGGTCGTACATTAGCTTATATTGTGGAGTTATTAAAACACCGTCAAGCTGCAAGTGTAAAAATTGTTACATTATTAGATAAACCTGAACGTCGTGTTATGGCGATTGAAGCAGATTATGTTGGGGTAGAAGTGCCTAATAAATTTGTAGTTGGTTATGGATTAGATTATAAACAAGGGTTAAGAAACTTGCCGTATATTGGAGTTTTAAAACCAGAAATGTATGAATAATAAGATTTGGTTAAGTTATTCGTCAAAGATAGTCAAATCTGATATACTATAGTCAGTATAATTATTAAAATGCAGGAGGCAAAATGAATACAAATAATAATCGTCAAACATTTCGTAATGGACTAATGTATATTATGATTTTTGTGGCAATTATTGGATTAGTTTCTTGGTTTAATCAAGGATCCAATGGGCAAACAACAGAAATTAGTTATACACAATTCGTTCAAGAGTTGAAAAAAGGTGACATTAAAGAAATAAAAATGCAATATGCAAACTCCGTTTATACAATAACTGGGGAATATAAAGAAGCAAAAGAAAATTCAAATACAACTTCTAAAGGGTTGGCGTTATTTGATAAGAGATCTTCTAAAACATCAAGTTTTAAAACAATTGTTTTACCAAACGATGGAACTGTAATAGAAATTAATAATGCTGCACAACAAGCAGGAACTCAAATTACGACACTTCCTGAAAGTCAGTCTGGAATTTGGTTATCATTATTTTTACAATTAGTAATTCCAATTGCGATTTTTGGATTTTTAATGTATAACGTATTTTCTAGCCAAATGGGACAAGGTGGACCACGTGGTGTCATGAACTTTGGTCGTTCAAAAGCTACTGATCAAAAACAAAAAGTGAAGGTTCGTTTTTCAGATGTAGCAGGGGCTGAAGAAGAAAAACAAGAATTAGTAGAAGTAGTAGAATTTTTAAAAGATCCCCGTAAATTTACAGCTCTAGGAGCTCGTATTCCAGCAGGTGTCTTATTAGAAGGCCCTCCAGGGACAGGTAAAACTTTATTAGCGAAAGCTGTTGCTGGTGAAGCAAATGTTCCGTTCTTCTCAATTTCAGGTTCTGAATTTGTGGAGATGTTCGTTGGGGTAGGGGCGAGCCGTGTTCGTGATTTATTTGAAAATGCGAAGAAAAATGCTCCAGCTATTATTTTTATTGATGAAATTGATGCTGTTGGTCGTCAACGTGGTACAGGTATGGGTGGAGGTCACGATGAACGTGAACAAACTCTGAACCAATTATTAGTTGAAATGGATGGTTTTGAAGGAACAGAAGGCGTTATCGTGATTGCTGCAACAAACCGTTCGGATGTATTAGATCCAGCTTTATTACGTCCAGGACGTTTTGACCGCCAAATTTTAGTAGGTCGTCCAGATGTTAAAGGGCGTGAAGCAATTCTAAAAGTTCATGCTAGAAATAAAAAATTAGCAAAAGAAGTGGACTTAAAAGTGATTGCTCAACAAACTCCAGGTTTCTCTGGTGCTGAATTGGAAAACTTATTAAATGAAGCTGCATTAGTAGCTGCAAGAAGAGATAAAACCGCGATTGACAAGTTAGATGTGGATGAAGCACATGACCGTGTCATTGCGGGTCCAGCGAAAAAAGATCGAGCAATTAGTGAAAAAGAACGTAAAATGGTTGCGTTCCACGAAGCTGGTCATACAATCGTCGGAATGGTATTAAGTGATGCACGTGTCGTTCATAAAGTGACGATTGTTCCTCGTGGACGTGCAGGCGGATATGCGATAATGCTTCCAAAAGAAGATCGCTTCTTAATGACTAAAAAGGAATTGTTCGAACAAGTAGTTGGATTACTTGGTGGACGTGCTGCTGAGGAGTTTATCTTTAATGAGAAAACGACAGGAGCAAGTAATGATTTCGAGCAAGCAACAGGAATTGTTCGTAGTATGATTACAGAATATGGAATGTATGATGAATTAGGAACTGTTCAATATGAAGGAAATCATCAAGTCTTTATTGGACGTGATTACGGACAAACGAAAGCTTATTCTGATCAAGTGGCTTTTGAAATCGATAATGCAGTTCGCTCTATTATGAAAGAAGCTTACGCACAAGCATTACAAATTTTAGAAGAACATAAAGATCAATTAACTCTAATTGCTGAAAAATTACTAGAATTAGAAACTCTTGATGAACGTACCATTAAGGCATTATTTGAAACTGGAGAAATGCCAACAGAAGATGTTGAAGAAGAGTATCCAAGTGAAGTAGAAGCAGCAAGTTTTGAAGAGTCTAAAAAAGCTTTAGCAAAACGTGAAGCTGCAAAACAAGATGATGAAGAAGAATCTGATTCAAAAGATGATTTAGAATAATAACAAGAAAGTGAGAAGGGAAAGTTAACGCTTTTCTTTCCCACTTTTCTTTTATGAAGGAAAGAAGGAATGAAGAATGAAAGATCATTTATTAAAAGTATTAGCTTTTAACGATGAAGTCAAAGCAGTTGCGATTGTAGCAACAGAAGCAGTATCACAAGCGCAAAAAAGACATGATACTTGGAGTGCAGCTACTGCAGCATTAGGTCGTACGATGATTGGGACTCAATTATTAGCGACTAGTTTAAAAGGAAAAGAAAAAATTACGGTTCAAGTAAATGGAGATGGACCTGGAGGAAAAATTATGGCAGAAGCTAATGGATTAGGTCAAATGAGAGGCTATATTTCTAATCCACATGTAAGCTTACCGTTAAATGAAAAAGGAAAACTAGATGTTCGAGGCGTTGTGGGAACAAACGGGACGATTACTGTTATTAAGGATTTACAAATGAAAGAACCTTTTTCTGGTCAAATTCCAATTGTAGATGGTGAGTTAGGAATGGATTTCACTTATTATTTAGCTGTTTCGGAACAAATTAATGGCGCAGTTGGTGTTTCTGTTTTAGTAAATCCTGATGAATCCGTTCGTGCTGCAGGTGGTTTTATGATTCAATTACTTCCTGGAGCTAGTGAAGAAACGATTGTAGAAATTGAACGACGTATTAGTGAAATGCCTCTTGTTTCAAAATTGATTGACCAACAAGAAGAGCCTATTGATTTATTAAACCGTTTATTAGGGAAAGAAAATATTAAAGTATTAGAAGAATTACCTGTAGAATTTCATTGTCCTTGTACTAGAGAAAGATTTAGTGCAGGATTATTATCGATTGGTGTAGAGGATTTACAACATTTAATTGATGAAGATCATGGAGCAGAAATTGTTTGTCATTTCTGTGGTGAAAAATATCAATTTAGTGAAGATGATTTAAATGACTTAATCACAGAAATTAAATCTCAAAAAAATGATTAAATTTTGACTTTCTATATAAGGACTGTTTTATAATATTCCTATTATAGAAGGTCTTTTCTTTTATTTAAAAATTTACATTGCAAAAAACTTCAAACCAGGCTACAATAACGATGAAAACGATTAAATAAAGGAGATGTTTTTAATGAAACAATCGATTGGTGTTGATATTGGGGGAACAAAAGTAGCTGTTGCTATTATTAATGAAAAGGGCGAAATTGTTAGTCGCAGGCAAGCACCTAGTGAAGTCGAAAGTGCTGAAACATTATTTGAACAAGTTGTTCGATTAATAAATGAAGAGTTAAATGAACATCCATTTTCAATTCAAGAGATGGAAGGTATTGGAATTGGTTTGCCAGGGAAAGTAGATGTAGAGAATGGAGTAGCAGTTTTCCAAAATAATATTCCATGGCCAAATTTCCCGATTGTTAAAAGATTACAAGATGTTTATGGAAATATTCCAGTAAAAATTGATAATGATGTAAAAGTAGCTGCCTATGCAGAATATCGTCTTCAAAATTTAACAGAAAAAGAAATGTTTGCGTATGTCACTTTATCAACTGGAATTGCAGCAACTAATATTGTTCATAATGAAATTCTTCGTGGAGCAGGTTTCTCAGGTGAAATTGGATTTATTCCAGTTCATTTCTTTGGTCAATGGATGAGTTTAGAAGAAGCTTGTTCAGGAGTAGGGATTCAAAAGAAAGCTCAAGAATTATACAAAGATGATTCTGTGACAACTAAAGATGTATTTGAAAAATGGCGTCAAGAAGAAGCCGTTGCAACTGATATTATTCGTCAAGCGGCGAGTGGAATCGCTAGTAGTTTACATGCGATGGTTTGTTTACTAGATCCACATGTCATTGTATTTGGAGGAAGTGTATCTAATTATAATCCTGATTACATTGAATTAGTTAAAGAAATTTTAGAAACTCGATTACATGCGGAACAAAAACATGTGTTACAGAGAATAGTTACTTCAACTATTAAAGGAGACAATGGAATTATTGGAGCTGGATTATTAGTGTTATAAAGGATTGAAGGTTGGAATGGACTGACCCCAAAAAGTGAGAATTTAATAAAAAACACCCTAGGGCTACCGTCTCCGATATTCAATCGGAGACAGGTAGTCCAATTTTTGTTGGATTCTTTTTTCATTATAATATTTGATGTAATTTTCTACAATTTGAATTACAATAGAAGATGAAGTTATTACTTCATCTTTTATGTAGAAATCTTCGCACTTTAGCGAAGAATGGAAGCTTTCGATGGGTCCATTATCTGCGGGAGTCCCCTTACGGGACAGACTGCGGATAATGCCTTTTTCTTTATATAGATTGTAGTATTCAGCAGAAGTATAAACGCTGCCTTGATCACTATGTAGTAGAATATCCTTAGGTAAATCAATTTGATTTAATGTATCCAATACAAACTTAGTATCCTGTTTTGAGGAAATTGTGTAAGCAATGATTTCTCCATTATGTAAATCCATAATGGAAGATAAATATAATCGTTTAGGACCGAAAGGCAAATATGTGATATCTGTAGTCAATTTTTTCATAGGTTTGTCTGCTGAAAAATTTCTATTATTAAAAGACTTGACATAATTAGTTTACAGTTGTAAACTTGGTTTGAACATATTTGTTCACATCTGTAGACAATTAGGGAGGAAAGGAGAATGAGCACAATGGGATTTAATACTTATATCACAGATGCAGAATGGGAAGTCATGCGTGTAGTTTGGGCA
>CAUQAL010000007.1:0-39226 GCA_963515985.1 uncultured Granulicatella sp.
TCTCCCCAGCCAAATGATGAATCTAAATGAATCGGAATTTGTTTTTCAATGATTCGTTTATTTTCATTCGAGTACATCGCATAATTAAATGTAAAGTCTCCAGTATTACTAAAATATGAAGCCCAATGAATATCATAAAATAGTGAAGAATTGTCTAATTGTAATACATGTCTATGACTGACAAGTAATGAACGTTCTAAAAGAGGAATACGACTTAATATCGCTTGTTCTCTCGCTTGTCCATTCCAAGTTCCTAATGTTTGGAATAGTTTTGTCACTTTTCCATCCACAATGGATGATGTCGAAACACTATTACTGATTTTTCCTTCGCCTTCTTTTCCAACTTCAAAAACTGTCCCTTTTAAATATTGATTGGCTTCTGCTGAAGTTTCTATGGTGTAAGGAGCATCTGACATTGACGTCCAAACCATATTCCCAATTCCTACTACTAGAAATCCAACAACGATAACCAATAATCCCCATGCAAATTTAATTGATTTCATACGCTCACCCCCATTAAACACTGACCTTATGTTCTAATAAATAATAATCAACTAACCAATGAATACCTATAAATCCAACTGCATACAACATTGTCATGAAATATTGTTCCGTTTGAGTAAGAGATAAATGCAGCATCAATTGAACATAACTTGCTAAAATACCACAGCAAATAACAAAGTAAACGACTAAAGACACCACCATCAAAGCCCAACCATAAGCTTTCAATCCTTCTTCTAAAATGGCTGATTGGAAGAAGAAAACAATGACAACCATTAAAAATGCCATACACCATGCATAAGCAGTCCCATTTAACGGTAATAAATATTGTAACATCGAACCTGAATTTAAGAAGTCCGTGTAATGAAGTTGATCTGCTAAAACTGGGAATCTCCAAATTAATAGCGCCTTATTCACTCCAAGAATGATAAATTGTGTTATTTGAAGTACTAAAATATAAGACAAAATCGTTAAAAATTTTGCAAAATACACTTGCATTCGATTCCCTGGTAGTAAGAATAATCGATTAATAAAATTCCCCTTACTACGAAATTCTTTGACCCAAATATAAACAGAGGCAATGATAATAATGATAAATGCTGCCATCAGTGCTAAATTCATTCCAAATCTTGATTGCACTAAATCCGTCACGCTTCTTGTATCTTCGACATTTATATTTTTAGGATCTATTCTTAAAATACGCATCAGATGAACTAATACTTGAATGACAAAGAACACAATCATTAGAAATCCTAACATAAATTTACTTTTTCCCAACTCATACAACCATAAATTAAAAATCTTTTTCATGATTGATACACCTCCCTCATCACATCTACAATAGATTTACCTTCTTCTTCACGCACTTGTTCTGCGTAAAATTCTTTAATCACTTTTCCTTCATCTAATAAGATAGCTTTATCAACAATATATTCAATATCTTCAATTTCATGAGACGTTAAAATAACTCCAATTCCTTCTAATAAATCTGAAGTAAATAATTGCACAATTTGTTCTCTTGAAAAAATATCAATTCCAGAAAATGGTTCATCCATTAATACGAAGTCAACATCTAGGGATAAGCCTAATAACAAGTTAACTTTTGCAACATTTCCTTTTGATAATTGTTGAATCACTTCATTCCCTTTAAATTTGAAGAAATGTAATAATTTTTTAGCTTTCTCATCATTCCAATTCGGATAAAAAGTTCTCATAAAAGCTATTGCTTCAAAAATCGTTTCACCTTTATTGACAACAATTTGATCACAAATGTAAGCTAACTTCTTCGAGCGATCTCCTTTAATGACTTGTCCATCAATACTTACTTCCCCTTTTTTGATTGGAATTAACCCCATGATCATATTCATAATCGTTGTTTTCCCAATCCCATTCACTCCGATTAATACGGTAATTTCTCCACGTTCTGCTGTAAAAGAAATTCCATTTAACACCGTTTTGTTGCCAAATCTCTTATGTAAATGTTTCACTTCTAACATGCTACTCTCCCTCTCTTCTCTTCATCGCTTGTTCCAACTGTTCCATGACTTCCTCATTCGAAACATGTAATGGATAAATCGAATCTGCAAATATTTGTATCGCTTCTTGTAACATTTCTTGCTTTAATTGCCCAATTAATTCGGGATTATCTGTCACTCGACTCATGACATTATTTCCTGTTGAAATCAACCCCATCTCCTCCATTTCTCGAAATGCCCTTTGAACAGTATTCGGATTGACTTGAAGTTGGCTAGCAAATTCTCTTCGACTTGGCAATTCTCTTCCTAATTCCCATTCACCTGATACAATTTGCTTTTTAACATAGTCAATAATCTGTTCATATACCGGCAATCGTTTATCAAATTGGATCATAACATTTCATCCCCTCCTTGTACTATTGTGTTAATGCATTAATACACTTTGCTTCTTGACTGTATTATACGCTTGATACACTCATTTCGTCAATCATTTTTTGAAAACTTTTTTAGTTAATCCAAAAAATTCTTTTGCTGGCTGTTTTTTGTGATAGATTCGTCGATTGGATAGCGATTTTGACAATAAAAAAACTTTAGACAGGAAATTCCCATCTAAAGTTTTCACTAGGCATTAGCCACGTAGTTGACCGTTTTGCCCTAAGTTTTCATGTTTGATTTCTTGAATAATAATGTGAATATGTTCTGTAGGAGCGCCCGTGTTTTTCGAAACAACTTCTGTTACTTCTTTGACAAGCGCTTCTTTTTGTTCACGTGTACGTCCTTCTAACATTTCAATATGAATAAATGGCATGGCTATCCCTCCTTATTGTAAGAATAGTATACGCCTATACTCGATATTTCTCAATGATCTGTTGCATGGTTTTATTACGAAACAGCACATATAAAATCACAGTATTCAACGGTAAACTGATGATATTTTTCAAAATTCGAAGTCCCATAAAGGCTGAAAAAGCTTTTTGCGTTATCATATAAATCCATAAAGAATTCAACCCAAGATTAATAACTAGCGTAATGATGAATACTGTTACAAAAATACGTGGAAGTGTTAATTTTTTACGATACAAGCAATAACCGTAAATTAATCCTCCTAAGACAGCTGTTAAAGTAAATCCAGGGAAAAAGTTACTTGCTTCCCCTCTTAGAAAGTTCCCTAAAATATCTACAAAAAATCCTACTACAGCTGCTCGATAAGGACCTAAAATTACCCCAGCAAGCGCTGCTCCGATAAATCCGAATCCGATTTGAACAAGATTCCCCATTTTAATCGATGGAATCATCTCAATGATTAAACGCATGGCAATCATTAATGCGGTTACCGTTAATGTTCTTGTTAATTGTGTTTGTTTGTTCATATTAGCATCTCCTTTTAACTGTCATAAAGAGTTGCTCCATTTAATAAATGGTCTGTCATTAAATGCAGCGAATGCGAATACACTACCGCAAAGAGTTCTCTTTTTCGTCCAATCGGCAACATCCCATCCGTTTGGCACTTAACGCAATGTATTCTACTCTGATTTGTTGTGGTTCGTCTCTTAAATTGACAAAGCCTTTTCCATGCACTCCTTTCTACCAGAAAATAGCATACCTGTTTTTATGACTGCCGTCAACGAAACTGATACTTTCTACCATCAGCGTTCTGATATTCCTTATTTTTTTCAAAGGGAATTGATGAAAAATGCGCTTTTAAGTATAATATAAGTATCAGACAAGGGAGAGTGCACTATGAGTAATGAACGTTATTTAGTGATTGAATCCAATATGAGAAGCTTATCCTTTCATTTAGAATCGATTACAAAATCAAAATATGATAGCGATTGGCATAGTACCTTACATTCGCATCCTTTTATGGAATTATTTTATGTATTAGATGGAAAGGGAGAATTTTTAATTGAAAATCGACGTTTTCCTGTAAAAGCACAAGATTTCGTCATTATTAATCCTCAAGTAGAACATACAGAAGTTTCTTCACCAGATTCTCCACTAGAATATATCGTTCTAGGAATTACAGGATTATCCTTCTCCAACTTTTTTAATACTCAAACAAATATTGAACAACCTTTTTCATTTTTCAACTTACGGGATGAACAAAAGGATATTTTAGTGTATTTAAACGCCATGGTTACCGAAGCCACTAATCATTCCATGAGTTATGAATTAGTTTGTCATAATTTATTAGAAATATTGCTAATTAAAATTCTTCGAAATAAATCTTTTGAAATTGATGTAAGCCCAATTAATAAAACAACCAAAGATATTAGTCTCATCAAACATTATTTAAAAACACATTACCGAGAACAAATCTCGTTACAAGACTTAGCTGATTTAACACACTTAAGCCGATTTTATATTTCTCATAGTTTTAAAAATGAAATGGGACAAACTCCAATGGAATATTTAACCGATATCCGAATTGAAGAAAGTAAAGTACTTCTTTCTACAACAAATTACTCGATGTCTCAAATTGCATCCATTGTAGGCTTTTCAACTCAAGCTTATTTTTCAAAACAATTTAAACAAAAACTCAGTATGACACCACTCGAATACCGTAAATCGCAATTAGAATAAGGGGAAACAATGATACGACAACCAATACCTGAAGAAAGAATGCAAATGATTCCGCTCATCCAAACGATTATGAAAGATATGGAATTACCGATTTTAAAAGAAATATCGCCTAGCACTCTTCATGCAATGCTAAAAGAAGCCATGCTACACGAAGACTTTCGTTATAGCCTAACGAATACTCTTGTTTATATTGAAGACGGAAGCGTTGCAGGAGCCATCTTTGGCTACCATGGACATCTTGAAGAAAGAATCGATGATCCATTTTATCAATTGTATGAAACGTACAATATTCCTTCTTCCATTCGTCTCTATGAAGATTCTGAAACACAGGCTGGAGAATGGTATATTGATATTCTCTCTGTGCATGAAAATTACCGAAGAAAAGGAATTGGGATGAAATTACTACAAGCCGTTGAAGACTTAGCCAAGCAACAAGGAGCTAGTGTCATTGCTCTAAATTGCGAAGAGATTAATGATAAAGCATATCAGCTCTATCAAAAACTAGGTTATACTGCGACTAGTACAAAAATCTTAAGCGGACATTCTTATTATCATATGACAAAAAAATTGGAGTGATTTGGGATGAACAAAAAAGATTTATCGATTATAAAAGATGACGAATATAAAAAATTTTTTCGATATTAAAAGAAAAAGTTAGAAGCAGTCAGTTAAAAGCAGCTATAAAAGTTAATTATGAATTACTTGATTTATATTGGAACTTAGGAAAGGAAATTGTTGAAAAACAAAAACAATATTCTTGGGGTGATAGTTTTCTAAAAGTATTAAGTACTGATTTAAGAGAAGAATTCCCTGATATAAAAGGATTTTCACCTGCAAACCTAAAACATATTCGATATTGGTTTAACTTTTATAACGATTCCCTAATGGGGTTACAAGCTGTAACCCAAATATCAGATATTGAAAGAAAAATAAAAAGTATTCCATGGGGACATAACCAAAGAATTATGTATAAAAGCAAAGATATCCAAGAGGCTTTATTTTATGTAGATAAGACAATAGAAAATGGATGGAGCAGAAGCGTTTTAGAACATCAGATTGATGGGGAATTATATAAAAGACTTGGAAATGCAGTTACAAATTTTGACAATAGATTGCCAGCGCTCCAATCTGAATTAGCCAAACAAACTATAAAAGATCCCTATAATTTTGATTTTTTAACCATACGAGATAAGCATGATGAAAGAGAGTTGGAACAAGCATTAACCAATCAAATAACTTCTTTCCTTTTGGAACTTGGTACAGGATTCTCCTACATCGGTAAGCAAGTTCATATTAAGATTGGAGAAAGTGATTTTTATATAGATTTACTTTTCTATCATGTTAAACTGCACGCCTATGTTGTAATAGAATTGAAGACAGAAAAATTTAAACCAGAATTTGTAGGACAACTTAATTTTTATGTAACAGCTGTAAATAAAAACATAAAGTCAGATAGCGATAACCAAACTATAGGTTTACTCATTTGCAGAGACAAAGATAACATAGTTGCTGAATATTCACTTGAAAACATCTCACAGCCAATCGGAATCAGTCAATATGAAATCAGTAAACTACTTAATCAAAAATTCAAAAGTAGTTTACCTTCTATTGAGGAGATAGAAGCATCTATAAAAGAATTCGATTCAAAATAATAATTGATGATTAACAAAAACAGAGGTACCTACTATTATAGTTACCTCTGTTTTAATATTTCTTTTACTGCACAGTTGCTTGACGTAAGTTCACTGTACGTCCAAACGGTAATACTTCAAAGCCTTTTACATTTTCAGCTAATAAATAGCTTTGAGAAGCTTGGTAAATTGGAGCTACAACTGCATCATTCATAATGACTTTTTCTGCAGCTAGCATTTGATTCCAACGATTTTCTGGTTGAGTGGCATAAGTCGATTTCACGGCATCTACTGCTTTATCATATTCTGGGTTAGAGTATTTCGCAAAGTTAATACCACCACCTGTAATATATTGCTCTAAGAAGTTCAATGGATCTTGATAATCTGGAGCCCAAGTTCCGTAGAAAATATCAAAGTCGCTTGCACGTTGTAATTCTAAACGGTTTTTCAATGGAACAGGTTGTAATTTAAATGTTACACCTGGTAAGTTCTTTTGAATTTGCGCTTGTAAATATTCTCCTACAAGTTTTGAAGTTCCTGTATCAGAAGTTAATAAAGTAACCGTTGCTTCACTAACTCCTAATTCTTTTTTCGCTAATTCCCATTCTTTTTGAGCTTCTTGTACATCAAATTTCAAGAAATCGCCTGATTCATCTACAAAATCTTTTCCAGTTGCTTCATTTGTTGCAAAGCTTTTTGGAATTAATCCTGTTGAAGGAATTGAGCCATCTTTTAAGACATTATTTGTTAACGCTTGTTTATCATAAGCCATCGCAATCGCACGACGGAAGTGTTGGTTTGCTGTTGTTGGTTTCAATGTATTAAAACTCATATATCCCATTGTTGCTTTTGGTTGCGCATGGAATGTTGGTTGAGATTTATATTGATCCACAAATTGGTCACTAATCGTTGTATATTGGACTTGTTTTGAATCAAATAATTGAACAGAAGTTGCTACTTCTTTTGATACATTCACCGTTACTTCGTTTAAAGCAACATTGCTAGCATCCCAGTAATCAGCATTTTTCACTAATTTCCAAGTTAATTCTGAACCTGTCCATCCTTCTAATTTGAACGGTCCATTTACGACTACATTTGAAACATTTGAACCATATTGATCACCTAATTTTTGAGCCACTGCTTCAGATTGTGGTAAGAAACGTGAGCCCGTTAATAATTTTGGTAAATATGGAGCTGGATTTTCAAGTGTAATTTCTAATGTTTTATCATCAAGAGCCTTAACTCCTAATTCTTCCACTGGTAATTCTCCACTACGAATTTTTTTCGCATTTTTGAACACATCCGCTGATTGTGCTACATGTCCTTCTTGTGGATTCACTAATTTACGATACGTAAATACAAAGTCTTGCGCTTTAACAGCAGATCCATCTGACCATTTTGCATCACGTAATGTGAAAGTATAGACTAAACCATCTTCACTCACTTTAGGTTCTTGCGCAGCCATTCCTAATTCAACTTTATTGTTTGCAGCTACACGATATAATCCTTCAAAAATTTGTCCCATCATATCTGAGCTTGGAACATCATCATAATCTGCACTATCTAATGTTGTTAATTCGCCAAAGGTTGTCATTGTTAAGCGATTTGCAGCATTCGTAGAACTTGATGATGAATTGCTGCCACAAGCAGCCAAACCTACCGCCACTAATAAACTGGTCGCTAACATTTTGGTTGTTTTTTTCATAACAATTCTCCTTTTCATTTCATTCATCGTTTTCACGATAGAGTTATAGTAACAGATTTTATCCGATTCCCCAATTATTCTGCTCAAAATTTTGAAATTTTTCTGAAAATAAAAAAGGCTGCCCTTAAAGGCAACCCTTAATTTTATTATTCGTGATACACACTTTTGGTTTTGTTTAAGAATGCGTAAGCTAATCCAACAATCACGCCCCCACCGATTGTATTACCGATAAACGCTACTACCCAGTGACGAATTAAGTTGAACCAGTTCATAAATTCTAGAGATGGAGAAACTGCTGAGAATTTAACAATTGAGAATGAAGCAAAGTTTGCTACCACGTGTTCTTCTCCTAAGAATACAAACATGAAAATTGCTGAAATAATAATCCACATTTTAGCAGCATCATCTTTAATTAATAAGAACGCTAAGATTGCAACGTTAACAAAGATATTCGCTAAAACAGCTTCTAGAAGAACTTGTCCATTTCCTCTTAATGCTTTCCCTTTAACAAGACCAACGATGAAGTGTTGTACATCCATTGCATTAAAAGCTGAACTATATGCAAATGCTGCCCCAATAATCATCGCTCCAATCAAGTTGAAGATTCCGCAGTATAATAAAATTGTTACAGCTTTTGATAGGCGAATATTTTTTTGATAAACTCCTGCTGTTAAATACATCATATTAGATGTTGCTAATTCAGAATTTAAGAATAAGATATAAACTAATCCCCAAGTAAAAATAAATGCAAAGAAAAATTTACTTAACGCTGGATTTAATCCTGCAATCACTTGTGCTGCTGCCGCCCCTGCTGCTGTACTCATTGTTAGAAAAGCTCCTGCAAACATTGAACGTAATGCATAACGTGCTTTACTTTCGTCAAACAACGCTTCTTTCTTTTGACAAGCTTTCGCTACTTTTTCTGAAAATTCATAACCTTGTGCCATATAGGTCATTTCCTCCTTTTAATTACTCTTCCTTTTTGGAATAACACTTTGTAAGTATACCACTTTTTTCACAATGTGAGAAGATAAGATTTTATATTTTTTTAATTTCTTCATATAATATAAATGACTTTACATTCTATCTCGCTTTCGCTATGATGGTATAGGTTTAAAAGAACACTCTAGGAGGATTTTATGAAAAAATTATTAGCTTTAGCTTTATTAACTGTATCTTTAGGAGCTTGCGCACAACCAACAGCCCCTACTAAACAAACATCTCAAGAAACAACAACTACAGCAAAAGTAGAACAAACGATTACAGTAAATGTTAAAAAAGATGGAGAACCAATTTCAGGAAGTCCATTTACCTTAACTTTCAAAGATGGTGATAAATTATTAACAGTCATGAAAGAACAAATGCAAATCGTTGAAAAAGATGGTTTCGTATCTTCAATTAACGGCATTGAACAAGAACCAGCAAACCAAAAATATTGGTTATTTGATGTCAATGGTGAAATGAGCCCAGTCGGAGCTAACCAAGTTGACTTAAAACAAGGTGACGTTATCGATTGGAAATTAGAAGCATTTAAACAATAATGAAAAATACGTCTATTTTTTCCATTAGAAAAATCACACTGATCGCATTACTATCAACACTAGCCTACATTGGTAGACTCCTATTTTCCTGGATTCCAAATGTTCAACCGGTGACGGTGATTCTATTAATCATTACCCTTGAAATGGGATTAGTAGAAGGAATTTTGACTGCCAGTTTATCGATGATTCTATCTAATATCTTTTTAGGAATGGGACCATGGACCTTGTATCAAATTGCTAGTTTTGCGATTGTCATTCTTGTATTTTCTTGTTTGAAACCTTTCTGGAGACAAACTTGGAAACAACCCTTATTGAAATTAGCCTTTTTTACAATCATGGCTGGTTTAACGGGATATTTATACGGATTTGTCATTTCGATTTTTTCTGTATATTTTTATCATATTCCTAAATTTTGGGTATATTATTTACAAGGACTACCATTTGATACACTACATGCTTTTGGAAATATTGGCTTTTGGATACTCTTATCGCCACTATTGCCACGTATTATTCAAAAGTATCAAACTAAATTTCAGTAATATAAAAAGGAGATTGAATACCGTTCAATCTCCTTCTTTTTTGATTTCTATCGGTTGACAACATTGACAACTTCTCTTTTTTCGATAGTCTTTATGTCGTCTTACTGTAAATTCATCTGGAACTGGATCTTGTCCTCCTAAAATAAATGGATGACATCTCATAATTCTACCAATTCCCATTATTACACCCTTGATAGCGCCATGTTTTTCAATTGCTTGAATCATATACGTTGAACAAGTTGGTCGATAAATACACGATGGTGGAAATAATGGAGAAATCCATTTTTGATATCCTCGAACCAATCCAATCATTATTCTTTTCACACAAAACACCTCTACCCTTGAATCCATTTAAAGAGAACTTGTACTCCTTCTGCTGCAATCAATGTATAAACATATAGTGTGACAGGTTTTGCCACTAAACAAATCGCTACAAACTTCTTAAACGTCATCTTCCCTAATCCTGCTACCATACATAAGAAATCATCAGGAAATCCTGGCAATACTAATGCCCAAAAGAAGAAACGTTCGAATTTCTTCCCATCATTTAAATAGCTAATATATTTATCATAAGTCGCTTGAGAAACAAATGCTTGAACGACTGTTTCTCCATATCGTCTTGCTAGCCAAAAATTAAGCATTGAGCCAATCATAATGCCAATAAAATTATAAATAAACCCATATAAAGGTCCGAATACAAGATGCCCAACGACACAAGTTAATCCGCCCGGAATAATCGGATAAACTACCTGCACTATTTGAATGAAGATAAAGAATAATATTCCATACATTCCCCAATTGCCGACCAACTGTTGGAATGCTCCTCCAACCTCAAAATAATGATGTTTGGCAATGATATATCCTAAATAAATCGTTAGGATCACTCCCACTATTGTAAATAATTGAATCAACTTTCTATTAAATTCAATGGCACTTTGTTTATTCATAATTTCCTCCAGTAATCTTCTTCCGTATGAATCATTTGATAAGACTACTTTAACAAATCAAATATGAAAAATCCTTGATTTTTTCTAACAAAAACGGTGATAACCTTACATTACTGTCACAATGATTCCATCCAAGGTTTATGAATGGAAACATGATTCATTAATTCTTCTTGTCGTTTCAATTGTTCTAATCGAGCTAAACGTCTGTCTTCATAGCCATTACAAATGAATTTCTCTTCTGTAGTTTCCGGTTCGATCGCTGGAACTGCAAAATCCGTTTCCCCTTCTCGAGGTAAAGCTACAAATGTCCAAAAACTAGTCGCTGCTAAGTAACGTTCACCTGTTAAAACATCTTCCCCTACTACTTTACAAAAGACTTCCATACTTTTCTTTCCAACACCAGAAATATACGTTTCCACACAAACAGAATGCCCTAATGGTAATGGTTTTAAATAATTCATCGCATCGACTGAAGCAGTCACTGCTAAACGACGACAATGACGAGACACCGTAATCGATGCACAATCATCAATAATACGAGTTAAATTCCCTCCAAATAATGTTTGATGCATGTTCACATCAAATGGAAAAATTCTTCTAGACTGAATCGCACGTGTCTGTGCGCATGTTTTGCTTGTTGTATTCATACTAACTCCTCTAATATTCGATAACGTTATTGTACCATTCCTTTTCTTTTTTTCAAAAGGTATGGCTTTGAATTTTTTACCCTAAATGATCCTTTTTATACTGGTATTCATATGAAGAAAAAAGAATAATAGGCCTACCTCCCCTTCTTAAGGAAAAACTAAATATACGTAGAAGTGAAGGGAGCAGAAGACCTTCTTTTTTATATTTCCTACCACTCTACAAATTAGAACATTTTTATTTATGTTTGACACACGAGAGAAAACGTGGATTTGCGAAATTTGCAATTCGTTTTGTTTTTGGTATAATGAAGTTACAAAAAGAGCCGAGCAGCAACTCGACTCTAATGTAGACCGTTGAAAAGACGGTGGCAGTTATTAGTGTATTAATAACACCGCTAACTCTTCCAAAGTTATGAGCGGTGTTATTTTTTTGTCTTCATATCTATTAATTTGACAATGAGTGATACTAATGCAACTAGTAAAGTCGCAAAAGAACACACTAATGTCAATGCTTCATAGACTGACAAAATGCAACCTCCTTTCGATAGATTTTAAACAGATGCTCATAAG
This sequence comes from uncultured Granulicatella sp., assembly GCA_963515985.1. Taxonomy (GTDB): domain Bacteria; phylum Bacillota; class Bacilli; order Lactobacillales; family Aerococcaceae; genus Granulicatella. Next base: position 12,140 of record CAUQAL010000007.1, read on the forward strand.
CATCACCTACCTTTATAGAGATTGCCACCGCTTTAAAACTTTCTACGCTGAGAGTGTACCATAAACGAAATAGAAATAATAGTTAAATGAGCAAAAAATCACATTGTTATAATATTATTATTTAGGACATTTTTACTTGTGTTTGATACAAATTCCTCATACAAAAAAAGAGAGCAACTCTCGTTACTCTCTCATACTGAAACTTCCATTCTTAGTCTAAGCCAATTTCTTGACGAACTACATCTGCAATTCGTGTAACATAATCATGGCATAACTCATCTGTTGGTGCTTCTACCATGACACGTACTAATGGTTCTGTTCCACTTGGACGAACTAGAACACGACCATTTCCTGCCATTTCGGCTTCCACTGTGTCGATAATTTCTTTAATCGCTGGAACTTCCATAGCCCCGTTTTTATCGCTCACTCGAATATTGACTAATTCTTGAGGATAAGTAGGTACTTCACTGGCTAATTCACTTAATTTCTTACCTGTTTGTTTCATAACATTCATTAATTGAATTCCTGATAATAATCCATCGCCTGTTGTATTTAAATCTAAGAATACAATATGTCCTGATTGTTCTCCACCAAAGTTATAACCATTTTTGCGCATTTCTTCAACAACATAGCGATCTCCTACAGCTGTTTGAAGAGCGACCATTCCTTCTTCTTCCACTGCTTTATGGAATCCTAAGTTACTCATAACTGTTGAAACAATTGTATCTTGATTCAATTGTCCTACACTGCGTAAGTATTTTCCACAGATAAACATAATTTTATCGCCATCTACGATTTCTCCGTTTTCGTCAACCGCAATACAACGGTCTCCATCTCCATCGAAACTTAAGCCTAAATCTGCGCCATTTTCTTTTACAAATGCTGCTAAAGCTTCTGGATGTGTTGAACCCACTCCATCATTAATATTCACACCATTTGGTTTATTTCCCATTGTGTAAAACTCTGTTTCTAAATCTGCAAATAAACGATTTAATACAGCTGAAGTTGCTCCATTTGCACCATCTAACGCTACTTTCATATCTGTTAGAGGGCCGTCAATTGTTTGTTGTAAAAACTGACTATATTTCATTGTTCCTTCTAAATAATCATCCACAGTTCCTAATTCATCTGTTGAAGGACGTGGTAATGTATCTTCTGGACTATCTAATAAAGCTTCAATTTCTGCTTCCGTTTCATCAGATAATTTAAAACCATCTGCTCCAAAGAATTTAATTCCATTATCTTGTGCTGGATTGTGAGATGCAGAAATCATAACCCCTGCCACAGCTCCTTGCACACGTGTTAAATAAGAAACTCCTGGTGTTGGAATAACACCTAATTGCATGACTTCAATCCCTACAGATAATAACCCTGCAATTAAAGCATGCTCTAATAATTGTCCTGAAATACGAGTATCTCTTCCGACTAAAACACGTGGATGCTTATCTCCACCTGCTTGTTGTAATAAGACATAGCCACCAAAACGTCCTAATTTAAACGCTAATTCTGGTGTTAATTCAGCATTCGCTACTCCTCTTACACCATCTGTTCCAAAATATTTGCCCATGTTCAATCTCCTTTAAATTTCAATCAATTTCTATTGTCTTGTTGTTTGTGTAGTTTGCGTTGTTTGCGTAGTTTCTGTTGTTTCTGGTGTTGTAGATGTGACAACCACTTCAACAGAAATATTTTCTGGATTGATACTATCCACTCCTGTTGGAAGAGTTATCTTCACAACTTGTGTTGTTGTTTTAGTTACTTGATTGACATCTACCACTACAGGAATAGCTGTCAATTTATCCAACACTTCTTGAGCTCCTAAAATTGTAACCTCTTTAGCATCAGATTTCAACTGATAGGAATATTGCGTACCCGCACTTCCTGTTGTTGTTAATATAATAGGAACTTTTTTGCTATTTGTTGTAATTGGTACTCTTACTTGAACTTGTTCTGGTTCCATCTTTAGTGCCAGAGGTTTTCCTGTTGCATCCAACGCTTGTACGGCAACGGAAGAAGTATAGTCTGCTTTTGTATTTTCTGGCACTGTCACATTTGCGACAACCTTTTCTACTTGATTGATCAGTGATTCTGGTCCAGAAATCGTAACTCTAGCAGGACTCACTAAAGCTTGTCCATTTTTATAAGCTCCTGGTAAATTTGCACGATTCACATTTATTGAAACGGGTAATTCAACCGTTGCTTTCTTTTCAATCATAATCTCAACTGTCTCTGGAGAAACAGATCCTTTTACTCCTGAAGGCAAACCTGTTACTTGTAAAGTAATCATATGTTTTCCAGGACCTAATTCATTTAAATTAGGAGTTTTTACACGATAGGAACCATTTCCTACAACGGTTAATAATGAACTACTAGATCCTTCTATTCTTAGAGTAACAGCTTCCGGCAATCCAGTAACCGTGTATAATTGGCTATCCATATCAACGTAAATAGGGACATTTCCAATTGTATTTGAAGTTGTCTGAACTGATACTGAAGACGATTGTCTACTTGGACTTGATTCACTTGCGTATACAAATAAAGCCATTGTCAAAATAAAGGATATAAACACTAAAAATGATTTCTTCGTCATCCATTTACTAATCATTGATACGACCTCCTCTAAAGAAATCGATAATCATCGTTAAAATGGTCGAATCTTTTTGAGAAGTTTCTTTTGTAATTAAATGTTCACTTAACACTTCTACAAATTCATCCGGAGTTAGCTCACGTAATAATTTTTCACGCAATGCCACACTAACTTTACCTGTTTCTTCTGAAATAACAATAATTAAAGCATCTGTTACTTCACTTAACCCAATAGCTGCACGGTGTCTTGTTCCTAATTCTTTAGGAATAAATTTACTCTCAGATAATGGTAAATAACATGCCGCAGCTTCCACTTCATGACCACGAATAATAACCGCACCATCATGAAGAGGGGTATTCGGAATAAAAATTTGTGTCATTAATTGATTTGAAATTCGTGATTGTAACGGAATCCCCGTATTAATATATTCTTCTAAAGAATTCGATTGTTCAATACAAATTAATGCACCGATTCTTCGTTTCGCCATATATTGTACAGAGATATTTAACTCTTCAATCATCCTTTGAGCTTGATTCGTTCCCGAAGCTCTCCTTGAGAAAAAGTTTGAACGACCGATATGTTCTAATCCTCTTCGAATTTCTGGTTGAAAGACGACAATAGCTCCCACAACTCCCCATTGGATTACTAAATTCATAATCCAGTCAAGAGTAATTAGCCCAAACATATAACTGATGAATTTTACCCCAGCAATAACTGCCAATCCCTTCATCAAATGTACAGCCCTTGTACCTTTCATGATGAGTAATAGATTATATAATAAGTACCAAACAATCACAATATCGACAATATTACGAATGCTACTCCAAGCACCTAAACTACTCCAATTAAATTGCATCACTCAACCCCCATTTCTATATCTTCTTTAGTTTATACCTTTTCTAAAAACATTACAACTGCCCCTAGCATGAACTTATTTATATCTTTATTTTTTGACAGTAAATTTCTCTGCATGCTACACTACAATCAACTGATTAAAGGAGGATTTATCATGCAAAAAAGTTATTTTGACGGTGGAATGTTAACGTATATTTTAAGTTACATCATTTCATTTTTTATTATTACTCTTACCTTTGGATTTGGAACTCCTTGGGCAATTTGCATTTTTTATAAATGGGAAATTGAACATACCGTTGTTGAAGGCCGTCGTCTTGGATTTAATGGCACTGCACTCGAATTGTTTAGAAACTGGGTCAAATGGTTTTTCTTATGTATTATCACATTAGGAATCTATGGATTCTGGGTTCATATTAAAATACTAGAATGGAAAGCTGAACATACTTATTTCTTAGATTAAAGTAAAAACCACTCCGTAACGTTAAACGGAGTGGTTTTTGTTATGCCACATTCTTTTCTTTTTGCTGAACTCGTTTAGCAATATATGCTGTTAAGATTGGTGTTAATATAGCTGTCACGATAACGGAAGCTGTAATTTGAGTTGTAGCAGTCGCTTCAATTGCTTTAAAAGAAGCATCTACCGCAGAAAGTGCCGCTGGTGTCGCAATAGCACTTGCAGCCGTACTAGAAATCGCAGCACCTGCAACTCCATTTCCTCCAGATAATTTATCTGCAGCAATCGCTGCAACCCCACCAATTAGTGTTGTAATCACACCTAGTAAAATACCAGGTAAACCACCTTCAAGAATTTGTCCAAAGTTCATATTTGCCCCTAAACAAAATCCTACGACGATAATAATCGCTGTAATCCCATTTGAGAGAACTTTCTTCATATAAGGAAAGGCATTTCCTAAAATAATCCCAATAATTAATGGTAAGATTGTTCCAATTAAGTTCCAAATAGAAATATTTGCTAATCCTGCGGTACTTAACACCGCCATTGTTACCATTGGACCAACACTTAAAGTTGTAATCCCAACAGCACCAGCATCAATTTCATCACCGTATACTTCTACAATTCCAGCATACATCGCATTATTCGCTACTGAAATCGCTCCAATTACCGCTACTGCGCTCAATCCTAAGAAATTATCATTGAAAACTTTTGCCACTAATAATCCTAGAATAATTGAAACAATAATTTTAGCGATAATAATAGACGCCCCACGAACAACAGCCTTCGGCGTATTTTTTAAGGAAATCGTTCCACCAATGACAAATAAGAACGCCCCAACCAATGGACCTGCACCTTTTACAATCGGTGTTGTAAATCCACCAATTTGCAAGATTTGAGGAATAAATGTATTAATAAAACATCCAATAAACATTGGTACAATAATGGTATCCCCAGGAATTTTAATCTTTTTCATTGCATTCACATACCTTTTTAAAATTTTATCGAGCGGAAGAAAAATCAACCATCTAATGTAATACCGCCATCGCAGTCGCCGATTTCTCCTGTAATAAAGCTTGCTAAATCACTCGCAAAGAATAAAATCATTTGAGCAATTTCAACAGGTTCTGCACGACGTCCTAAAGGAATCATACTAATCACTTTTTGACTCTTTTCTTTATCTTCAGAAAGTACAGTTGTCATATCTGTTCTTGTAAATGATGGACAGACTGCATTACAAGCAATATTGTATTTTCCACCTTCTTTAGCAACTGCTTTTGTTAAACCATTTAAGCCTGCTTTAGAAGAGGCATATGCCGCTGTACCTAGAAGTCCTCCCCCTAATTTTGCAGCAACAGAAGAAACATTAACAATTCTACCTCCTTTATTTTCAATAAAGTGAGGGAAAATCGTACTAATTGTTGAGAAACATCCAGAAAGATTAATACGAATAGTTCTTTCCCATTCTTCATATGTTAATTGATCAAAAGGTTTCGCACTAATAACTCCTGCACAATTGACTAAAATATCTACTTTACGTTCGGATAGAATCTTGTTCATGCTTGCAACAATGGACTCATGATTTCCTAAATCCATATATTCAAACACAGTATGTTCTGATCCAAACTCGGCTACTGTTTTCGTAGCAGCAGCTTCATTAATATCTGCAATAACTACAAAACCTCCGCCTTCAACAATTCCTCTTACTACTTCTTTTCCAATCCCATTTGCTCCACCTGTCACGATAGCAACTTTTCCTGAAAAATTCATAAAAATCACTTCCTTTGATTGATTGTTTACATTCTATTCCTATGAAAAAATCAGTTTGTTATCATTTGTTACTATTTTCACAGTTTTTGCAAAATTTTTTATGGAAAATCCGTGAAACTAAAAAAACCTGCTGGATTCACCAACAGGTTACGAAATTGTTCCAATTAATCTAAATATCTTTCTGGTACTTTTAGAACGGCACAGATTTTCTTCAAATCTTCTTTAGATAGAACATTACTTTCATAAATGCTCTTACCACTTACTCGTTGAACATCTAATGCAATATGAGCTGCTTTATCAGCAGTTTCAATTAATCCAAAGCAATCTTGATAATCTACACCAGTAGAAAGAACACCATGTTTACTCCAAACAACTAAACGATGAGTTTCCAATTCTTTGGCTGTAGCAGAACCAATTTGTTGAGTTCCTGGTACTTCCCAAGGTAGAACAGCAATTCCATCAGGGAAAACTACGATTGATTCAGTTAACACTGACCATAAATCTAATGATAAAGATTCAGTTGTTACATCATTTAATAAGCAGTATGTCACAACATTTGTTGCATGATTATGAATAACTACTCTATGATTTGGATTTTGTTTTAATCTAGCTGCATGAGATAATACATGCATGAAGATTTCACTTGTAGGACGTTTCCCTGTAACAAAACCTGCAACTACTTGATAACCTTTATCTGTTAATTGAATGATACCAGTATCCGCATGTGGTTGAGAATGTAATGTTCTAAAATGACTTCCAGAAGCAGTAATTAAGATATATTCACCTCTCACATGTTCTGGAACATCTAAAACTTCCACTTCTTTTCTATTATCAGCATAGTACGTATATTCTGTACCAGCTAAGCTGCTTTCAAGATTTTCAGCTTCTTCAACTGTTAAACGATAACTAACATTTCCTCCGTTATATTCGTCCCAGCCTTTATTCCACATATCATATGTCACTTGACATAATCCTTCAATAAACTTAGGATACCCCATAATTATTCCCCTTCTTTAACTATAATATTTTTCAGCCGTACCTGAAAAAAATTTTTTTGTTTATCCAACATAATAGTAACCGTTTTCTTGTTCATCGTCAACCTAATTTGTTTAATTTTAGCAATTTATACTTATTTTATTTCACTGGTTGAATAATATGGATTTTTATTGAGATTAAGTATTCAATTAAAAAACTCTATGAACGATTCCTAATATTAATTCTACAAAAAGAACGGATCCCTATAATGAGATCCATTCTTTTATTTCTTCAAATTTTTCCCATTCAACCAAATTCATTGATTCTTCTATTCCATCTATTTCTGAACCAATCCTTTGAAATTTCGTCTTATTTACGATTCTTTTTTCATGTTACGGAATTTTTTTAATCTGCTTTCATCAAATTCCTTGAATAAATTTTGCTTATCCAAGTAGATTGCGACAGGTAAAATTAAGACCGTTAACCAAATTATTTGAGAGATAATAGAATAGACAAATAGTATTCCTAATACTAAAACAAGCAATTTCTTCATTCTATTCGCCTACTTCTAATGTTTCATTATATTTCTTTCTATCTTTTAATAACCATACGTATAGTGCCAACCATACAACTCCTAATACAATAGCAATAACATCCCCATTAAATCCATTAGCTAAAATATAACGAATATCTGGACCTTCAAAAGTTGCCCATGAAATTAAACCACTTTGATTTAACGTTTTTGTTTCTTCTGCTAAACGAGTCATATATGGAGTGAAGTAAGTTGCTCCATATAAGAATAAAGGAGTAGAAATTAAACCATGAATAATCATTCTTAATACATTACCATTTGTTAATAATAGTGCTCCTACTACAAATGATAAATTAATAATACCTGCAAAAGGTAATACAATATTATTTGGTAAAACGATAGATCCTATCAATAGGAATGGAATAGTAAAGATAACAGCTACCCATAATTCATTACGTCCACCAAGTACTGGCCAGTCTAAACCAATATAAACTTCACGATCTTCAAATTTTTCACGCATAAAGTCAGATACTGCTTCTGAAATTGGTGATAAAGCTTGAGAGAATAATTTTGATACCATTGGGAATAAAGTTAAAGCTGTTGCAGCTTGAACTGAAAGAGTTAATGCATATTTAATACCATTACCAGATGCAGCTCCTAATGCAAATCCAATAATAGCTCCCATTACTCCATTTTCACCAAATACACCAATTTTTTCTTTTAATGTATCTGCATCAAATTGTTTATTTAATACAGGAATTTTTTTCAATAATTCATCAATTGGATGTAAAATTACTGCAATCATACAAATGAAGTGAGGTACTGTAATCCCTGGCACTCCAGTTAAACGTTCTACTTCTGGTGCAAATACATCTCCAAGTTTTAGTTCTAATACAATAATAATAGCCGCTGCAATAAATCCTAGGAAAATGTTGTTTGTAAAGTAAGTTACAATTACTGCTGTGAAAATTTTATTCCACACATTCCATAAGTCTACATTTAATGTTTTTGTTTGTTTAGTTACTAACATTACGAAGTTAATCGCTAATTGTAATGGGAAAACTAAGAACGCATATGGCCAAGCCCAACTAATTGCTGCTGCACCAGGCCAACCAATATCAACCGCTGGTAAACTTAATCCAGTATGAGTTGTTAAATCATTTGCTGCTGCACCCATACTTGTCATGATAAAGTTTACAAGAATTCCCATACCTGTAAATGCAATCCCTAGAGTTAACGCTGCTGTGAAGGCTTCTCTGAACTTCATTTTCATAGCTAATCCAACAATTAACATTAAAAATGGAACAAATACTGCCGCTCCTAAATCCAAAATATATTGAATAATGACTTGCAAGGTTTCCATATTATTTCCTCCTAACTATTTAAAAAATCAATAATCTTTTGTAACTCTTGTTTTTGACCCATTCCTGTTAAAAATGCAATTCCATTAAATACTGGAACACCATAATCTTTTTTTGCTTTAACGATTGAAATATATCCGTCTGCTGATTTCAAATGCGTTTCTAATGCCTTCATATCTACAGCTTCAATTTCACAAGGTACGTTAGCTTCTTTTAATAATCTTTCAACTTTTGATGCTACTGTTTGAGAAGTAGCCACTCCTGATCCACATGCAACAATTAATTTTTTCATAACTCTTCCTCCATTTCTACTGTTACAAATAATTGATAAACTTCTTCTTCAGATTTTGCATTTTGTAATTTTGTAATAAATTCATCTTGTCCAAAAATATTCATTAGTTCGACTAACAAACCTGTTTGATTTTTTGGCTCAGAAATTCCTAATACAATTACAAAATTTACAGGAACCTCTTCATCTGATGTCCCCATCTGAATAAAAGTTATAGGTTTTGATAATTTTACAATGTAAATAAACGGTTTTTTCACATACTCACTATACGTATGCGGAATTGCTACTGCTGTTTTTTCTAATCTCAATCCTGTTGGAAATTCCTCCTCTCTTTCCACAATTGCAGTTGCAAATCCATCAGTTACAAACCCTTTATCAAACAAAGTTTTTGATAATTGCTGTAATAAATCTTTTTGGTTTTCACCCACTCCTTCTAAATTAATTAATTGTTTATTGACTAACTGTGATATAATTGTCATCTTTTTCACTCCTTATAAAATTGATTCAAAGTTAGCTTCTGAAAATAATGCCGTCATAAAACTCTCATAATCTTCGCTCTTCCATAAGTTCTGTATATAAGAAGAACTATCAATCTTAGAATAAATAACTTTTAAAGCATCTTTATAGAACTCTAATTCCTTTTCTGCAATTGCAATTAACATTACAACTTTAACTAAATTTTGTCCCCAATAGATTGGTTTCTCTAATGTCATCATAATTAGTTCACTAGTTTGAACCTCTTTTGGATTTGCATGAGGAAGTGCTATACCTGTATAAGTACTTGTAATTCCTAAATTTTCTCTATGTCGTATAGTCTTTTCAAATTTTATATTTTCAAGATTTTTCTCATTAGCCAATTGAATAATCTTTGATAAACACTTTTCCACACTGCTTACTTTTTCTCTGATATATACTGATTTTCCAAGTAATTTTTTTATAAGTCGATTCGTATATTCTTCATCATTTTTCATTAAAAATTTATATTGTGTTTGCTCCATTGTATTGGCTAAAAATTTTCTTTGGATTTTTAGTAAATCTTCTTCTTTCATAATCGTTCCAACATGAATGTAAGGAAACGACACATTCTTTAATTCCACAGAACTAATCACTAAGTCGTTTATGCTAATATCTAAAGAGCTTGCTTTGGAATATTCAACTTTATGAATATGTTCGTACTGACCTGTTATTTTTCTAACTTGATTCAATAATAATTCCGATGTTGCTAAACTATGAGGGCATATCACATAGATATTCATTGGTTTTTTTATCTTTTCTACTGATATCTCCAAATGTATGGTTAAAAGCGCTGCTTCATTATCTGTTAATTCAACGTTAAAATTATTCTTAAAAACTTTTCCTGATAACCAAACAAAGTTATACAAGACTCCATACTGGTACTTAATTTCTTCCATCAAATCACTCTTCAAATGAATTTTATTTCGCAATCTCATAATCATTGCTGGGATATGATTGATTAACATTCCTCGTAAATAATCGTCTTGCTCAAAATGAATACCCGCTAACTCACCAACTAAGGCTATAAATTCATCGACTGTTTTCTCAATTTGAGCATTGGACTCTAAATAAGTATTTTCATAATTTCCAATAGTAATTAAGCTCTGAGAAAGAGAAATGATTTCTTTCTCGGCAACTTCTTTTCCAGAAACTTCATTCAATAAATCTCTAGCTAATAAATAAGTTTCAATAATTTTTGGGTTATTACTATCTAAATCATTTTGCTGTTCTATAAAATAGCCGTTTTTCCAACGAATATCGAAAATAATCAAGTCCATTAATAAGTAATGACGATATTCATAACAAACTGAAAATTTATATTTTTCTAACAAATGATTCATAATTTGAATAATTTCTTGAACTCTATTCTGATTAATACATCCATAATTCGATAATCCTGCTAAATTAAAATGAATTAATCCACTTAACAGCTTATTACGAAAGAATTTTCTAATATTATCTTCCAAACCATCCAATGAAATTTTCCCTTGATGTTTAATCAATTTGATTCCATTCTTATTAATTTCTTTTTCCAATTCATGAACTTCTCTTCTTATAGTAGATTCACTCGTGAAGTTTTCAATTGAACAATCTAAAATATCAACTTCATTTTTTAGCATAAATGTAGATAATAGTTTACACTCTTCATTTTGCTTATTCGTCTTTTGTGAAGTTTGAAAAGTTTTCTTCAATTGTTCTTTGTATTTTTCATCTATTTCAATATAAATCCCCATGCTAGGCTTTTTCTTTATCTCTGAAGAAAAAGCTTTTAGATATTGATTAATTACTGAAATATCATTGTAAATTGTTTTAGTGGAAACTAAATACTGTTGAGCTAACACCTTCCCTGTCACAGGTTCATTTTCTTGAATTAATCGATTCAATAAATCCATCTGTCTATTATTCATTAAAATCACCCTCCAACCATTTCCACATTTCCATTTTAAACCGCTTGCAAAATAATATTAAGTCAACTTTTTTCCAGAACATTGTGGAAGTTTTATTTTTCACTCGTCCAATTACAAATTTCAATTATAGAAATGCAGAATTTATTTCCTATTATTTTCCTACTTTATCCCCTCTTAATCAATACCTTCGATCAAATTTGTAAATCAAAAATATAAAAAGAAGCTAGCAATAATTTTCACTAGCTTCTTCCATTCTAATTTATCCTAAACTCTCCTCTTCCCCCACACCAGGTCGATACGCCATCACACCTAATCCAATAAAGATGACTAGTGTCACGATTAAGAATACAACCTGTTCCTGAATCGTTCCTGCCATAGAAATTGTTTGTCGTAATCCTGATACTGAATAGCTCATTGGAAGCCATGGGTTAATACTCTTGAAGAAATCATTCGTCAATGCAAGTGGATAAGTTCCCGCACTTGAGGCTAATTGTAATAATAAGAGTATTAATGAGAAGAATGCTCCCACACGAGAATTCCATGTTGTTAATGCCGTTACCATTGCCATAAATGTGACACTTGCTAATAGAATAAGCAATAGAGTTTTCATTTCATGTACGGCTGTTAAACCAATCATGTGTACTCCACCATAAACAAGTATTCCTGCTAATACAGCAATCATTCCATTAATTTCTAATCGAGCTTTAAACCAAGCCCAACGTGTTTCTGGATGTCTTCCAGAGGGTAGTTTTGCAAAGATCATATTCGTTGATAATGCTGCCACAAACAATGCAACAGATATCATATATGGAGCCATCGCAATCCCATTGACTGCTACTGCATCATGATCTGTTTTTGATAATGCCAATGGATTGGATAAAGTTTTCGCATTTGTTTCTTCTGTAGAAGCTAATGCTAATTGTTCATTGGCATCCATTAATCCTGTACTTAAAGTAGTCACTCCACCATATAAAGTTTCCAATCCAGCTGAAAGAGTATTTCCTCCATCAGCAAGTTTTTCTGAACCTTCTGCAATTTTTTGTGATCCATCTGTTAATTTAGAAGAACCTGAAAGGAGTTGTTCAGATTTTTGATTTAACTGGCTTGTTCCAGATTGTAAGGTAGTGATTCCAGATACTAATTCTGAAGATTTTTGGTTCAACTGATTACTTCCAGAAGAAATTTTTTCAATCCCTGCGACTAGTTCAGGAGCTTTTTGTGCTAATTGCCCAACTCCAGAAGTTAACGTAGAAGATTTTTGGGCTAATTGAGAAGAACCTGATGCTAACTGACTCACACTACCGTTTAAAGTACTGTTTTTAGAACTTAAAGTATTAACTCCTTGGGCAACTTTATCCACTCCACTTGTATAAGCACCTACACCACTTTGAATCGCTTGACTAGCTGGAACAAGTTGTTGGCTGACTGCAGCTTGTAGTGTTCCAAGTCCTCCTGATAATTGAGTTAATGAAGAAGAAGCTAATGGCAACACTTTTCCTGCTGCAGATTGTAATTTTGCGACACTTTCTGCTTGAGATTTTGCATGTTCCAAATTCCCTTTTAATGCTTGAATTGTCGATAAAATTTCTTTTGCAGATTGCGCACTCGTATTCGTTTGATTCGATACAGCTGCTGTTAATTCTGCTTGTTGTTCCGCACTTAAAGTACTATAAACATTGGTTGATTGAATGGCTGTTAATGCGGCTTGTTTAGAAGCTTGACTATTCACCATTACACTTTGTGCTGAAGCAGCAATTGTAGATAAAGCATTCGTTACTTCACCCATTAATGCTGTACTTTCAGTTGCATTCGCTGATTGAATGGCTTGATTTAATTGATCTAATCCAGCTGCCAATTGAGAAACTTGACTACTCTTTTGTGCAGACGCCTCTAATTGACTCGATAATTGCTGAATTCCTTGGTTCAATTGTTGAACTCCATTTCGCAAAGTTTCTGATTGACCTGCCAATTGACTTGCCCCTGAAGATAAGCTATCTACTCCAGAAGTGTATGCTTGAACTCCACTAGATAATTGATTCAGCCCAGAGTCTAGTTTTACAACTCCTCCAGCATACGCTTGAACTCCATCATTTAATTGTTGGATTCCAGATGCTAATTCTGGAGTTTTAGAAGATAATTGATTTAAGCCATTATCTAACTGAGAAACAGCTCCTGTATATGTTACTAATCCATTATGGAACGTTTCTACTCCGGCATCAATTTTTTTCACAGCATCTGTATAAGTCGTTAATCCACTCGTAAATTGCTCTGCTCCATTTGAAAAAGTAACACTTGATTGAGCTAAAGTTTGTAAATTAGTTGCTAATTGTTGGCTTCCCTCTTTTAATTGATTGGAACCTGAAGCAAGAGTTTGACTTCCTTGTGAAGCTTGTTCCATTCCATCTTTTAAAGTGCCCATTTTTTCAAATAAAGCTTTTGTATAAGTTTCTGTCACGTTTTTCGCAACAGTTTGTTTTAATTGAACCATTGCTGAATCACTCATTTTACTAGCGATAAAACTATGCCCACTAGAAGTTTGATAATCAATATTCATTTGTTCTGGATGATTCGTTAAAATCGATGCAGCTTTTTGGGATAAATCACTAGGTAAGGTCACAACCATATAGTAAGTACCATCTTCTAGTCCTTCCTTCCCTTCTTCTTCTGTTACAAAATGAAACTTCAACGCATCATTATCTTTCAAATTCGAAACCATATCTTCACCAATATTCATCGACTCTCCATTATACGAAGCAGCCTGGTCTTTATTGACAACTGCTACTGGTAATTCAGATAATTTTCCATATGGATCCCACATAGAAGATAAAAATATAATATTATATAAAGCTGGAATCAGTGCAATTCCTATCATCACAATGATAAATGTTGGTTTTTTCAAAATGGCTTTCCACTCTCTAAACATATAACCCCTCTTTTCTGTACATACTGTCTAATTTTTGATAAAATAGATTATACATCAGTAAAACCAGATATCAAGTAATAAAATTTATTTTTAGACATAGTGTGTAAAAATGTTTATAAAGGAGACATTATGACAGAGAGTAATAAACGACAAAAAACAAAACAAGCCATTGAAAATGCCATGGTACAATTACTAGCAGAACAGCCTTTCGATCAAATTAGTACGGTAAAATTAGCTGAAACAGCTGGAATCAGTCGTTCAAGTTTTTATACGCATTACAAAGATAAGTACGACATGATTGATCACTATCAAAGTAGACTATTTCATACGCTAGAATATATATTTGGGAAATATGCTAACCATAAACAACAAGCTATTTTAGAAGTGTTTGAATATTTACAGTCTGAACCACTATTAGCAGCCCTATTATCTGAAAACGGGACAAAAGAAATTCAAAATTTCCTTCGCAATAAATTGCTTATTTTACTAAAAACAGATATTTTAACACGCTCTGCAAATCGCCCGTTAAATGAAACAGATTTAGAATATTGTGGTGTTTATTTAGCCAATGCACTATTTGGTGTTTGTCAAACATGGATTGCTCACGGTAAAAAAGAAAGCCCTCAAGAAATAACAGACTTTTTATTTCCACTAACAAATGCCGTTAGCGAAGTTTTCTCTAAAAAATAAAAAACCGCATGAATCGTACGCTCACGATTCATGCGGTTTTAAAAGCAAGAAGAAAAATTTTTGTAGTGAAATTTAGCCATGAGACTCACAAACAAAAAGATTTTTCTTTTGCTTTTTTCTATCTTTTCAAAAGATTAATCTTCACTAAATACTCTCTAGCAACTTCTTCAGCAGGTCTTCCATTTGCCCCTACTTCAAAGTTCATTTGACTCATTTCTTCTTCAGAAATTTTTCCAGCTAATTGATTTAAAATTCCTTCTAATTCAGGATGTTTTTTCAACAATTCTTGTTTCATTAAAGGAGCCCCTTGATACGGCGGGAATAATTGTTTATCATCCTCTAATACTTTTAATTGGTAACGTGAAATTTCTGCATCTGTTGAATAAGCATCTGTAACTTGAATATCACCAGATTGAATAGCTTGATAACGTAATGCTGGTTCCATTGTGGCTACATCTAATTGTAAGCCATACATACTTTGCAATCCTTTGTTCCCATCTTCACGGTCATTAAATTCTAGCGTAAATCCAGCTTTTAATGGATGGTTTACTTTTTTCAAATCAGAAATTTTTGTTAATTTTTCAGTTTCTGCCAATTGTTTTGGTACGGCAACTGCATAAGTATTTTGATACGCCATTGGTTTTAAAAATACAAAACCATCTTGTTCTAAAATTCCTTTACGAGCTACTTCATACACTTCTTCAGGTTCATGACTAACTTTTGGTTTATTCTTCAATAAACTTTCTGTAATCGTTCCTGAAAATTCTGGGTAAATATCAATATCTCCCTTTTTCAATGCTTCATATAAGAAATTCGTTTTTCCGAAGTTTGGTTTCACTTCGACTTTTAATTTTGCTTGATCTTCGATTAATAACTTATACATATTCATCAAAATCTCAGGTTCTGGTCCTAATTTTCCTGCGATCACTAGCTTATCTGATGTTTGCATTTTAGCGATTGTAGGTGCATAAGAAGCTCCTAATCCAATGATTAAAACTAAAAAGGCTGACAGAATCGTTTTTAATTTTGCAGTTTCCATCCATTTCAATAAGAAATTGAATAAAATTGCTAAAATCGCAGCGGAAATAGCTCCAATCAAGATTAAACTTGAATTATTTCGGTCAATTCCTAATAAAATAAAGCTTCCTAATCCTCCTGCACCAATTAATGCGGCTAAAGTCGCTGTCCCAATAATGAATACAGCTGCTGTACGAATCCCAGACATAATCACGGGCATTGCTATAGCAATTTCAAATTTTTTAAGACGCTCGAATTTTGTCATTCCAAAAGCAATTCCTGCTTCGACTAGACTTTCATCAATTCCTTGTAGCCCTGTAATTGTATTTTGTAAAATCGGGAATAGCGCGTATAGCACTAAAGTCGTTAAAGCTGGTAATGTTCCAATCCCCATTAATGGAATAAATAATCCAATTAACGCTAAAGATGGTAATGTTTGAATAATTCCTGCAATTTGTAATAAAAATCCAGAAACCTTTTTCGACGGACTCACTAATACTGCAACAGGAATAGCAATTACTACTGCTAATAATAACGCTAATAAAGAAAGTTGAAGGTGTTGCCCTAGAGATAACATCCATTCACTATTTCTCTCTTGAAATGTTCGAATGAATTCATTCATGATGTTCTCCCCCTTTAAATAATTCTTTGACAAATGCATTAGCCGGATTCGTTTGAATTTCGTGAGGAGTATCTACTTGAACAATTTCTCCATCTTTTAATACAGCAATTCTATCGGCTAACTTTATAGCTTCATCTGTGTCATGTGTGACAAATAGTGTTGTCATTTTAAATTCTTGATGTAACTGTTTCGTTAAATCTTGTAATTGTTTACGGCTAATGGCATCTAACGCTGAGAAAGGTTCATCCATTAATAATATTTTTGGAGTTGCAATAATAGCTCGAACAATTCCTACTCGTTGTTGTTCTCCTCCGGATAATTCTTTTGGATAACGATTCGCATAATCTTCAAAAGAAAGCCCAACCTTCTCTAATAATACCTTTGTTTGCTCTTGAATTTGTTCTTTTTTCCAACCTTTCATCTCAGGAATTAAAGCAATATTTTCTGCTACAGTTAAATTTGGAAAAAGCGCAATTTGTTGCAAAACATATCCTGTTTCTAATCGTAATTCTCTTTGATCATGGTCTTTAATACGTTTGTCATTCAAGTAAATATTTCCATCTGTTGGTTCGATTAATTGGTTAATCATTTTCATCATCGTTGTCTTCCCTGAACCAGATGGTCCCACTAACACCATAAATTCGCCGTCTTCAATGCGTAAATTGACGTCTTTTAAGACGGTTTTTTCTGCGTAGCGTAATGCTACATTTTTGTATTCAATCATTGTATTCCCTCCTAACACCTAAATTACTTCAGTGCTTCAGTCTTCTTTAAATTTTGAAGAATCCGATTTAAATATTCTTCTACTTGGATAATTTCTTCTTTACTAAATCCGGAATAAAAAATTTCTCCTAATTCCTGATGAACTTTCTCTCCAATTTCTTTTTGAGACCATCCTAATTCCGTTAAGTTTACATATCTTTTTCGTTTGTCTTTAGGACAATGTTTCAAACAAACTAATCCTTGCTCTTCCAATTTTTTAATCATGCTTGTTAAGGTATTATTGGCAAGCCCTGTTCGAATGCTCAAATCAGTATAAGTAATATATCCTTCTGTATCATTCCATAATACGGATAAAATTTTTGCTTGTTCACTTCTGTATAAAGCTTTTGGCTCGTTGTTTAATAATTTTTGGCAAACTCTTCCATTTACTAATCCAAGATGATGAATTAAATTTCCGCCATGCATCTTCGAAGTCATATACAACCTCCTTCAATTATTTCTATATAGAACTATATACCTATCTCTTATCTTTGTCAATTACTTCTATATAGAAATTTTTGTAAATATAAAAAAAGAGCGTTCTTTCTCGAACACTCCTCTTTGAATCATTAATCTACTTTTTTCATTTCTTCAAACATTTCATCATTAACATAACAACCTAGAGCTGGATTTTCAGATGGGTTAATCACTACATCGAAAGCTTTTGTTACTTGAGATAGAGTCTGAATCATTCCACTCCAGCTTTCATCATAAATTTGTCTCAATCTCTTCCAATCTGTATAGAAGACCATTGCTTCTTTTTCATCTTTTCCTGGTAAAATCGCAACATTTAATTTTTCTCCAGATTGTAAATCAATTTGTGCATTTGGATCTGCATTTTCTAATTTAATTGGTGTTAAGAATTTTGCTTTTGGTAATTCTAAGCATAAGAATCGATAGTATAATCCGTTCATAATTTTTTGTTCTTCTGTCTGCGGAAATCCTAATTGTCCTAATAATAAGATCCATCTCATGACATCTGGATTTGTAACAGGAATATCTTCCTCTTCGACTCCAGTATAATCAGGTGCTGCGATAATTCCTTCTGCAGCAAGAGATGTTTGTTCTGTTACAAGATGGACACCTGTCGCTCCGTTTTGGTAGAACGTTTCTAAGAAGAAATTCTCAATTCCTTTTCCATCTTCTCCTTTTTGAATACGACGTAATTCAAAAATTTCTGTATCTGCAAATCGAGATGCTAATCTTTCTTCATACGCTACTGGAGCAATAAAGATCATTGGCGAACTACAAATGAATCCACCTTCTTCTCTTTGTTGTGTTTGAGAGAATAAATAAGGTTCTTCTGTTTTTTTAGAATAAACGGTTACTAATTCATCTGCTTGTAATAATTTATCTCGCACAGCAATCATTAATTGTTCAATCTTGCCGACATTTGCAGTATGCTCTTCTGGTGTTTCTTGTGAAGCATTCATATGACAGTATAATAAAAATACACGCGCAATTTCTGATAAATCTGCTAAGCTTAATGTATCAATATCTCTTTGTGTTAAAACACCTTCTTGACGTCCCACAAAGACATTTCCTAATGTATTGACAAAAGTTTTATAAATTTCTTCCTTGTCGGCACCTTCTTCATGTAATACAGTTCCTTTTTTAATGCCTAAAGGCATTGCATCTTCTAACCAAAGAGCCACTGGTTCATTTGTTACTTCAAACACTTTTTCTCGCTGAGCATTTTCCATTGCATAAATCGCAGAAGTTGTAACAGTTCCGTTATCATCTCCAAGATTGGTCAACCAAACAAAGTCCCCTACTTTTAATGTTCCTTCAACATTTCCTGTTACCACTAAGTCTAGTGAGTCATCACTAATTTTATAAACATCTTCTACCCCTAGTTTAAATCTTGATTTTTCTTTTGCTGTTTCTTCTGTTTCTTGTTTGTTAAATAAATCTTTTAATCCCATTTTCTTTCCTCCGTTAATTCTTTTCTCCGACTAATATCCATAAATGTACCGTAATAGTTTCTAAAGGATGATTTTTACTATAATCTTGATCTTCAATACTCGCTCCCCAATATAAAGGAGTCATTTGTAATAAGTGTTCATACATTTCTGTTGTCAGTGTCACTTGATAAGAAACTTCTTTTATCTTCATAGATGGATATTCTTGTTTAAATCGTTCTACAATATCCTCATTAGAATAGTACTGTTTTTCTTCATTACTTTTATATAATTGTTGTCTTAATTCAATTAAATAATTACTTCCAGGAATAATTTTGATTAATTTTCCTCCTGGTGCTAAGACACGGTTGAACTCCTTATAATTTGAAGGAGTTAACATATTGATGAGTGTACCACAAGCTTCATCCTCAAAAGGTAACTGTGCTAAATCTGCCACAAGCCACAAAGCTTTTTGAGCATGATGATTACTAGCAGCAAGAATTCCTTCCTTAGCAATATCCATTCCTACTAAAGGAATATCTTCTAAAAATGACGATAAATAAGCAAGCGGGCTTCCTTCTCCACTGCCAATATCAACAATTAGTTGATTCTCCTGTTTTGAAATCAGTGACAAAACTTCGTCTAATAAAGGATTGAAGAAACCACTTTGCGCTAATTCATAACGATGCGTAAATAGCTCTGCATCATAATCCTCATTCGCTTTTTGTTTCATCAAATGGAGAGTGCCTTTTTTATTAATATCAAAACGATGACGGTTCGTACAAACCAGACTATACCCATCTAACGCCTCAATAGTTGCATGACAATAGGGACATGCAAATAAATGTTGATGTTTTTGTATAAAGTCTCGACTCCAGTCGATTTTCTTTTGCATCATGCACACTCCTGCTCCATTTATTCTCAATTGTCAGTATACCATAAAATTGATTTTCTGTTTGATTTTCTTTCTCTATAAAATTAACAGTTTTTTATTTTGACATTTTTTCCTGCAATGATACAATAGAATAGAATCGTAATTATGCCGATTTAATTACATGAATGGAGGAAATCATGATGAGTAGTAAAATTCCAGTAACCATTGTCAGCGGATTTTTAGGAGCAGGTAAAACAACGCTCATTAACAAAGTATTAAAAGAAAAACACGGTGAACATATTGCCGTAGTTATTAATGAATTTGGAGAAATTGGTGTTGACCATCAATTCGTATTAGATGTAGAAGAAGAAATTTATCAAATGGATAATGGCTGCTTATGTTGTACTCTTCGTACAGATATTGCAGACATGTTAAAATCTATTTTAATGGTCAAAGAACAAAACGGTATTAAAGTAGACCGTGTATTATTTGAAACAACTGGCTTAGCAGATCCTGCACCAATTGCTCAAACATTTATCAATGTACCATTTTTAAATGAACATTTTATTTTAGACGCTGTTTTAACAGTTGTCGATTCAAAAAATTTCTTATATCAAACCACTCATCAAACTGAACCAGCAAAACAAGTTGGTTTTGCAGACAAAATCTTTATGTCTAAACATAGTTTAGTAGACGATACAATTTATGCAAAAGTCATTAACGAAGTTCGTTCTATCAATCCTTTTGCAGAAATTCAAGATTTAGATGCTCGTCCAGTAGAAATGAAAGATATGTTTGGTCTTGAATTATTCTATGCATCTGAAAAGAAAATTTTAGAAATGCAAGAAAATTCTGAAGAAGAATATTGTGAAGCGTGTGGACACACTCATGCCCACGGTGAACATGATCACCACCATCATCACGATGAAGAACACTGCGAAGAATGCGGTCATGCTCATGAACACGGTGAACACGATCACCACCATCATGATGAAGATCATCACCACGATCACGACCATGATCATCACCATCATGGACATCATCATCACAAACATCACCACCACAGTGGGATTAATTCATTTGTCATTGAAACAGAGAAACCTCTTGTTTTAGCTCATATTAACGAATGGTTGAATGAATTAGTTTATATTTATGGACCTGAATTATATCGTTATAAAGGGATTTTAAGCGTAGAAGGTTTAGATTACCAAATCATTTTCCAAGGGGTTCAAATGAGTTTTGATATTTCTCGTGGACGTGATTGGAATGATACAGAGCGTAAGTCCACTTTAGTATTTATCGGTAAAAACTTACCAGAAGATACATTAAGAGAAAGTTTCGTTGCTTGTACAAATAAATAAATTACGTAGAATATGACATAAAACAGAAAAAACATTCTTAGCCGTAGCAAGGTCGCCAGCAGCCTCGCAACTGCGAGTCTCATGGCTAAACTTTGAGCCTTGGTCTCAAAGTTTCCCTGTACTATAAGCCAAGGGCTTATAGTACTTTTGCCACGGAAAAATGTTTTTTCTGTTTTATTTAATTCTCCAAAGATTCTTCTCACTTTCTTATCAGAGTCTTCATATAATTTTCAAAAATTCACTCTATACTTTAGTCATTCCCAAATAAGAAATATTATCCTCCCAAGTTAAATATTTCAAAATCCTTTTTTCCACCGACTATTGTATCGGTGGTTTTTTAATATTCTTGGAGGATCATCATCATCTCATCCTTTAAAGAATTTTCCCAAAGGTTTAAAGCTTCAATCCTAAAATAGATTGTCGCTAAAAAACTTTTGTACATTGCTAAACGTTGATAACTTTCACGGCTTCCATCTAATTCTTCAAATCTTTGCTTTTTAATCCATTCACACAACTGTTTTTGAGAGAGATTTCCAGACTCTATCCCAAAAAAGATAGCTAATCCTAATCGTTTTTCTTCTTCATCCATAAATGGTTGTTTACTCTTTTGAAAAATATCACTCATGACTTCTAATACTTCTACTACATCTTCTTGAGTACAATTCGGATGAGAAATAATGATTCCTAATAAATCTGCTCCATGAGCAAATGCGTGTACCCATCCTAACTTTTCATCATATCCCGTTCTGTCTTTTTCTCTTTTTAAATAATGAATTCCATTTTGAATCCAACTCGTTCTCTCTAAAGTTGTTAAACAAGAATCATATCCACTTGTTTTGTCCCCGTCTACTTGTAAAATCATTCCCATTACAAGCGCTGAGAATGAACGATATGCTGTTGCACTACCGAATTCTTCGATTCTATACTCCAAAGGATTTGTGACATTCACTTTTTCAATGATCCATCGTAATTGTTCTTTTGTTATCAGTTGTTCAAAAATAAATTGTCCAAATAAATTAAAGACTAAGTCATCTCGGATTTCTGGATTCGGATTACCAATATTCTCCCATAACCATTCTAACTCTTCTTGTGTCAATGCTGTATTATTCCCTTGTTTTCTTTTTAACTGAGTAATCATTTTTTGTACTAACATGATATTCACCTCTCTACTAGGCATATTGTAACACAAAATAAAAAGGCTAAGCATTTCTGCCTAACCTTCTTTCTACACTTTTTATCGCATACTTTTTGGTTTCGATAACACTTCACTTGCGACAATTGCTTTTTTCCATTGTAAGTGATGTTTTAACACTCGATTTTTTGTTGTATAATTTGTTGCACTTTTTACGGTTTCAACGACTAAATCACCTTTTGAGCCCATATGTTGAACTTCTTCTTCCTGTAATTGGATAGCTTCCATTTCTTCTACAAAAGTTCGAAGAGATTCTAATAATTCTTCTGGCAAATTAGGATTATTTAAGTATAATCGTTTTAATTTTTCAGTATGAATTAAAATGGCACTTCTCCTCATAGTATCAATTTCTTCTGAAGAAATAATCGACACTCTTTGAATTAATTCCTTATCAAATACAGATAAAGAATAGTCCTCTGGTGAAAATTGTCGAAAGACTTGTACCATCTTTAAAAATTGTTGTCTCATTTTCTCTGTATGAGATAATGTCGCTTTTGTTTCAGGCATTTCTTCTACGACAACATCTACTACTTTTTGATTTCTTTGATGATGACGTTTAGGCGAAACTGGTTTTTCGTGAAAAGAATGATTCAACCAATCGTGCAGTTGGTTAAATCCCTTTTCCTGACTCTTTAGTTTTAATTGAATAAAACTAGCAGCAGACATGATTACAAGAATTACTATATACAAGAGAAAGAGTACAATATTCATGATTCACTCTCAACAGAAGATTTGCTAATCGCTTCTCTCATATCTGTATCCGATTGAATATTTTTCAATTGATAGTAGTCCATGACTCCAAGTTTTCCATTACGTAGAGCTTCTGCCATCGCTAATGGAATTTGCGATTCAGCTTCTACAACTTTTGCACGCATCCGTTGTACTTCTGCTAACATTTCTTGTTCTTGCGCTACAGCAAGAGAACGACGTTCTTCAGCTTTTGCTTGTGCAATTTTCTTATCCGCTTCTGCTTGTTCTGCTTGTAATTTAGCTCCGATATTTCTACCGACATCAACATCTGCGATATCAATGGATAGAATTTCATATGCTGTACCTGCATCTAATCCTTTTCTCAAAATCGTTTGGGAAATAGAATCCGGATTTTCTAAAACTAATTTATGATGAGCTGCTGAACCAACGGTAGTAACAATCCCTTCACCAACACGGGCAATAATGGTTTCTTCACCAGCACCCCCAACTAATCGTTCAATATTGGCACGTACCGTTACTTTTGCTTTTGCTTGAACTTCAATCCCATCCATCGCAACCCCTGCAATAACAGGCGTTTCAATTACTTTTGGATTAACAGATACTTGAACGGCTTCAAATACATTTCGCCCTGCTAAGTCAATAGCTGCTGCTTGTTCAAATTCTAAGTCAATATTCGCACGTTGCGCTGCAATTAACGCATCAATGACTACATTGACATTCCCACCTGCTAAATAATGGGCTTCTAATTCATTAATATCGATTTTTAACCCTGCTTTTGTTGCTTTAATCATCGGACGCACAATATATTGAGGAGCTACTCGACGTAATCTCATCCCCACTAATGTGCCTACTCCAATTTTTACATCAGAAAAATACGCTGTAATCCATAATCCAATTGGTACAAATCTAAAAAATAACATGACTACTGTTAAAATTAGAAATAATATCACAATGAGTCCAATGACTCCTGTTGGATTATTAAATAAACCTTTTTCTAACATTATACTCCCTCCTACTCATTATTATTCTCCAAAACTTGTACAACGATTTTACTTCCTTCTACTTTGACAACTTGTATCATTGTATCTTCTGGAATCACAAATCCCGTACTCACCACATCAACGATTTCACCGTCAAGTTCAGCCTTTCCGCTTGGACGTAATATCGTCAATGTTTTCCCTGTTTTATTGACTAAATCGTCATATACTTTTGAGGTTGAATAGCCTTTTGATTTTTTTAGAGAAGAAAGTAATACTAATCCTTTCTTATGAGAAAAATGATTTCCCCTTTTTACCAATAAAACTAACAAGACTATTGCCAACAATAGCGACATTAAGATTAAAACGACTAAATCCATGACAGCCTGGTTTGCCCAGTACATCCCTCCTAATACAAATACTGTTCCTAACACTCCTAAAGCACCAATTCCTGGAATTAATACTTCAAATCCTAAAAATAGGAACCCAAATACAAATAGGATAATGACGAAAAAGTTCCAGTATGGATGTAGGAAAATATAGGTTACAAAACTTATTACTGTTATCACACTACCAAATATATTCCATTTGGAGAACAAAGAAATGAAAACACCAATGACAGCTACTAACAGTAATAATAAGTCTACATACAAAAGACCACCCCCATTCGTTGCCATCATTATAGCACTTTCCTTTTTAAATACAACTGAATAATTATTATAAAATGCTTAAATTTAAAGAATGAAAACTATTTCTAAAATTACGAAGGATAGTCTTCCATTTGAGCAAATTCTTTCGATTGTTGCAGTTGTTTTTCGAACAATTCCATATCAATAAATCTCGCTTGACGGGCAAATTCTCTCTCTCCTACAAAAACAATTGCAACCGGAACTGTTAGCACTTGATACTGACTAGCCACTTCAGGATGCTGCGTTACATTAATGACTTCTAATGCTATTCCTTCTTGTTCTGTAACTTCTTCTACTCGTGGCTGTAATGCATGACAAACCCCACAAGTTTCGCTTTCTAAATAGATTACTTTAATATTTTTCATAAACTCACCTCTCTTATAGTGTACCATTTTTAGAAAAAATTTCTTGTAAAATGCATTTCTGAATAGAAAATACTTAACAAACCTAGCTTCCATCTGTATAATGAAAAATGTCTTATAGATATTTTTAGAAAGTGAGTGAGAAAATGGGACGTAAATGGGCTAACATCGTAGAAAAGAAAACTAAACTCGATGCTAACAACAGTAAAATTTATGCAAAATTCGGAATTGAGATCTATGTAGCAGCAAAACAAGGTGAACCAGATCCACATTCTAACCAAAAATTAAAATTCGTAATTGACCGTGCGAAAACTTATAATGTACCTCGTCATATTATCGAACGTGCAATTGAAAAAGCTAAAGGTGGCGGTGATGGCGATTACCAAGAATTACGTTATGAAGGATTCGGTCCTAACGGTTCTATGATTATCGTAGACGCACTAACAAATAACGTAAACCGTACTGCTGCAGACGTTCGTGCTGCTTATAGCAAAAACGGAGGAAACATGGGTGCACCAGGTTCTGTAACTTATTTATTCGACCATACAGCGATCTTTGGTATTGCAAACAAAGATGCAGACGAATTATTAGAACAATTAATGGAAGCAGAAGTAGACGTTCGTGACGTTGTACAAGAAGACGACCAAGCAATCGTTTATGCTGAACCAAACGACTTCAACACAGTTCGTACAGCATTAGAAGGATTAGGAATTTCTGAATTCACAGTATCTGAAATCGAAATGATTCCTCAATCAGAAGTAACATTAACAGGCGATGACTTACGTTTATTCGAACGTATGATTAACGCTTTAGAAGATAATGAAGACGTTCAAAAAGTTTACCACAATGTAAACTTAGAAGACTAATCATTGTTGATTTTTACGAAATATGACAAAAAGTCTGTCCTAGGAGATATTCTCCTGCGACAGACTTTTTTTGAGATTATTTAGCGTGTACTTCTTTTGTAAAGCCCTTACAAAAATTAATTATACACCAATTATTTTAGAAATATAAGTCTATTTTTTTCTGAAATGATATTTTAGAATATGGATAAGATAAGGAAAACTAGACTCTAATGTGAGTGGAGATGAGTCAAAATGAGTAAGTTTTTATTTGGTAATTATTTGTTTTACGGTACTATTTTCGGCGTAGGAACAGTACTACTTATATATTACTTCTTACCTGACTTTTTCTTATTATTTGTTCATCTATCGACTATTTGTTTTTATCTAGCATTACTGTATGCTTTTTTAAAATTTGTGTACAAAAAAATTAAACATAAATCTTAAAATGGTAACTATCATTATTACAGGAGATATAAATATTAGGAGGAATTGATATGAAGTTTTATGAAATAATCATCTGTATCACTTTTATATTTTTAACCTTATTAGTTTGGTTTACCAATATTCTCGAATCATTTCCATTTCTTAAACCAGTAATCGTTATATATTGTATTGCTAGTGTTTACTACAATGTTATATTCCCAAGAAACAAAGACATGGATATAAAATAATGAAGGAATAATTGAAGCGACCTCAAAAAATTAAACTTTTTGGGGTCGCTTCATCTTTTTTATTTTTCCAATTTAGATAATTTATGATTTAATCTCAATGCATTTAGCACCACTGAGACTGAACTGAAACTCATCGCAGCTCCTGCTATCATTGGACTTAATAATGGGCCTCCAAAGAAGTGTAAAACTCCCATCGCTACTGGAATTCCAATTACGTTATAAATAAATGCCCAGAATAAGTTTT
>CAUQAL010000008.1:0-38185 GCA_963515985.1 uncultured Granulicatella sp.
AATTTGTAAAATAATTTCACTATCAATTGGAATCATTTTTAAATAATGTAAATCTAACTGTTCAATAACGGCATTTCTTCTTTGACTACGAGAAATAAACTCTTTAGAAGCCACACTCACAACTTCACAAAGAACTCCAAATGATAACATTCCTAAATTATTTGTCATTTGTGGCGTCACTTTGAATTGAAACTTAGATACTTGAGTATCCATTTCCACAATATTCAAACTTTCTGCTACATCATCTTCAAATGTATTTCCCACTTGTGGTTGTCTTTGAGCTAATTGCATAGCCTTCATAACATCTTGGCGAGAAATAATTCCAATTAATTCCATATTATCTTGAACTACTGGAAGCATTTCTAACCCATTCCAAATCATAGAATGTGCTACACTCGCTACACTTGCATGCAATTTAGTAATACTTGGATTTCTTGTCATCACTCGTTCAATGACTAATTGATCATTTTTACCAATAACATCTTTTGCCGTGACTATTCCAACTAATCGGTTAGAATGATTAATAACAGGGAATCTTGAATAGCCGGTTTTATAATTCATTTTTCGATAACCTTCGACTGTATCATCTAACATTAAGTAATTCGTTTGAGAAAATTCAGTATAGATGTCTGCTACAATCATAATTTTTTTCTTAATTAATTGGTCACTCATTGCTCGATTAATTAAAGAAGCTACTGTAAATGTATCATAAGTTGTTCCAATTACCGGAATCGCTAATTCATCCGCTCTACGAATTAATTCATTAGAAGCAGAAAATCCACCCGTAATTAATACAGCTGCACCTTGCTCTAAAGCTAATAATTGTGCACTATCTCGATTTCCAATAATCAATAATGATTCTGGTTGAATATAACGTGTCATAGCTTCTTCAGTCATTGCTCCGATGACAAAACGATTTAAAATTTTATCTAAGCCTTTGGAACCACCATATATCTCTCCTTCAATAATTTTAACAACTTCTCCAAAAGAAAGTTTTTCAAAATTATCTTTAGATTTCCTTTCAATACGAATAGTTCCTACACGTTCAATTGTTGAAACAATTCCCAAGTTTTCTGCCGCTTTAATTGCTCGATATGCCGTTCCTTCACTTAACTGCATACTTTTTGCAATTGTTCGCACAGAAATCTTTTCCCCAACAGGTAATGATTCAATGTATTCAATAATTCGTTGGTGCTTGGTTGACATATTTTCCCCTCCAAATCGCATTTATTTCATGCATTGATATTACTCATGAAGTATTGGAATAATTTCTCCATGAGGACAATGAGTTGGATCATCTAAAAATTCTACTAAGCGTTCAATTAATTCAGGCGAAGAGGCATGTTCTAATACTTCAGCTTGAGCATGTACTTCTTCTGGCAAAAATCCTAAGGACTGTACTAAAAAAACTTCCCAGATTTTATGTGTGCGAATCAACCGTTCGGCAAACTTGATTCCCTTTTCTGTCAGTCTCGCACCCTTATATCGTTCATAATCTACATATTCCTCTGCTACTAATTTATTAAGCATTTCAGTAGTAGATGCTGCTGAAATTTGAAGCATGTTCGTGATTGACTTATTAGAAACTAGTTCATGATTACCACCTAATTTATAAATTGCCTTGATATAGTCTTCTTTATTAGGTGTCATATTGTTTCCCCCTTTAAACTTCCCTGACAACTGTATAAAAGATTCGAATTAAACCTTTTAATTGTAAAATAGTATACCATATAACTGTATTAAAATAAACAAAGCAACTGTACTACTTTTCGAAAAATATAAATTTTTACATATGATTTAACAAAAAAGCGTAATAGTTCGAAAACTACTACGCTTTAAAAATATTTAACGAATTATTTTAAACGTCCTGGGCGAGCTGCGTATCCATAGTATGCATCTGCAAGAATTTCTTCCATATGAGCAACCATTGGTAAACGAGGGTTCGCTGGTGAACATTGATCTTCATATGCTAATAATGCAATTTCGTGGATTGTTTCTTTCCATTCTTTTTCATCTACACCTTGAGCTTTGAAGTTCATTTCAATTCCTACACGTTCTCCTAATTCATAAACAGCTTTTGCTAATGCATCTACTGCTTCTTCAGGAGTTGATGAAGGTAATCCTAACATTCTAGCAATGTCTTGGAATTTTTCATCTGCACGGTAGTAGTTGTATTTAGGCCATGTAGAAGTTTTAGCTGGGCGAGTACCGTTATAACGGATAACATATGGAAGTAAGATTGCATTTGTACGTCCATGTACTGTATGGAAGAATCCACCAACTTTATGGGCCATTGAGTGAGACATTCCAAGGAATGCATTGGCAAATGCCATACCAGCCATTGTAGAAGCATTATGCATTTTTTCTCTTGAAACGAAGTCTCCATTTTTAACTGAGCTTTCTAAGTTTTCAAATACTAATTTAATTGCTTGTAATGCTAAACCATCAGTATAGTCATTTGCTAATGTTGAAGTATAAGCTTCAACTGCGTGAGTTAACACGTCCATACCTGTATCTGCAGTAACAAATCCTGGAACTGTCATAACTAATGCTGGGTCAACAATCGCAATTGTTGGAGTTAATGAGTAGTCTGCTAAAGGATATTTACGGTTATTTGCTTTATCAGAAATAACAGCAAATGGAGTTACTTCAGAACCTGTACCTGAAGTTGTTGGTATACCAACATATTTAGCTTTTTCACCTAATTCAGGGAATTTGAATGCACGTTTACGGATATCCATGAATTTTTGTACTAAATCACGGAAGTCAATTTGAGGTTGTTCGTAGAACATCCACATAACTTTAGCAGCATCCATTACAGAACCACCACCAAGAGCTACGATTGTATCTGGTTCAAATGATTTCATAATTTCAGCACCACGGTTAACTGTTGTGATATCTGGATCCGGTTCAACATCTGAAAATACTTCGTAAATAACTTTGTTAGGGCGTAATTCTAATTGTTCAATCACACGTTGTAAGAATCCTAAGTTAACCATTTGTTGGTCAGTTACGATCATTACACGTTCTACATTTTTCATTTTTTGTAAGTATTGAATTGAATCACGTTCGAAATAGATTTTCGAAGGAACTTTAAACCATTGCATATTATTTCTACGTCTCCCTACTTTTTTGATATTTAATAGATTCACAACGCTTACGTTATCACCAACTGAGTTACGTCCATAAGAACCACAACCTAAAGTTAGAGATGGAATGAAGGCATTGTAAACATCCCCGATACCACCAAATGTAGATGGAGCATTCCAAATAACACGAATCGCACGAACAATACGTCCAAATTCTTTCGCTAAATCAGCATCTTCTGTATGAATAGCTGCAGAGTGTCCTAAACCGTTAAATTCAACCATTTGTCTTGCTTTCTCAACACCATCTTCACGAGATTCAGATTTTAAGATTGCAATCACTGGAGATAATTTTTCACGAGTTAAAGGTTCTTTTTCCCCTACTTCACTACATTCAGCTGCTAAAATGTTTGTTCCTTCTGGAACTGAGAATCCTGCTTGTTCTGCAATCCATGCAGCAGGTTTACCTACGATATTAGCATTTAATTTAGCACCCGCACAGTTTTTACTGTTTGCTTTTACTCCGAAACAGAACTCTTCAAGTAATGCTTTTTCTTTTTTAGATACAAAATAAGTGTGGTAGCTCTTTAATTCTGCTACAAATTCATCATAAATTTCTTTATCAATAATAGCTGCTTGTTCTGAAGCACAAACCATTCCGTTATCAAATGATTTACTCATTACGATATCGTGAGCAGCTTGACGAATGTTTGCAGATTTTTCAACATATGCAGGTACGTTACCAGCACCTACCCCTAAAGCTGGTTTACCGCAAGAATAAGCAGCTTTAACCATTGCGTTACCACCTGTTGCTAAGATAGTTGCAATACCATCATGATTCATTAAAGCATTTGTTGCTTCAATTGATGGATGTTCAATCCATTGAATACAGTCTTCTGGAGCTCCAGCTGCAATCGCTGCATCACGAACGATTTGAGCTGCATGAGCTGAACTCTTTTGAGCTGATGGATGGAATGCAAATACGATTGGGTTACGTGTTTTCAATGCAATTAATGATTTGAATATTGCTGTTGAAGTTGGGTTAGTTGTTGGTGTAATACCACAGACAACCCCTACTGGTTCTGCAATTAATGTTAAACCTGTTACTTCGTCATCTTCAATAACTCCAACGGTTTTCGTATGACGCATATTATGAACGACGTGTTCACATGCAAATAAATTTTTAGTCGCTTTATCTTCAAAAACTCCACGACCAGTTTCTTCTACAGCGTGTAATGCTAACACACCATGTTGATCAAGAGCTGCTACTGATGCTTTCGCTACAATATAGTCCACTTGTTCTTGATTGAGCAATCTGAACTTTTCTAGTGCAACTAGCCCTTTCTCTACTAATTCATTCACTTCTTTTTGAGAGTCTACTACTTTTTTCTCTTCACTCACTGGGAATTCCTCCGTTGCTTGTTATTTTTATCACATGTTTATCATAACCTATTTTCTTAATTTTGTAAATAGTAGAAAACGAATTTTTTAAAAGAAAATATTTTCATTTAGTTTCAAAAATTATTTTCATAAATATTATTATATTCTTATAAATAAATATATAAGGGGAGATGTTCCTCCCCTTTATTCTAATTTTTATAAATATATTGCTACTCCATTTTCTTCAATTGCAAATTCTTTTGTTGCTAAGTTTGCACTTAATCGAGCTTTTGTTTGTTTATCAGCACTCAAACGTACAATTTCAATTGTTGATTCATCCGGAGTTGAAATTTGAATCTCACCATCCAAATCAAATGCTTTTGAAGTATTTCTAAAACGTAATAACGATAATAATTGTTTAACAACTGGACGCTCAACTTCTTTTTCAATTTCTTCTAATGTATAGTAATGACGATTAATATTACGTCCTTCTTTTGTTGATTCAAGAAGTTCAATATCATTTTCACCTGCTAATAATCCTACATAATAAATCTGAGGGATTCCTGGAGCAAAACATTGTAAAATTCTTGAGAGTAAGTAACTCGCATCATCGTTTCCAAGTGCACTATAGTACGTACTATTTATTTGATAAATATCTAAATTATTGTATTTCTCACTAGAATACACTCTCTTAACATTTGCCCCAACTTTATACAATTGTTCTGAAGTATAATCTAATTCTTCATCTGTTAATAAATCTCTTGCATCTACAACACCAATTCCATCATGTGTATCTAATGTTGTAAATTGTTTCATTGGACTCATTTTTAACCAATTTGCTAAACGATTAGATTTTCCACTATAAAGCGAATATAAAACAACCATTGGTAATGCAAAATCATAAACAAAATAATCATGATCTGCAATTTTCATTTGAATCGAATAATGTTCATGAATTTCAGGTAATAATTCTACTTGGTATTTTGCAGCTTCTGCTCTTACTTCATCTAATAAATCCCAAATTTCTGGTTCTACAAAGAAATCATTTGTATCTAATTTTTTCACAGCATATGCAAAAGCATCTAAACGAATAAGTGAACATCCATGACTTGCCATATCTTTAATCGTTTCACGTATAAATGCTTTTACAATTTCTTTTTTGACATCTAAATCAATTTGTTCTTCACCAAATGTATTCCACACTTCTTCAGTTGTACCATCTTCAAAATCAACCGTTTGAAAAGGTGCTTTATCTTTTCTCTTATAGATTAAATCGATATCTTCTTGTGTTGGTCGTCCTGGCGGGAAAAATTCATGCACTCGAATAAACATATCTTTATAAGGAGAATTTTCATGATTCTTTTTGAAATCTTGGAAAAATTTTGATTCACGGGAAATATGATTAATCATAAAATCAAACATTAAGTAATATTGCTCTCCTAATGCATCGACATCTTCCCAGCTACCTAAGTCTGGATCAACTGTCGTATAATCACTTGGTGCAAATCCTCTATCACCTGTTGAAGGGAAAAATGGAAGTAAGTGTACTCCTCCAATTGATTCTTTAAAGTAAGTTTCTAAAACAAATTTTAGATCCTTCATGTTTTTTCCTAAGCTATCTGAATAAGTAATCAGCATCGCTTCGTTTTTAATTTGCACATTTATCAACTCCTATTTCTACCGGTATTAAACCGGTTGCATAAATCTATTTTACCAAATATTAAAACATTTGCATACTAGTATACTAAAATATTTTTTGCATGTTTTCTTTCCCTCCTGTATACTAGATAAAGATTATTTTCGAAAGGATGTTACGATGTTTACCATTTATGAACATGAACCTTTACATTTATTTAAAAATTATGAAAAATCTTCTATAGATTTTCAAAATACAAAAATATATTTAGACAAAGTATTATCCGCTTTCCCAGAATTTGGATTAGAAACAACCTACAAAGAAAGTTTAACATTCATTCAGAAACGTGCTTTCCAGATAGCTAGTTTAGGAATTAAGGCATCTGAAAAAGTAATGGTATACAAATCTTCTGCTGTCGATACTTATTGGTTAGCTTGTGCTATTTCATATTTAGGTGCAGTTCCTGTCATGACTTCTGCTCATCTTCCTTCATCCATTATTGATACATTTTTTGAACGATTAGAAGACGCATGGTTAATTTATGATAATGAAACAAAGGACAAAGTTAACCTTTTAAAAGAAAAGAACCTGTCTAAAGCTATTTCTGTTCAAGAAATTCAAAAACAAGTTGAAACGGTAACTCCATTAGTTTCTCTTAATCCAAATGAGATTAGTTATATGACTCATACTTCTGGTACAACAGGTATTCCTAAACTAATTGCACACTCTGCTAACAGCATGGGTTGGAGAACAGCTTTTCAAAAGAGTATATTCTCAAAAATGGAAGAAACTGGATTATTAGCATTCCATATTTCTCCAGTACATTCACGTTTTAATATTGGAATATCTTCTTTAATGAGTTTAGGATTTCCCTATTTAGCGATTAAAGATCCAAGTATTCCTAATATTGAAAGCCTACTTCAACGATTCAAACCAATTGGAATTGAAACCCATCCGAATAATTTTGTTCAATGGTCTACTCTTGCTAAAACACATCCAGAATTATTTGAAAATACTCGCTATTATCATTCGACATTTGATGCGATTAATAAAGAAACAATGGCCACTTTCTTAAAAACGAATCGTGAGAAAAATGCCATCTATTTACAAATTTATGGACAAAGTGAATGCGGACCTGCAATCGTTCGTAAACACACATTAGAATCATTACCAGGAATCAATATCCGTAATATGGGGATTGGTTTTGAAAATTTTACAAAGGCAAGAATTGCAACGAATGACGGTACACTTCTACCAACGAATACTCCAGGTAATATTCAACTATTTTCTAAAGGAAGAGCGTTAACGTACTTCAAAGAAGATACTCGATTCCAAGAAAATGTGTACGATGAATGGTGGGATACTGGTGATTACGGCCTTATCAATGATAAAGGTGAATTACTACTCCATGACCGTCAAATAGATTTAGTAGAAACAGTAGAAAGTACACTAGCTATTGAAGATTATTTATTAGACCATCTTTCATTTCTTGAAGAAGTCGTTATTATTCGTGATAACCATGGATACCCTCAGCCAATCATCGCTATTACCGCTGATGAACTCTTCCAAGAGGAATTATGGTTTAAAGCCATTGAAAACTTACCTCATTTAAATGAACCTATTATGATGGAATACGATAAAATTCCACGAACAGCAACGATGAAAGTACAAAGACGTACATTAGAACAATTATTATTTAATAAATAAAATAACGCTTCACAACAAGTTCGTTTTCTTGTTGTGAAGCGTTTATTGTTTTACGAAACTGTCCTAAACAGCTTATTCAAATTCTCTTGCAAATCTCATTAATTCTTTTACTGTTGTTGGTTCCATTTGAGCATGTCCAGCAGCAGTAGAAAAGACTAATTCAGCATGTGGCAATTTTTGTTTTAAATCGTATGCACCACTTGGACGACAATCGACATCATATCTACCATGAACAATTTTAATTGGAATCTCTTTTAATATATCTGCATGATTAAGAATATAATTATCATCTTCTACAAAGCAATGATGGTAGAAATAATGACATTCCATAATGGAAATCGCAAGCATGTCCTCATCTGATTCCTCACCAGAAGTTTTTCTAGGTAATAAGGTAACAATGCCGCCTTCCCATCTAGCCCATTGACGAGCTGCTTCTAATCGAATAGATGCATCTTCACTAGTTAACCTTTTATAATAAGCTGTTACTAAATCATCTTGTTCTTCTACTGGAATATGATTTAAATAAGGCGCAAATTGATCTGGGAAGAAATCACTAGCTCCTTTTTGGTATAGCCAGTCGGTATCTTCTTGTCTACCTAAGAAAATCCCTCGTAAAATCAATCCTATAACTCTTTGTGGATATTGAATCGCATAATGAAGGGATAAAGTCGTCCCCCAACTACCACCAAACACAATCCATTTTTCAATTCCTAGCTTTTCACGGATTTTTTCCATATCAGAAACTAAATGTTGTGTAGTATTGTCTTCCAATGAAAGAAAAGGTACACTTTTCCCGCAACCACGTTGGTCAAATTGAATCATACGATAAACATCTGGATTAAATAATTGACGGGTAACTGGACTCGAGCCTCCCCCTGGTCCACCATGAACAATAATAACCGGTTTTCCATTTGGATTTCCTGATTCCATTACATATATTTGATGTGTTGAAGAAACTTCTAAGTAAAACTCATTATAAGGCTCAATTGGTGGAAATAATGTATTATTTTCCATGTATTTTCCTCCTTATTATAAGTGAGTTAATGCTACTCGAATAGCTTCATCATAATTTGGTTCATCGGTCATTTCTTGAACAATTTCTTGATACACAATGGTTCCATTTTGATCCAACACAAAAATAGAACGTTGGTCTACGCTTAATTCAGGCACATAAATGCCATATGCTTCTCCAAATATAAAATCAACATCGCATAACATTTCCATTGCAACATCATTTGCCGAACACCAATTTTTAAATTCATCTTTGTTATTTTTACTAATCGTTACTAATTGAATACTTGGATGTTCTTTCATTTTTTTATGGAATGCTTTTGTTTGAATATCGCAAACTCGAGTATTAATATCTGGAACAACACTGATTAAGGCTACTCGTCCAGCAAATGATTCCGGTGTTTTAACTTCTCCATGAATGCATTCTAATGAAAAGTGAGGAGCTTTTTCTCCTACTTTTGGTAATTCTCCTTTTAATTCATATGGGTTATTATGGCGTGTAATAAACATTATTCATTCTCCTTTTTTATACTATTTTTTACAATCATTTTTAATTCTGGTAATACTTCTTCTTCAAACCATGGATTTTTCTTTATCCATCTAATGTTTAAAGGAGAAGGATGCACGATTGGAAAGTATTTGGGTAAATATTCGCGAAAACTTCTTACCGTTTCAGTTAAATTCTCTTTTTTCGTTTCTTTAAAATAATAATTTTGTGCATATGAGCCAACTAATAAAATACACTCAACCTGTTTCAATAATGGTAAAACTAATGGATGCCATTTTGGCGCAAATCCTTTTCTAGGTGGTTTATCTCCACTTTTACCTTTTCCAGGATAGTAAAAGTCCATTGGAACGACTGCAAATAATCCTGATTCGTAAAATAACGTTTTATCAACTCCTAGCCATTCTCTTAAACGATCTCCACTTTTATCCCAGAAAAATTTACGGCTTTCTTGAGCTTTCAATCCTGGTGCTTGACCGATAATTAAAATCTTTGCTGTTTCCGGAATCCAAAATAATGGTTCAATTCCTTGCTCCGTATAAATTAGATTTTCTTCATCCTGCATAATTTGTTCTTTTAATTGTTCAAAAGACAATTGTATCATCTCCAATTTCTAGTGCTAGATTTATTGATAAACAAACATAGCATCTCCAAAACTAAAGAAGCGATAACGTTCACGAATAGCATGGTGATAAGCTTCTAATGTAAAGTCTCGCCCTAAATAAGCACTCACTAACATCACTAATGTTGATTTTGGAAGATGGAAATTTGTAATAAACGCATCCACTACTTTAAATTCATATCCTGGCGAAATGAAAATATCTGTCCATCCACTACTTGGAACGATTTCTCCTTGATTAGCTGAACCGACTGTTTCTAATGTACGAATTGAAGTTGTTCCTACTGCAATCACTCGTTTTCCATTTTTCTTTGTTTCTGCAATAACTTCTGCTGTTTCTTTTGAAATATGATAATATTCCGAATGCATTTTATGGTCTTCTAAATGATCCACAGAAACGGGTCTAAAGGTTCCTAATCCAACATGTAATGTAATCGGAATAATTTGAATCCCTTTTTGTTGAATTTTTTCCATTAATTCTTTTGTAAAATGTAATCCTGCCGTTGGAGCAGCTGCAGAACCATTTTCCTTTGCATAAACCGTTTGATAACGTTCTTGGTCTGCTAATCGTTCTTTGATATATGGTGGTAATGGCATTTCACCTAATGATTCTAAAATTTCTAAAAATACTCCATCGTATTGAAATTCAATCATTCTTCCACCTTGCTCTAATTCTTCTGTCACAGTGGCCTTTAATCGTCCATCACCAAAGGATACTACTGTTCCAACTTTCATTCTTTTAGCTGGCTTTACAAGAGTTTCCCAACAATCTCCTTGCGTATTATGTAGTAGTAGCACTTCAATATGAGCGCCTGTTCCCTCTTTTTCACCATATAATCTCGCTGGTAATACTCTTGTATTATTAACGACTAATGTATCGCCTTCTTCTAAATAATCAATAATTTCAGAAAAATGTTTATCTTCTACACTATGTTCTGTTTCATTAACGACTAATAAACGTGATGAAGTTCGATCTTTCAAAGGTGTTTGAGCAATCAGTTCTTCTGGTAAATCAAAATCAAAATCTTGAGTTGTATAATTCATTTTTATTCCATCTTTCTATCTAATATCTTCTGTTCAAATGAACATAAGCTTCCGGTGTTACCATTCTTCCTCGTGAAGTTCGCTTCATAAATCCAATTTGTAATAAATACGGTTCATACATATCTTCGATTGTTTCTGCATCTTCGGAAATATTGGCTGCAATTGCTCCTAATCCTACTGGGCCACCATCATATAAATCAATCATCGCATTTAATAATTTACGGTCAATCGCATCTAAGCCCTTTTCATCTACTTGAAGGACTTTTAAAGCTTTTTGCGTAATTTCTTTTGAAATTGCACCCTCTTCATAAACTTGTGAAAAATCTCTTACTCGTTTTAATAAACGATTGGCAATACGAGGCGTTCCTCTTGAACGAAGTGCTACCTCTCTAGCTGCTTCTTCATGGATGTCACTTTCAAATACACTAGCTGTTCGCTTCACAATTTCTGTTAAGGATTGTTCATCATAATATTCCATATGGGACACAATTCCAAAACGATCCCTTAACGGAGCAGATAAAGCCCCCGCACGAGTTGTTGCTCCTACTAAAGTGAAAGGAGGTAATGGAAAATGAACGGGATGTGCTGTTGGCCCTTGACCTACTACAATATCAACAAAGAAATCTTCCATTGCCGAATAGAGCATTTCTTCTACCACACGAGGTAAGCGATGAATTTCATCGATAAACAATACATCTCCAGCATTTAAATCATTTAATAAAGCAACTAAATCTCCAGGTCGTTCAATAGCTGGACCACTCGTTGTTTTAATTCCTACTTCTAGTTCATTCGCAATGACCATTGCTAGAGTCGTTTTCCCTAATCCAGGAGGTCCATATAATAAGACATGATCCAAAGCTTCTTGCCTACTGCGAGCAGCTTGAATATAAATGGATAACTCTTCTTTTACTTTTTGCTGACCAATATATTGTTGTAAATTTTGCGGTCGTAATGATAATTCCGTTGAAACTTCTTGTTCATCTAAGGGACTACCATCTACAAATCGATGTTCTTCCACACAATTCTTCCTTTCTATTTCATCAATAATTTAAAGGCAATGGATAATGCTTCTTGTGTTGTTTGAGGAGCAGCTGCTTCTAGCTCTTTCCAAACTTTTGTAATTTCTTTTGCAGAATATCCTAATCCTAATAATGCTTCTCTTGCTTCTTCTAACTGTTTAATTCCAGTTGCAGTTTCTACTACTGGAGTGGCTTCTTCTTTCACTACAATATTCGTGAATTTTCCTTTTAAATCTAATACAATTTGTTGAGCAGTTTTTTTACCAACTCCAGGAAATTTTGTTAAATACGTAATATTGCCGGATTCTACTGCTTGGATAAAACCATTGACATCATCATTTGCTAAAATCGATACGGCACTTTTGGGTCCGATTCCAGAAACACTAATTAATTTTTGGAATAATTCTTTTTCCTCATCACTTAAAAAACCATATAATGTAATCGAATCTTCTCGAACAATTTGCTGAAGCTCTACTCGAATGACTTCATTCAATTTTGATTGGATACGATAAGGATTGGCGAACATAATTTGATATCCAATCTCATGATTTTCTACGACAATATAGGTTGGCTGAATAGCCACTAATTCTCCTTTAAGATATTCGTACATCTCATACCTCCCGTTTTATTTTATCCTATTAAGTGTATCACGAAAACGGCTTAAATTCTAATAATCTACTGATAAAATAGCATTAAATATCTGCAAAAAAGACGATAGATTTGAATTCTATCGTCCATATCATTTGTTAGTAATTTCATTTTTCATCTATTTTATTTCAACGAATTTGTAATTGAGTCTGCCAATCTTCCATTTGGTCAATAAACTTTTTACCTTTCAATCGAATTCCTACATATTCGTCCATTAATGAGTCACAAAGCCTTTTTAAATCTGCTTTTGTTTCTGAAGACAGACTCAATGATTGAATTTGCAAAGGAGATTTCATTGCAACAAGGAGCCTTGCAATATGCACTGCTTTTGGACTTAATTGTAATCTCTTCTCATCTTTTTCATAGTGTCTTGAACATAACAATCCATGATGTTTCAACGAAATATCAAATGGTCCGACCGACTCTTCACAAAAACAACACTGTTGCCATTGAAAGGCCACTCCAAAATATTTTAACATTTTTAATTCAAAATAATGCATTAAAATAAATGGATCTAAGTCATTTTCCACCGCACAAATACAATTTTCTAACAAATCATACAACTCAGTATTCACGATTCGATCTTCCATTACAGCATCGACTAATTGCATCATATACGTCATGACTGCTTGAACTTCAATTTGTTCATAAATCCGTCGATGATTTTGTACTTCAAGACATTCCCTAATAAAACTAAATCCATTTTGATGAATGGTTCCAATAAAAACAGCTCTTGTAAAGGGTAACGTTGCTGCAGATAAAGGATGGCTCAAGCGTTGTAAATTTCTTACAAAAAACATTTGCTTGCCAAATTCTCGAGAGAAAATCTTAACAATCATATCGTGTTCTTTATATTCTTGTCGAAATAAAACAATGCCGGTAAACTTTTGAAAGTATTCCATAAAGTCACCTTAATCTTTATAGTCTGTTGTACGATAGCCAAAGTCTTGTAAATGGCTCTTTTTCTTACGCCAATCTTTTTCAACTTTAACCCATAATTCTAAATATACTTTATTTCCTAGTAATTGTTCGATATCTTTCCTTGCTCTTACGCCAATTTCTTTCAGTAATTTACCACCTTTACCGATGATAATTCCTTTTTGAGTTGGTCGCTCAACAATAATATTGGCATAAACATGTACTTTATCAAATTCATCTTTTTGCATTTTATCTACAGTAACTGCAACTGAATGAGGAATTTCTTCTTTTGTTAAATGCAAGATTTTCTCACGAATTAACTCAGATACAACGAAATATTCTGGATGGTCTGTAATTTGATCACTTGGATAATATTGAGGTCCCTCTGGTAAATGATTCGTTAAAGTTGTCATTAATTCTTGAACATTGTTTCCTTGTAAAACTGAAATTGGAATAATTCCTGCAAATGGAATCGTTTCTTGATACGATTCAACTCGGTCTAATAATTCATCTGGAGAAATTAAATCAATTTTATTCAACACTAGAAAGACAGGTGTTTTAATTTTCTTTAATTTTTCAATAATAAAGTCATCACCAGGACCTCTTTTTTCTGCAGCATTCACCATAAATAATACAGCATCTACTTCTTTTAATGCAGAATAAGCACTTTCTACCATAAAGTTTCCTAATTCATGCTTTGGTTTATGAATTCCTGGAGTATCTAAAAAGACAATTTGACAATCTTGATTCGTATATACTCCTTGAATTTTATTACGTGTTGTTTGAGCTTTATCCGACATAATGGCAATTTTTTGCCCTAAAACATAATTCATAAAAGTAGATTTTCCTACATTTGGTCTACCAACAATTGCTACAAAACCTGATTTAAATTGTTTTGACATATTTCTCTCCTTATAAAAACATTTGTACAATCTTTGGAATAAAAATTCCAGAAGACATAATGAGAACAAATATAGCTCCCATTAATACGACACCCGCTGCTACATCTTTTGCTTTTTTAGCGGCTAAATGATAATTATGTTCTACCATTAAATCCACTAATTGTTCTACAACAGTATTTAACATTTCTAAAATAAACATTAAAAAGATACAAAATACAATCCAATACCATTCTAATCTTTCAATTTTTAATAAGAACCCAAGGATAACGACTACTATTGCAGTAACAACATCGAATCTGAAATTTCTCTCATCTTGAAATACAGTTTGAATGCCATTTACAGCATGCTTCATGGATTGTTTGAAATGATGATTTTTTTCAACTTGTTTATGCAT
The DNA here is from genome assembly GCA_963515985.1 of uncultured Granulicatella sp. Lineage (GTDB taxonomy): Bacteria > Bacillota > Bacilli > Lactobacillales > Aerococcaceae > Granulicatella. Next base: position 14,870 of record CAUQAL010000008.1, read on the forward strand.
TTCTTGTTAAACCATAGGCTGTTAAAATTTCTGTTTGTAAGCCTGTCATTTCTTTTTCTTCTTCTTCTGTTTGATGATCATAACCATTTAAATGCAAGAAACCATGTAATGCTAAGAAACCTAATTCACGTTCTAAACTATGTCCATATTCTTCTGCTTGTTCTTTTGCACGATCCACTGAGATAATAATATCTCCGATGGAAGTCACAAAATTTTCATCTGAAGCCATAAAGTTTTTAATTGGATCCATATCTTCGTCTTCATCATCTAAAGCAAAACTAATGACATCTGTTACTTTATCAATATTTCTAAAGTCTCGATTAATCTCACGTATTCTTTCACTTGATACAAATGAAATGCAGCATTCACGATTTTCTGGATAATGTAAATAGTCACTCGCAAATGACACGACATCTTCTACTAATTTTTGATATTCTTCTTTTACTACTTCTGTTTCGTCTATTAATTCAATAAACATACTATTTCCTTTCTACTTCACTTCTTGTTTTTTTATTGTTGGATATTCAATTCTTGAATGGAAAGTTCCATTTAAAGATGTCACAATCATTTTTTCTACAATCGCAATTTCTTTCATTGTAATATCACATTCAACGAATTGTTCATCTTCTAGTCGATTCATAATAATGGAATGGACTAATGCCTCAACTTTTTCTAATGTCGGTTCTTTCATCGCACGAGTTGCTGCTTCTGCACTATCCACGATATTAATAATCGCTGCCTCTTTTGTTTGAGGTTTTGGTCCCGGATAACGGAAATCTTCTTCTTTTACATCCGGATTATTTTTTAGCGCTTCTGCATAAAAATATTTCATCAATGTTGTCCCATGATGTTGTGCACATATATCAATAACTGCTTGAGGCAATTGATGTTGTGTTAAAATTTCTACCCCTTTTGTAACATGATTAAAAATAATTTGAGCTGACTCTTCAGCACTTATCATATTATGAGGAGATTCCATATGTCCTGGTAAATTCTCAATAAAGAAAAATGGATGTTCTAATTTTCCAATATCGTGATAATAGCACGCTACTCTTGCTAATTGAGAATCCCCACCAATTGCTTCTACACAGTTTGCAGAAATATTCGCAACCATTAGACTATGGTGATACGTTCCAGGTGCTTGTGTAATCAAATCTTTTAACAATGGTTGATTCGGATTCGATAATTCCGCCCATAATAATACCGAACTATCTTCAAATACATACGCTAAATATGGCATTAAAATAACTGGTAATAAAAATGATAAAAATCCACTTAATAGTAAAAATAGAAAAACGAACATCGTTTGTTGCGTTTGAAATTCATAATTACTATAAAATACAAATGGAATTCCTAATAAAACTGGATAAAGAAGATATTTAATAAATCGTTTTATCCAAGCTTGTGTACTCCACATTTTTTCATTTAAAATTCCTATCCACGCAATCATGGAAAGGAATACTGTTGTTAAAATTAAATGTAAACTATTAGTCGACTGAGAAAAGAAATACCAAGAAAAGATTGGCATTAAAACAATTGAAAAAATCGTCAGCCTTAAACTCTTTGTTAAACGATACAACAGATAAATAAAACCAGCAATTGGGAATACTAAGCCAATATGTTCAACTCCTCTATGTTGTACTAAAGCAAGTATTTTTAAGACGAATACTCCGGCAACAAATACTAAACTAAAAACTGTCAATGCAGTTGCAGTATCACTTGGATTTTGTTTATCCGTTTGAATAGGAGTATAAAAATATACAGCTAAGAAAATAATGATTCCTGTTAAGAATATTAAATAACTAAATAATTCGTGATAGTTTCTTTGTCCATTACTTAAGCCAAATAATTCAATAAGACGAATCTCTTGATTTGAAATCACATGTCCTTCTTGGATAAGCACTTGTCCTTGCAAAATTTTCACTGGAGTAACTGCTGCTTTTGCCGCTTCTTTTGCCTTTTGAGTGGCTTCTTTATCAACTACATTATTCACAATAACAGAAACTGTCACTAATTGACCTAATAAATCTCTTTCCGTATCAGAGTAATCACTATAAAACAATGTCTTCTTCGCTTCTTCTTGAGCTTTTGTAACGGTATTTTCACTTATTGGATTTTTCATTTGTGTTTCGACAACTGATTTTAACGTCTTCTCATATGAAGCCAACTGTTCACTATTTGCTTGTAATAATTGCGAAATATATTTATCCGGAATAAAAATCGCAAACTCCCTGATAGACTGATTCTCTTTTTCAAGTGATTTCTTAAAATATTGAACTCTTTCTTGAGTCGTTGCTACTCTTGTCACAGATTCTTCAGAAGTATTACTTTGATCCGTTTTAATAATTTCAGCAGATGCCTTAGAAGCAACTGATTTAATCGCTTGGAAAAATTGCTGAATATTTGTTAATTGCTTCGTCATACGTTCTTGGTCAAACACTAATACATCACTAACAGCATCCATTGCAATTTGTTGATTTTTCTCTGTTTGAGCTTTATCTTCCAAAGTTCTTGGAGCACGAATCGTTTCCTTAGCAACTTGATTCAATTCTACTGTATAAGTCGTTGGTTTTACACTTCCATATCCAATGACAAGTAGTACAATAAATGTTAAAAAAAGAAGTAAGGGCAAATAGAAAATGCCCAAAACTTCCTGAAATTTTCGCAGTTTCTGTCTCATTTTTTATTTACTCCTTACTTATTCACCTTGTTCTGAATAGGCATCAATAATACTTGACACTAATGGATGACGAACGACATCAAATGCATCAAATTCCACAAAAGAAATACCGCTAATGCCTTTTAGTTTATTTTCAGCATCTACCAAACCACTCATATGACTTCCCTTTGGTAAGTCTACTTGTGTTTTATCTCCATTAATAATCATTTTTGAACCAAATCCTAAACGAGTTAGGAACATTTTCATTTGAGCTCTTGTTGTATTTTGTGCTTCATCTAAAATAATAAATGCTTCTTCTAATGTACGTCCACGCATATAAGCAAGTGGAGCAACTTCAATCACTCCTCGTTCCAATAAACGATTCGTATGTTCTACTCCGTAAATGGCATATAATGCATCATAAATCGGACGTAAATATGGATCAACCTTTTCTTTTAAATCCCCTGGTAAAAATCCTAAGTTTTCTCCAGCTTCAACAGCTGGTCGTGTTAAAATAATTTTCTTGACTTGACCTTTTTTCAAAGCTTGAACCGCCATTACAACCGCTACAAAAGTTTTCCCAGTTCCTGCAGGTCCAATTCCAAAAACCATATCCGTTTTCTTAATTGCATGAATGTATTGTTGTTGTCCAAATGTTTTTGCACGAATCGGTTTCCCAGAAAATGTACGACCAATTTCCTCATTATATAAATTTAAGAAATAATCTAATGTACCTCTTTTAGCCATTTTAATCGCTGTGACAATGTCTGTTTGAGAAATTGAAATACCACGGGCTATTAATTCTTGTAGTTGTTCTAATAACATTATAGTTTGTTTTACAGACTCTTCTTCACCGGAAATTAACAATTGTTCTTCACGATGAGTAATGAGTGTTTCAAACGTTTCTTCCAATAATCTCAAATGTTGGTCCTGTGAACCGAATAATTGAACGAGTTGTGGATGATCTTGGATTTCTAACGCTTGTTTATAGTTTTCTTCTGCCACACTGTTAACCTCCATTTACTGTATGTAGCATTATTATAGCATATTTTAACCGTTTCTTTCTATGAATTTAGTGTGAGGAAATTATCTAATAAAAAAATAATACCGTAGAATTTAATTTCTACGGTATTATCTCTTTCATTCTGAAATGAATAAAAGTCAATTTAAATAATAATTATCCTAAATGAGCTTTTACTTGTTCCTTAATAACATTGCCATCTGCTTTTCCTTTTAATTCTTGCATAACAGCACCCATTAATTTACCAAATTCTTTTTGAGTTGTTGCACCAATTTTTTCAGCTACAGTTGCAATAACTTCTTTTACTTCTTCTACTGATAATTGTTTTGGTAAGTAACGTTCAACAATTTCAATTTCAGCTTCTGTTTTAGCAACTAATTCATCACGACCTGCTTTAACAAATTCTGCTAATGATTCACGACGTTGTTTTGCTTCACGTGCTAAAATTGTTAATTCTTCTTCAGCATTTAATTCTTCTTTTTTATCAATTTCTGCAGCTTGAACAGCAGTTTTAATCATTCTTAATACTGCTAAAGTTTCTTTATCTTTTGCTTTCATTGCTGATTTAATATCATTATTTAATATTTCTTTTAAACTCATGTTTTTCACTCCTTAAAAATACGAAAAAGACTGAGACGTAAATCCCAGCCTTTACTTAGTCATATGATACACAGAGTTGACTAGAACTTACGTTTACGAGCTGCCTCTGATTTTTTCTTACGTCTTACACTTGGTTTTTCATAAAACTCACGTTTGCGAGCCTCTTGTAAAGTTCCGGTTTTAGAAACAGTACGTTTGAAGCGACGAAGAGCATCATCAAGTGATTCGTTTTTACGAACAACTGTTTTTGACATATCCTATTCCCTCCCTCCGAGCATTTAAAAGTAACTGTTTTCTTTTGAATAGAATAACCAAACAAACGAAATGTCCTTTTTTTATTATAGAAAAGGTTTGCTCAATTGTCAATTAGATACACCAAAATTTTAGCGAAAAAATTTAATTTTAACTCTGCCTTAAGAAGCTCTATGGGCACATTTTTCACATAATCCAAATACTTCAAATCGATGCGAATGTACTTCACATCCCTCCAATTGTGTCTCAAAATAAGTCATTGGACAAAATTCAATTTCTTTCGTTCGTCCACATTTTTCACAAATAAAATGATGATGATGTCCCTCATTACTACAACCAAAACGGAATAATTTTTCACCATTCCATTCCGTTGTTTCTAAAATACCTAAATCGGTAAAGTCATATAAATTACGATAAATGGTATCATAACTCATATTTGGAAAATCAGTTTCTAATAATTGTTGTACTTGTTTAGCAGATAAATAACGATCTTCATGGCTAAATATCTCAATAATTTTCTCACGTTTACTCGTATACTTAAATCCTGCTTGCTTTAATAACTGAATCGCCTGCTCAATTTGTCCATGATGACAATGACAGTGTTGATGCTGTTTTTCATTCTTATTTGAGTGGTGATGTGCTTCTTCATGGTGATGACAACATTCATGCTTATGAGGTGTATGTTCTTCTCCATGATGATGATAGCATTCTTTTTTATGATTATCGTTATGGTGACAACATTCGTGTTCGTGATTGTGTGTCATAAAACTTCCTCCTATTACTAACTAATAATTTTTGAAAGTAAATCTGGATCAAATTGATTTTGACGAATCATTTGAATTTCATATAAATATGGGGCTTTTTGATTTTTCTTATCTTCTCCAACATAAGGAGTTTCTAAAATTTTAGGAATATTTTTAAATTTTTCTTCTGATACAACTTGCATTAAAGCATCAAAACCAATTTCACCAAATCCAAAGTTTGCATGCCGGTCTTTGTGTGCTCCACAAACATTTTTAGAATCATTGATATGTAAGACTTTTAAGCGATCTAATCCAATTACTTTATCAAATTCTGTCATTACACCAGAAAAATCTTCTTTTAAGTTGTACCCTGCATCATGAATATGACAAGTATCCAATGTCACAGATAAACAATCATTATGAGTGACACCGTCAATCATGCGAGCAATTTCTTCAAAAGTACGACCTAATTCAGTCCCCTTCCCTGCCATTGTTTCAAGTGCAATTTGAACTTTTTGATTTTTATCAAGGACTTCATTTAATCCTTTTACAATTTGTGCAATTCCTACATCGACTCCTGCTCCTACGTGAGAACCTGGATGAAGCACCACTTGTTTAGCACCAATAGCTTCTGCACGATGAATTTCTTCTCTTAAAAATTCAATCGCAAAATCTAAATACCCTTCTTTTGTTGTATTGGCTAAATTAATAATATAAGGAGCATGCACCACTACTTCTTCAATTCCATTTGCTTGCATAAATGCTTGTCCTTGAGAAATCATTAATTCTTCAATCGGTTTTCTTCGTGTATTTTGTGGTGCTCCTGTATACACCATCATCGTATTTGCTTTATAACTTGCTGCTTCTTTCGCAGATAATAACATCATTTCTTTTCCACTCATGGAAACATGAGATCCTAATAACATCTATCTTCCTCCTTGTTAAAATCACTTTTTATTTTACGTGACAAATCAAGATTCAGCAAGCATTAACCCTTTTATAAAATTTACATCAAATCCCGTACATTAAAGCCTTATCTTTTGCTTTTCAAACACTTTCATAATTGGTATAATAAGAAATATATAAGATTAGAATAGGATTATAAAAGGAGCGCCTATGGAAAACGTTAACTCTATTATTCGAAATAAAAACGTTCAATATTTCATCACTTTTAGTGCTTTCCTTCTTGCCTTTGGTTTTTCGATTATTCCAATATTAGATGCGAGTCCTTCTCCGATTTCATCGCAACTTCAGTCAACAGTTGCTTCGAATGATACTCATGAAGATGAAGCTCAAAATAATGAAAAACTTGACAAGTCTCTAGTGGCTCAAGTAGCTGCTGTAGAAAGTGACACTTCTGTCAAATTATACCAAGAACCGAATACTCAACAATTTCCAATTGCGGAAGTTAAAAAAGGAGAATTTGTTCTTGTACTAAAAAAAGTGAATGATGAATGGTTTCAAGTTCAATTCCATCAACAAGTTGCTTGGATGCCTACAAAAGATGTCCTCTTAACACATTTAATGATTGGACACTCAAGCGGTGCTGTCTCTTTGTATAAAGAAGCAAATAATCAATCACAAGTGGTTACTTCCATTCCATATGGACAATTATTTTATTTATTAGATGATCAACAATCAAACTTTTCTAAAGTATCCTATAATGGACAAGAAGGTTTTGTTGACAATAATCAATTAAACTATGCGGTCGACCATATGAATGAATTGTATAAATTACAAGCAGGATTACCTCAAACTTTAGATGCTAAAAAGATGATCTCAACAAAATTAAAAGAAACCCCTTTATATGAAACTGCTGATACATTTTCAAAACGTATTAGTACTGTAAATGCTGGAACAATCTTTAATTATGAAGATCGAGAAAATGATTTTTATAAAGTAACTATTGGAAATGGTAAAAAAGCGTATATCCCTTATTGGTTAGTAAATGCAAACTTTGCTACGATAGAGTCAGATTCTCAACTTCCACAAGGAATTGAGCATGCAAAAATTGTCATTGACCCAGGTCATGGTGGAGATGATCCAGGTGCTGTTGTTACTTTTAGTGAGAAACATGAAGCTGATCATACCTTAACGACTGCCCTATTATTAAAAAAAGAATTAGAAAATTTAGGAGCAACTGTTATTCTAACTCGCGAATCTGATAAGAGTGTTAGCTTAGAAAATCGTGCTCAATTGAGTAATCGAGAAAAAGCCAATGCCTTCATTAGTTTACACTTTGATTCCGGTCCAAATTCAAACGCATCAGGAACAACGGGATATTACTTTACATCAACAAGTGAAAACTTGGCACAAACCGTTAATAAATATATTGCACGTAATTTAACATTGAAGAGCCAAGGAACAAAATTCCAAAACTTCTTAGTGTTACGTGAAAATAAACAACCTTCTATTCTTTTAGAATTAGGTTATTTAAATAATCCGGATGACAATAAATTAATTGAGTCAACGGAATATCAAGAAAATATTGCAAAAAGTATCGCAAGTGCTTTGAAAGAATATTTCCAACAATAACAACAATATAAATAAAAAAGACTTTTCTCTAAATAGCAAGGACGGCAGCAGCTTCGCAAAGCGAATCTCATGCCTAATGCTATGGGAAAAGTCTTTTGTTTTTATATAATTAATTCAAAAGATACAGGCGAAAAACGCCTGTATCTTTTTTCTATTAGAACAAATCATCCATCTCACCAGAGTTTTCTACCTCTTCTGCTACATAATTTGGAGTAATTTCTTCTACTATTGTATTTTCTACTGCTCTACTCACTAATTCTTCCACATTCAATCTTGCTTCGTATTCTCTTGCTTTTTCTAATTTTGGTTTTGTTTTTGGACTTGGTGGTGCAAAAACAGTACAGCAATCTTCAAATGGTTGAATTGATAATTCAAATGTATCGATTTCTTGTGCAATAGCAATAATATCTAGTTTGTCCATTGTGGCAACTGGTCGAATGATTGGTGTATTTGTTACATCATTAATCGCAATCATACTTTCTAAAGTTTGAGAAGCTACTTGTCCTACTGATTCACCATTTGCAATCGCTAATCCATGGTTTTTCTCACGTAATTGATCAGTAATTCGTAGCATCATTCTACGCATGACCGTCATTAAGTAATTTTCTGGGACAGCTTTTTTAATTTCTTCTTGAATTTCTGTAAAAGGAACCGTGAAGAATTGTAAACTTCCTCCATAGATTGCTACTTTTGCAGCTAATTGTTTTGTTTTTACCAATGCTTGAGGACTTGTATATGGCGGACTTGCAAAATGCACACATTGTACTTCCATTCCTCTCTTCATTGCAAGATAAGCTGCAACTGGAGAATCAATTCCTCCTGATAACATTAAGGAGACTCTACCACTTGTTCCAACTGGTAAACCACCCGCACCTTGAATTGTTTGTAAACTCACCATAATATGTTGACGACGAACATCTACACGAACCGTAATATCTGGTTGTTTTAATTGTACACGAATTTCTGGATATGCTTCTAATACTGCATCTCCTAAAAATAAATTAATCTCATTCGTATCCATTACAAATTCATGGTCACTACGTTTTGTGGCAATCTTAAATGTTTTACCATTTGGATTTTCTTTTCCAACTAAGTCCAATACGACTTCTTTCACTTTCTCCATCTCTTTTTCTAAAATATAGACAGGAGAAAATGACTGAATACCAAAGATTGGTTTTAATAATGGAATAATTTCTTCTTGAGGAACTCCATTTAAGTCTAAATACATAAAATCATAATCTGGGAATACTCGAACTTGAGGATAATTCATCAATGCTTTTTTTATATTATTGGCTAATTTTTGCGTAAACATTTTTTTATTACGACCTTTAGTGGATAATTCGCCATATCTTACTAATAATCTAACTTTCACTTTTTCACTCCTTTATTTTAAAAATTCGAATTTTTTCATTAATTTTTCTAACACTTCTACAAATTTTTTTGCTTCATCCATTGTATTCAAATATGAAAAACTAGCACGAACAGCACTTGTTGCCCAATAATCAGGAACATTCATCGCAGCTAAGGTACTTGAACTATCAGATTTTTTACTTGAACAAGCAGAAGTTGTTGAAATATAAATGTTTTCCTCTTCAAATGCATGGACAAGTACTTCTCCACGTACCCCTTTTAAGGCAAAGCATAGAATATGATCCACTCCCTCTTTTGGAGAGAAAATTTTAATTTGAGGTTGTTTTTCTAAAAAATTCCATAAATAGTCTCGAATTTCCTTCATAGGATGGGGAGCTTCTAAATACATACGCATGGCTTTAGCGGTAGCCACAATTCCTGGTAAATTTTCTGTTGTACTACGTTCGGTCCTTTCCTGACCTCCACCTGTTAATAACGACTGAATTTTTCTTCCTACTTTTTTATAAAGTATTCCAACTCCACGTGGTCCATGGAACTTATGAGCAGATAAACTTAATAAATCAATTCGTCCAAGAGTTAATAGGTCTGGAACTTGTTCTAAAGCTTGAACAGCATCAACATGAAAATGAACCCATGGATAATGTTCAAGAACACGAGAAATCCCTTCGATATGTTGACTCACACCAATTTCATTATTGACTGCCATTACAGAAACTAAAATGGTTTCCTTTTTAAGCATGGATTCTAATTGCTCCAGTGAAATTTCACCTTTGTCATTGACATCTAAATAACTCACTTCAAATCCTAATTGGGCTAATTGTTTCACTGTATTTAAAACAGATGGATGTTCAATTTTATTCGTAATAATATGATTCCCAAATACTCGTTTTTCAAGCGCAGTACCCTTAATGGCCCAGTTATTGCTTTCTGTTCCTCCAGAAGTAAAATAAATTTCTTCTGGTTTAGCACCTAAAAGAACTGAAATATGTTCTCTTGCTTTTTCTAACACTTGAAAGGCTTGTCCTCCAAGTCGATGTAAGCTTGAAGGATTTCCCCAAAAACGCTCACTTGTTTGAACATATGATTGTAATGCTTCTGGAGCAATTTTTGTTGTTGCTGAATTATCAAAATAAATCATGTTATCTCCTTTTCTACATCTCATAACGGCAAAAGGAGCGAGTTCTTTTGTTAGAAGAACCCCTCCCGCCATCATTATATATTAAATATCTCATTAGTTAGCTACAATATTAACCAATTTTCCTGGAACTGCAATAACTTTTCGAACTGTTTTACCTTCAATAGCTGCTTTTACAGATTCGTGATTTCTTGCAATTTCTTCCATTGCTCCTGCATCACTATTTGCTGGAACCATTACACGAGCTTTAATTTTTCCATTTACTTGGAAGATTACTTCTACTTCATCTTCTACTAAGAAAGCTTCATCATAAGTTGGCCATGCAACATAGCTAATTGATTCAGTTGCACCTAGCTTAGACCATAATTCTTCTCCTAAGTGTGGAGCAATTGGTGCTAATAATTGAACTAAACCTTTCATATATTCCACAGGAAGTGCTTCTGTTTTATACGCTTCATTCACAAAAATCATCATTTGAGAAATTGCTGTGTTAAAGCGTAATCCTTCGTAATCTTCTGTTACTTTCTTAACCGTTTGGTGATAAATTTTATCTAATGAACCATCATTGAAAGTTGTAATACGATCACGTAATTTGCCTTCTTCATCCACTAATAATCTCCAAACACGTTCTAAGAATTTACGGCTTCCTTCAAGACCTTTTTCACTCCAAGCAATGGAAGCATCCAATGGTCCCATAAACATTTCATATAGACGTAATGTATCTGCACCATATTGGCGAACAACATCATCCGGATTAACTACATTTCCTTTTGATTTAGACATTTTTTCATTACCTTCACCAAGAATCATCCCTTGGTTAAATAATTTTTGGAATGGTTCTTTATTAGGAACAACTCCTAAATCGTATAACACTTTATACCAGAAACGAGCATATAATAAGTGTAATACCGCATGTTCTGCTCCACCGATATATAAATCAACTGGCAACCATTCTTTTAATTTTTCAGGATCTGCAATTTGTTCTTGATTATGTGGATCAATATAACGAACAAAATACCATGAACTTCCTGCCCATTGTGGCATTGTATTTGTTTCACGACGTCCTTTTAATCCTGTCTTTTCATCTGTGACATATAACCAGTCTTCAATAGCTGCTAATGGTGATTCACCTGTACCACTTGGTTTAATTTTATCTGTTTTTGGTAAGACTAATGGTAACTCTTCTTCAGGAACAGTAGTCATTGTACCATCTTCCCAATGAATCACAGGAATTGGTTCACCCCAATAACGTTGACGAGAGAATAACCAGTCACGTAGACGGTAACTTACTTTTGCTTCTCCAACGCCTTGTTCTTTCAACCATTCATTCATTTTTTCAATTGCATTTGCTTTATTTAAGCCATCTAAAAATTCAGAATGAATATGCACGCCATCTCCAGTATAAGCTTCTTGAGTAACATCTCCACCTTCAATAACTGGAATAATATCTAATCCAAATACTTTTGCAAATTCATAGTCACGTTCATCATGAGCAGGTACTGCCATAATGGCTCCTGTTCCATAACTAACTAACACATAGTCTGCAATCCAAATTGGAATTTCTTTTCCGTTAACAGGGTTAATCGCATAAGCTCCTGTAAATACCCCTGTTTTTTCTTTTGCTAATTCTGTACGTTCTAAATCTGATTTAGTAGCAACTGAAGCAATATAAGCATCAACTGCCTCTTTTTGTTCTGGAGTTACAATTTTTTGAACAAGTTCATGTTCAGGTGCTAACACATTATAAGTTGCTCCAAATAATGTATCAGGACGAGTTGTAAATACTTCAAAACTTTCTTTTGAACCTTTTACTTTAAATCTTACTTGTGCCCCTTTAGAACGACCAATCCAGTTTCTTTGCATATCTTTGATGCTTTCTGGCCAATCTAAGTCATCTAAATCTTCTAATAAACGATCGGCATAAGCAGTAATTTTTAACATCCATTGTTTCATTGGCTTACGATAAACAGGATGTCCACCACGTTCTGATTTACCATCAATAACTTCTTCATTAGCTAATACTGTTCCTAATGCAGGACACCAGTTAACCGGTACTTCTGCTTCATATGCTAAACCTTTTTCTACCAATTTTGTAAAAATCCATTGAGTCCATTTATAGTAATTTGGATCTGTTGTATTAATTTCTCTGTCCCAGTCATAACTAAATCCTAGTTCTTGAATTTGGCGTTTGAAAGTTGCAATATTTTTCAATGTAAATTCAGCAGGGTCATTCCCTGTATCTAACGCATATTGTTCTGCTGGTAAGCCAAACGCATCCCATCCCATTGGGTGTAATACATTATACCCTTGCGCACGTTTCATACGTGAAACAACATCCGTTGCAGTATATCCTTCTGGATGCCCTACGTGTAACCCTTGCCCTGATGGATATGGGAACATATCTAATGCATAAAAATTCTTTTTATTATTATTTTCCGTTGTTTTGAATGTATGATTGTCTAACCAAAATTTTTGCCATTTTGGTTCGATTTCATGATGATTAAATGACATAATTTTACCCTCTTTTCTGGAAATACCTAAAAAACGCCCTAATGTCTCTAAAGACAATAGGACGTTTCCACGTGGTACCACCTAATTTTATACTTAACATACTCTTAACGCGAGTGAAACGGAATTTCTTACTAAAATTCAGAAATTCAGCTAAAAGGCGAGTTCAAAACTTCTCATGATGCATTTTCACCAACCATGCACTCTCTACTACAATCCAAATTTCTACTATTCCTTTGTCTGCTAATATTTACTAGCATTATATCAATTTATTTTGAAACAATCAAGACTTGTCCTGGTTGGATAATATTAGAAGTTAATTGATTGATTGATTTTAATTCATCTAATGTTAATCCGTGATTTTTCGCAATTCGCCATAAGCCGTCACCTGGTTGAACGGTATAAGTTGTTTCATTACTTTCACTTGAGGCTGCTGTTTCTTCTACTTCTTCAGTTGAACTACTTGATCCATCAGAAACTATTAACCCTTGACCAGGGTGAATGATACTATCGACACTTAAGTGATTCCATTCTAATAAAGTCGTTAAAGAAATTCCGTGATTATGTGCTATACGGTATAATGAATCTCCACTATGAACATAATACATTTTTGCATTTGTTGAAGGAGTCGTTTCTTCTGATGTAGTTGCCTCTTCTTGAGTCTCCTCAGCAGTTGATTCTGTACTTTCTTCAGTTGTAGCACCTTCAGTATTCGCTGATAATTTTAGAACTTGTCCTGGATAAATGATTGAGTTTAAACTTAATCCATTTAAACTTAATAAATCTTCAATACTTGTCCCTGTTTTTCGAGCAATAGCGTATAAACCATCTCCACTGACTATTGTATACGTTCCGCCTGTTGCAGGTTGTTCTGAACTTGCCGCACTTTCTTCACTTGTTGTTTCTTGTGTTGAACTTGAACTTTCTTCTGTTGAAGTAGTTTCTTCTTGTGCAGATGTTTCACTATTTGCTGATAAGCTTAAGACTTGTCCTGGATAAATGGTTGAATTTAAACTTAATCCATTTAAGCTTAATAAATCATCAATACTTGTCCCTGTTTTTCGAGCAATAGCGTATAAACCATCTCCACTGACTACTGTATACGTTCCACCTGTTGAAGGTTGATTCGTACTGGATGAAGTTTCTTCGTTTGTAGTTTCTGCACTTGTCTTCTCTTCTTTAGTAGTACTTTCTTCTTGTTTTATTTCAGCTGATGCTGATTTGGAAGATAATGCTAAAACTTGTCCTGGATGAATAATGGAGTTTAAATTTAATCCGTTTAAGCTTAATAATTCTTGAATAGGTGTTCCTGTTTTACGAGCAATCGCATACAAACTATCCCCACTAACAACTGTATAACTATTTCCAGTTGTTGTAGTTGTTTCATTACTTGCAATTTCCTCTGCCATATTAACTGCAGTTTCTGTATCATATTTTGTTAAACCAAATTGTTCAATAATACGATTTAATTTTGAACCGTAAGCAGTATCCGTTGCATAACGACCGGTTAAATAAGCTGTAGCATCTTGATAACTATTCGTCTTACTCTTCCAAGCACCAGAATAAAATAATGGCGCACCAGAAATTCCATTAACAATTTTATCAGCATAATCTTCTAATGATTCTTGATAAGATGGATATTTTCTAAAATCAGCTTGAATACTATAATAGTTTTGTCCACCACTATCTTCTAATGTTTGCATATTAACAGATTGTCCATTATAACTTCCTTTTACACCAAATAAATTGTGGTTTGGTGCTTTCGATAAAGAACTTGTTCCCCAACCTGATTCAAGAGCAGCTTGAGCAATCATAACAGAAGTATAAATATCTTTTCCTCTCGCAACATTTTGAGCTGCAGGAATAATATTACGTAAAAATTGAGTAGCGGCTGTTGAAGCTTCTACTACACTAAAATTAGCGGATAATAATTGATCTACTGGAGAAACATATAAACCAACACAGGCCGTTGTTCCAACTACAATTAAAGATCTTTTTAACGACTGATTCATCAATTGAACCTTTTGTGACTGTTTTTCTTGTTTCATTCTTAACAGTCTTTCATTTCTACTCTCTAACATTTCTCGATTCCTCCTACTTCATTCATTATCCATTATAGGAGAAAGATTTTTATTTCATAGGGGAACGTTGCACGAACAAAGCAAACGTTGTATACTCTTAACAACCGTAAACCTTTTGTAATAAATGTTAAAAATTTGGTAAAGGAGTTTTACAAATGATTCAAAATGCCCAAAAATTCAGTCATTCCATGTTACAAGAATGTATCAAACCAGGAGACTGTGTGGTAGATGCAACAATGGGAAATGGGAATGACACCATTTTTCTCTCTAAACTTGTTCAAGCAGAGGGAAAAGTCTTTGCTTTTGATATTCAAGAAGCAGCACTAATTCGTACAAATGAAAAAATTCAATCATTAGATACGAAAGAAAATATTCAACTCATTTGTGACTCCCATGCAAATTTATCCACTTATATTCAACAACCGATTCAAGCTGCTATCTTTAATTTAGGATATTTACCTGGAAGTGATAAATCAATTATCACTACTCCCGATTCAACAATCCGTGCGATTAAATCTATTATGGAGCAATTAACGATTGGTGGTCGCATTTTATTAGTTTGTTATTGGGGACATGAAGGTGGAGATACAGAATTATCTCAATTACAACAATTTCTTCCGACATTAGACCAATATGAATGGACTGTGTTGCAGTATCAATTTATCAACCAACAAAACCAACCACCTATTTGCTTTGTCATTGAAAGAAAACGATAAAAAAGACTTTTGCCATCGCAAAAGTCTTCTTCAATTTATTCTTTATACTTTTAACTGATTCTGTAATGCTTGTGTAAGAACTTCTGAGTAATTGATACTTTGACGATCTGCAAGTCTCACTAGCCACTCAGGTACTGTAACATTCTTTCGAATTGCCTTATTGTTTCTTATAAAGGGTGTTGGATCAGCAAGTATCATGCTAACAAATCCATTGTCTACTGTTAAAGTATTAATATCTGTTGGAATTGGTAACTCCTTTCCCTCATCGATGTACAATGCCAACACACTCTCTAACATTTCTTTCGCATTTTTCATAGATTCTTCAAGCGAATCCCCCTGTGTTCCACCATGAAATTCAGGAAATTCTACCCAAAAACTACCATCATCTTCCTTATGAAATATTGCAGGATATGATTTCAACATACTTTCACCTCTATATCATATTAAAAGATTGGGGTATTATTTCAACCCCAAATCTTTCATGATTTTGAGTTCAAGTCCTTTTCCTAAATCTTTAAGGAATTACTACTATGTACTCAAAATCTGGATGACTAAAATGATGGTGACTTCCATTTTGGCGGATTTCTTTCCATCCATGTTGTCTTGCCAATTTTGCCATCTCTTTTCCTGTAAGCGGTATATAGTTACCTCCTTACAATTAGAATCATACGCATAATACGCATTATGTCAATTGTTTTACATTTAAATTATCTTTTTAATTTAAATGTGTTAAAAATAGTAATCGATAAAAAAGACTTTTGCTCTCGCAAAAGTCTTCATTTCCTCATTAATCATGAATTTTCTTATTCTTCTCCATATTCGCCAGCATCAATTTTCGATACAGATGAATATTGATTTTCAGTGCTAAGGCAGCAATTCTTCTTCCTTTTTGGAAAATAGTATTTTTCGCAATTTCAAAGGCATGTTGTTTCAAATAGTGACGCACTCTTGGATAATCTGCTAAAGTTTCAAAATCATCTTCCATTAACATCTTATCTAAAATATAAAAATGGGCGTACGATAATCGAAAGAATGCTTCTTCTTCCAATTTCGGAAATTGCTGTTTTACTAAATCATAGAATTGTTGATAAATCGTAATATACACTAAATCACGTTCACGATAAGGATTTGTCGTAATACTTTGTTGTCGATGATAATAATAATAATACGGTTTTGTATTCACAACATATTTCTCAGCAATTTGCACTAATTGATAATGATAAAATGCATCTTCATAAATTTTTCCTACTGGAAATTCTATCTTGTCAGCAATTTCTTTTCGAATTAATTTATTACAAATCGTTCCGGGAACTTTTTGTCCAATTAAATATTCTCTTAAAAACTCTTCCCTATTAAAAACTAAATATAAATCTTCTCGATCACATTGAGGAGTTTGGTTTGTAGTATAAACGTTCATAACATTACAACTTGAAACGTCTGCATTTTCAGCAATGAGTTGTTGATAAAGGGATGCAATCATTTCTTCATGAATGTAATCGTCTGAATCTACGAATAATACATACTTTCCTTGAGCCACTTTTTGTCCTTCATTTCTTGCTGAAGATAAGCCCCCATTTTCTTTATGAATGACTCTTATTCGCTCATCTGTCGTAGCTAATTCATCACAGAGATGTCCACTTGAATCAGTTGCACCATCATCGACTAATAAAATTTCTAAATTTGAATAAGTTTGTGTTTGAATCGATTGAACACATTTTTCTAAATATTGTTCGACATTGTATACAGGTACAATGACACTAATTAATTCACTCATAGCTTATCCTCTCTTCAATACTTTATTTTTTACAGCATGAATCACTTCATAGAAAATTTCATCTTTGACAAGTGCTAATACAACTACATAATAAATGACACAGCTAACAATTGTTACAAAAATATTGATAAGCAATGCCCCATTCATGACCATTTCAATTGGACGAATCCAAGAAATCAACCCATAAATAATGAAAAATCCTGATGAATAAAGAACATATTTACCCGCATGTATAAATAATTTTCTTAAATCGATTAACTTATTATTGTTAATTAATAAGATGTCTAATGCGATAACTAATAATTCAGCTACAATTGTTGTTAAAATATACCATTCTGGTTTTGTAATCCCAACAACAGCTAGAATGGAGTTCAACACTAAGTTTAATCCTCCACCAATAAAGTAGAACATCGTTAATTTATTTTCATATCCTTGTACAAAAATAATTTGATTTTCTAAAATTAATGCCATTGCCCATGGAATGGAACGAAGAGCAAATAGGAACACACTAAAGCTAGCATCTAAATATTGCTCCCCTGCATATAATACAGTTGCATGACTTGCTAAAATAGCTAATCCAAAATTTAACGGCGTAATACAGAACATAAAAATTCTTCCGCCCTTATTGACTAAATCATCATAGGCTTTCTTATCATTAATTCCTAAATAATAGCCAAGTCTTGGAATACTAACACTCACGGCTCCACTAATGACTCCAGAAATAGAAAATACTAATGTTTGAGCAATCGTGTAATACGATACATATTCTGGTAAAGCAATGGAAGATAAAAACATTCGATCTAAATACGTATAAAGCATCCCTGCATTTGCTAATAAAAGGATAGCAATTAACGGTTGAATGACTGCTTTAACATCTTTCCACTGAACGCCAACAAAGTGGACTTCTTTTTTAATCCAGAAGAAACTTGCTAAATAATTTAACAGTGTCGCAATGGACATTAAAAAGGCATACGGCACAATATCATGCTCAGTTTTTACAAATGTAAAAATAGAAACAAGCATAAAGATTCGAATAAATAAAGTCTTATACAAAATAAACGTATAATTTTCAAAAGCTTCATTCATCCATTCAATATTTAAAAACTGTGCAAATACTTGTATCGCCATAATGTAATACAATGTTTTTAATACGGGAGCACCTTCCATTTGGAAAGTAATGATAAAATAGACAATCGTTGTTATAACTGTACAAAATAAGGAAATATAAAAGAGTAACGAAAAGATTCGATTAATCTCTTGCTTATTTTCCTTCGCCTTGCTAATGGCTCGAATTCCATAATTATAAATTCCTAACGTTGCAAAAGGGATAAATAATCCGATGAAAGTATTCGTAATATTGAAATACCCATACTCTGTTTTATTTAAAATTCTGGCAATATAGGGACCTGTAATTAGTGGAAAAACAATATTTAATACTCGCATTAAAAGGTTTGCGATAGCATTTACTTTAATATTTTTCATAATTCACCTCATTTTACTGGAGATAGTATAGCAAATTCATGCAAAGATAGAAACAAATATCCTAGATATTAAACAAATTATAAGAATTAAGGATATCCTCTTCCACTACACTTTCATAGACATAAAAAGAAGGCTGGATAAACGTCCAACCTCTTCTTAGACTTAACTCCATTATTGTTCATCCTTACGATAAGCTTGTAATAGATGACTCTTATAATCAATTTCTTCTTGAGAAGGAACCGTCATATAGTCCCCATAAAATTGTGAAAGAAATACATCATATTCTTTTGGTGCAGGAACCATCATATCTTCAAATGGTAATTCAATCAATTCTTCAAAAGTTCCTCGAGGGAATACTTCTTTTCGACCGTCTTTACCGCAACCAACAAGCCCTTCATATTGTCCATCTTCTTTACGATATTTTTTAATTAAGGCATCGATACGATTTCCAAACCAACGTGGGTTAACAATTCGTAGGGCATACCACATGATTTTACGGCAAATATCTTTTAACTGACTATCTCCATATTGGACATATTGTAATTTAATGTATGCAATCATTCGTAACGTTGCCATTAAATGAGCCTTGTCGATTAATTTGACATCATCATAACGTTCGATTGGGAAAACATCTACGAAGACACTTGTATCATGACGATCCACTTTAATATGATCTTCTACAACCGTACGTTCATCTGTCACTACTAAGAAGTTTTGGAAATACCAATCAGAAGTTTCCTTACTTAAAATTTTGTAATATGGATGTTGATCTTTTTCAACTGCTTGAATAAATTTATCATATTCAGAACGATACATAGAAATATCAATATCATCATCCCATGGAATAAATCCTTTATGACGAACAGCTCCTAATAATGTTCCATAACTGACAAAATAGCGAATATCATTTTCCTTACAAATACGGTCAATGTATTTTAAAATATCTAGTTGCGTTTGCTTTAATTCTTCTTTTGTTAAATACTTTGGCATCATGCTACTCCTCTTCTTTTAAATAAACTTCCAATTCATGTGGATTAGTTTGTTTTTCAATTGGAGGTACTGTTAAATAATCTCCATAATATTGTGTTAATAATCGGTTATATTCTTTCGGAATCGGGAAGATATGTCCTTCAAATTCTCCATCCATCACTTCATCGAAAATCCCTGCTTCAAATACTTCTTTTTCTTTTAATTTAGAAGCTAATAAGCATTCATATTTTCCATTCGGTCTTGTATATTGTTGAATCACTTCTTCAATTTTATACGCAAATCTTCTTGGAGACACAGGCAATAATACGGTCCAGAAAAATGTACGAATGATATCTTTTATTAAACTATCTTTGTACACAATATTCTTATGCTTACTGAATGATAGTAATTTGAAACTTTCTAATTGATAAGTTTTATCTACTGCTTTTAAATCATCTATTCGATCATAAGGGAAAATATCGATAAAAATTCCACTCTTATAAGTTTTACGATTTCTCGTATCCGTAATGACGGTTTGGTTATCGACTACTTTGATAAAGTTATTAAAATACTCTTGGTTTGTCTCTAAAGATAAAATGTCATATTGTCTTGAATGAAATTCACGTTTAAAACGTTCATAATCTTTTCTTGGCATCATAATATCAATATCATCATCCCATGGAATAAATCCTTTATGACGAATCGCACCAATTAATGTACCATAATTAAGAAAATAATGAAGCTTTTCTTTTTTACAAAACTCATCCACTGCTAAAAGAATGGCTAATTCTCTTTGCTTAACCTCTTCTGTCGTTAATCTTTTCATTTAAAAATCCTCTTTTATTCAGATATTCCTTGATGATTATAGCACAACGGTGCAAAACAATAAATACACAAGGGATTATTTGAAAAAGTTGCAGTAAAAAAATTAAAATCGTAAAGTTTCAAAGTAACTTCTAGTTAACTATAAAAACTAGAAGTTAGTATGAGACTACATTTTACGGTAGAATTAAGTATGGGACAAATGATGGTATGGAAACATGAAACACAAACATTTAACTCTATCTGACCGTATTGAAATTGAATTAGGTATTACACAAGGTTCTTCATTTAGAAAAATTGCTTCAATCATTGAGAAGGATCCTTCTACTGTTTCAAAAGAAATAAAAAAACATCTAGTCGTTAAACAACTAGATAAACATGAAAAGCTTTCTCCTTGCGAGTGTAGCCACCGTATTGTTGTAACAATTGCCCTTTTAAGCGTAATAAATGTGGACATTGTAAACAATTTTACTACACTAAGCATGCGCAACGACAATATGAGGTTGAATTATCTTATTCTCGTGAAGGTATTGCGCTTAATAAGGAGAGTTTTTATAAAATAAATGATATTGTGTCAGAAGGAATTCATAAAGGCCAACATTTACATCATATTATCGTAACTAACGAACTATCGATTTCTCGTTCAACTCTTTATCGTTATGTTAAAAAAGGATATATGGATGTCGCTCCTATAGATTTTCCTCGTATTGTTAAATTTAAACCAAGAAAATCTCATGATTTACCACCTATTCCTTCTAAGGATAAGATTGGGCATCGCTTTAGTGACTTTTTAACTTTCCTTCATTCCAGTGACTATCATTATTGGCTTGAAATGGATACCGTTATTGGGCGTATTGGAGGTAAGGTGTTATTAACCTTCAATGTATCCTCTGGTAATTTTATATTCGCACGATTATTAGATGCTAAAACGACTACTCAAGTTGTTGAACATTTAAATCGCATCAAGCTTGATTTATTAAAACAGGAACAATCATTTTCTTCCCCTTTTCCTATTATATTAACGGATAATGGTGGAGAATTTGCCAATATTTCTTCCTTTGAATCAGATAAAGAAAATCATTGTCATCTTTTCTTTTGTGATTCTAATCGTCCTGATCAAAAGGCTCGTATCGAAAAAAATCATACTTTGATTCGCGACTATTTTCCAAAGGGAACTTCTTTTGATGAATATACACAGGAAGATATTAACCTCGCTGTATCTCACTTGAATGGGGTTAAGCGACAATCTTTAAATAATATATCAGCTTATGAATGCTTCACCTTCATGTTTGGAGAATCTGTTGCGAAAACATTAGGCGTTCATTACATTGAACCCAATAACGTGATCCAATCACCAAAATTATTTAACAAATAATGGTATAAATCAAGATAAATTTTCATAAATAATCAACAGAACTTATTAAAATATTCATTATAGAAAGGAAGCATTTGTCCCACAGTAAATTCTAGTCATCTAGAACTTAGTTTGAGACGTTCTAAAACTGAGACCATATCGTGTGCTCAAAATTTGATTTCCTTTCTAAAAAAAACCAACCGATATTTCCTTTCGATTGGTTTATTATTTTGTGAAGAGTTTATAAGTTTAACTATACAAAAACTCTTCCATCTCTTCTTTCACATATCACTCTACATCTTCAATCTCTACAAACATTGGATCTAAGTGGCATAAGAAGTGCCAATCTTCGGCGTCTATTTTTCTGTAGAGAATCGCTTCGCCGTCTTCACTTCCGAAAAAGCTTCTGTCGACTTCGCACCCTTTGCTTTCTAAGAAAGCTTTTACCTGACGATACTTAGATTCTCTTGCTTCGATATAGTCTTTTACTTCATCGTTGTTAACGACATACGCATCTACTTTTGTAGCGCCTTCTATCACTTTATCGTTTTTAACCGATAGATTCGAAATTTCTTTCCAAACAATGTCCACATTTTCTTCGGGTTCAAACGAAAATCTAGATAAAGGCACAATATTTCCATTGAAGACAATTTCCAAATAGTCCGGCAAGTGTTTAGGATTTACATACTCTACTTCAAACCCATCTTCTGTTTCTAAAGTATATCCCGGGATTTGCGCTACAAAGGCTCTTCCTTCTTCTAAAGTCTCAAATACGACTAAATCCTTTGAATAATTGTTTTGGTATAATTCTAATAAATACATCATTAATCCTTCCAATATTTGAAAAAACAACCGAGATTTAAGTAACTTACAATCTAATTATCTATCCTTAGTCTACGCATATATTACATAACAAAGATATTTAACTAAAGTTTATCCAGGATCTACATCTATAGAAGTTAATTTGTAACCATCCTCATTGTATAAAAATTCTAATTGTAGGGTTAAATCTACTAATTCAGAGTTAGAGGTCATCTGATATTCAACAGCAAAGCCAGTTTGATTATTAAATTCATAAACTTGTAGTTGAGAATACTCATAATTCGGATGGAAATTACATTCTACACCATATTCATCAATATTATCAAAATCATTTAATTGTAATGAATCGTCAATATATTCAAGCAACTTTCTCACATCATCAACTTCTGAACCATCAACACAATCCATAATATCTCTATAATTATTTAGATGAATTGCTCTTAAAATCTTTTTAAGTACTTCAATTACTTTT
>CAUQAL010000009.1:0-37896 GCA_963515985.1 uncultured Granulicatella sp.
CTCATCATCATTCTCATGAACACAGTGAACATCATAGTCACGATTATGATTCTCACCATCATTCTCATGAACACAGTGAACATCATAGTCACGATTATGATTCTCACCATCATTCTCATGAGCACTGTGAATATCATAGTCACAATCATGATTCTCACCATCATTCTCATAATCATTGTGGTCATTGTTCTGGTCATCATCATCATGAAATTTCTTGGCAGCGTTGGGTTCTCGCGATTGGTATGTTTGTATTAGCATTGTTTTTAGAAAGTAGTGTAGCTTGGATAGCAAATGCCTTATTCCTTTTAACAATTGCTTGTATTGGAAAAGAAGTCATTACTGAAGGAATTATGGATACTATTGAAGAAACAAAGCATTTTAAAAAGTTTCGTCCAAATGTTCATTTTCTCATGACACTTGCTGCTCTTGGTGCAATTTTTATTGGGAAATTCGAAGAAGCAGCAATGCTAATTGTTATATTTACGATTGCCCATTCACTTGAAGAATATGTCGAAAAGAAAAGTCGTAAAGATATGACTCAATTATTGCAATTACAACCAAAATTAGCGTTGAAAAAAATAAATAATGGACACTTTGAAGAAGTAGATGCTTTTTCTTTAGAAATTGGAGATATTATTCAAGTATTGAATGGCAGTCAAATTTCAGCAGATGGAATCATTATTGAAGGAATGTCTTCTATTAATCAGGCTTCTGTAACTGGAGAATCAATTCCAGTTGAAAAAGAAGTAGGAAGTGAAGTGTTTGCTGGAACTTTAAATTTAACTCAAACATTGCTCATTAAGGTTACTAAAAAACAACAAGACAGTGTACTTGGAAAGATTATTACTTTGGTTCAAGAAGCTGGTCAATCATTAACTCGTACAGGTAGTTTCTTAAAGAAATGGGAACCTGTCTATGTCACAATTGTATTGGCTTTATTCCCAGTTGTGTTAGCCATCGGAATTCTATTGTTAAAATGGGATTTCTTAACAGCTTTTTATCGTGGAATGGTTTATTTAATTGCTGTATCTCCATGTGCACTTGCCGCTAGTGCTACACCCGTAACAGTAACTGCTATTTCAACTTTATCTAGGAAAGGAATCTTTATTAAATCTGGAGCTTCTTTAGAAAAAATGTCTGAAGTTGAAGCGATTGCTTTTGATAAAACTGGTACACTAACAAATGGTACACCGAAAGTTGTGGCAAAAGTGATGGATAAAGAGCGTGAATTTGAATTATATTCCATTCTTGTATCGATGGAGAAAAAAGTAAATCATCCATTAGCCTTTGCAATCGTAGAATCTGGATTAGCTTATCGTACTTATTCATTATCTGTTACACCAAAAGTAGGAATTGGATTAGAAGCAACTTATAGAAATCACACGTATCGTATTGGAAAACCTTCTAGTTTTGCTACATTAGGAAAATATACAGAAATTGTTGAGCAGTGGATGAATGAAGGAAAAACAGTTGTAGTTTTAAGTGAGGATCATTTAGTTGTTGGAGCAGTAGCTCTATTAGATACTCCAAAAGAAGAAGCAAAACAAGTGATTGATTATTTCAAAGAAGAAAATATTCAAACAATGCTATTAACGGGAGATTCTATACAAACAGCTGAGGCAATTGCTAACGAATTAGAAGTGGATGAAGTAAGAGCTAATGTATTACCAGAAGAAAAAGCAAATACCTTAAAAGAATGGTTTATGAAATATCCGACAATTGCAATGGTAGGAGACGGTATTAATGATGCACCAGCATTAGTAAATGCAGAAGTTGGGATCGCAATGGGAAAAGGAACAGATGTTGCAATGGAATCAAGTGATATTGTATTAATGAATAGTCAATTAGATTCTTTAAAAACATTGCATAAAGTTTCAAAATTAATGATGACTGTTACAAAGCAAAATTTAATTTTTTCTTTATTCATTGTGATTGTATTAGTGTTATTGAATTTCCTTGGTTGGAGTGATTTAACACTTGGAGTCATTCTTCATGAAGGAAGTACTGTAGTAGTGCTATTACATGCATTAAGATTAATTGTTACACCAATTGAATAATGATGAAAATTTCTCTTTCGAATTCATAGAATTGAAAGAGAAATTTTTTTTGCAAAAAATGTTTGACATTCAAAATATTATTTAGTATAGTTTGAATATCAAATGATTTGATATTCAAACTAATTAGGAGAAAGAAATGGAAACAACTCTAGAGAAAATTAATGAGTATTTGGTAGACGTCTTTAACCAAATGCTAGATATTGAAGAATCTTCATTGGCACAAAGTCAATTTAAAGATTTATCGATTAAAGAAATGCATGCCATTGAAGCAATCGGTATGTACCATGAACATACGACAACAGAAGTTTCTAATATATTAAATGTGACCGTTGGGACGCTAACAGTAGCAGTTAATGCATTAGTGAAGAAAGGCTATGTGGAACGTTTAAAGGATGCAAAAGATCGCCGTATTGTTAGATTAGGTTTAACAAGTAAAGGTCGTCTCTTGTATCGATTACATCGTAAGTTTCATGAGAAATTAGTGAAACGTACGATCGAAGGAATGAACGAGGAAGAAATGGCTGTCTTAGTAAAAGGTCTTCATAATTTATATAACTTTTTACACGAAGTCAAAGCTGAAGTTCAAAAAGGAGAGATTTGATGTCCACTGTAAAAGTGATTCATACAAGTTCTTACCTACCAATTCATGAAATAAAAAATGCTGATTGGGAGCTTCAATTGGATACTACAGATGAATGGATTCAAAAAAGAACTGGAATTCAAACTAGACGCTATGCTAAAGAATTAACAACAAGTGATTTAGCGATAAAAGCTGCTCAAAAGCTTTTAGGAGAGTCTGCGATAAATCCAGAGGAAATTGAATTTGTCATTGTAGCTACAATGACTCCTGACACTATGAGTCCTTCTTGTGCAGCGAAAGTTCAAGGAGCAATTGGAGCTAATCATGCATTTGCATTTGATATTAGTGCTGCTTGTGCAGGATTTGTATTTGCTTTATCTACAGCAATAAAGATGCTCTCAGCAGGAAATCAAAATTATGGTATTGTGATTGGTGCTGAAACAATGTTATCTGTTTTAGATTGGAAGGATCGCTCAACTGCCATTCTTTTTGGCGATGGAGCAGGTGCGGTTCTATTAGAAAAAACAGATGATGCAACATTATTTGTTGAAACTTTGCGTTCTGATGGTTTAAAAGGAGACGCTTTAGTTTGTGGAGAAAGATTAGAGCAACATACAATTTCCACAATGAGAATGGATGGTAGAGGAGTTTTTGAACTCGTTTCAAGGGAAGTTCCTAAAAATATTTCAGAAACTCTAGAAAAAGCTCAAATGAGTGCTGATGATGTAGATTTATATATACTACATCAAGCAAATGTTCGATTAATCGAACAAGTTGCAAAAAAATTAAAACAACCAATTGAAAAATTCCCAACAAATCTAGCTAGTGTAGGAAATACTTCAGCAGCAAGTATTCCAATTCTTCTAGATGAATTAGTTCGAAATCAATTAATTACGATTGGTAGTGGTCAAAAATTACTACTAAGTGGCTTTGGTGGCGGATTATCTTGGGGAAGTATAATCATAACAATTTAACTATTTGGAGGAAACAAACATGACATTCGAAAAAATTCAAGAGATTATTACAGAACAATTAGGAAAAGAAAAAGAAGAAGTACAATTATCAACTAGCTTAAAAGATGAATTAGAAGCAGATAGCTTAGATTTATTCCAAATCATCAATGATATTGAAGATGAATTTGATGTGAAAATCGATACAGAAGATGGATTAGAAACTGTAGAAGATTTAGTAAAATATGTTGATAACCAATTAGCAGAAAAATAATAAGGGATGGTTTTATGGAATCAAAAATTAGTCAATTACTTGGTATCCAGTATCCTATTATTCAAGGTGGAATGGCATGGGTTGCGAATCCATCTTTAGCAAGTGCGGTATCCAATGCAGGTGGGCTAGGAATTATTGCCTGTGGTCATGCTCCTGGTCCAGTTGTACAAGGATTTATTGATGAAATGAAGCAATTAACGGATAAACCTTTCGGAGTTAATATCATGCTATTAAGTCCTTTCGTAGATGAAGTAGTAGATGTGGTTTGCCAAGCGGGCGTAAAAGTTGTTTGTACTGGTGCTGGAAATCCAGGAAAATATATGGATAAATTTAAAGCTGCTGGTATTATTGTCATCCCAGTAGTAGCTTCTGTAGCTTTAGCAAAACGTATGGAAAAAGCTGGAGCTGACGCTGTTGTCATTGAAGGAATGGAAGCAGGAGGACATATTGGTAAAACAACTACCATTGCTTTATTGCCTCAAGTAGTCGATGCTGTAACTATTCCAGTTATCGCAGCTGGTGGTATTGGTGATGGTCGTGGAATGGCAGCTGCATTGATGTTAGGTGCTGAAGCTGTTCAATTAGGAACTAGATTTTTAGTTGCAAAAGAATCTACTGCTCATGATAACTTTAAGCAAGCAGTGATTAAAGCAAAAGATATTGATACAGTAATTACTGGTCAAATTACTGGACATCCAGTTCGTGTATTAAGAAACAAATTAACAAAAATTTATTTACAAGCAGAAAAAGAAGAAACAAGTAAAGAAAATCCTGATTTCGAACGATTAGAAGCTATTGGAAAAGGAGCTCTTAGACGAATTGTTGTTGAAGGGGATACTCAAATGGGATCGATGATGGCAGGACAAATTGCTGGTTTAATTCAAAAAGAAGAAACTTGTAAAGAAATTATTGAAGAATTAATGAGAGATTCAATAAAAACGATTCAAGAACAAATGAAACGTTTTGAAGATTAATTTTTTTTTACGCAAAATTTATTTTGAACTTCAAAGTATAAGGAGTGCTTATGAAAACGGCTTTTATTTTCCCAGGACAAGGAAGTCAAAAACCTCAAATGGGGTTAGAGTTTCTAGATAATCCTAAGGGTCAAAATTTATTAGAACAAACACAAAAAGTATTAGATTTTTCAGTATTAGAACTATTAGAAGATGAACATTCTACGAAGCTTCATGAAACAAAATATACACAGCCTTTATTATTATTTGTTTCTAAACTTATTTTACAGTTTCTTGAGGAAGAAGGATTTCATCCAGATATCGTTGCCGGTCTATCTCTTGGGGAATATAGTGCTTTAATGGCAAGTGGTGCATTAAGTTATGAATCAGCTTTGACGCTTGTTTCAAAACGAGGAGAATGGATGCAAGAGGCAGCTAATCAAAATGCTGGTACAATGGCTGCTATTTTGGGATTAGAAGATGAAGTCATTGAAAAGGTATGTAAAGAATTACAAGAACAAGGATTATTAGTATCGCCTGCCAATTATAATACACCAGGACAATTAGTAATCGGTGGGAAAAAGGATGCTGTTGAAATAGCAGTAGAAAAATTAAAAGAACAAGGAGCAAAACGTGCGATTGTTCTTCCCGTAAGTGGAGCTTTTCATACAGAATTAATGACTCCAGCAGCAGAAAAATTTAATGACTTTATAAAAACAATTTCGTTTCAAACACCAAGTATTCCAGTATTAAGTAATGTGACTGGAGTACAACATTCTATTCCGATTAAAGCAGAAATATTGACACAACAAATCACTCATTCTGTTAAATGGAAACAAAATGTTGAATGGATGTTAGAACAAGGAATTCGAGTGTTTGTAGAAATTGGACCTGGAAAAAGTTTATCTCAAATGATTAAACAAATTGCCAAAAGTCATTCAATCGAAGTAACTGTACTTCAAACGGAATCAATCAAACAATTGGATCAAACAGTACAAGAATTACGTAGAATGAAAGAGGAGAATATATGAAATTTATCGATAAGACAGTCGTTGTAACGGGAAGTAGAAGAGGAATTGGATTAGGCATTGCATTAGCTTTTGCAAAAGAAGGGGCTAATATTGTACTCAATGCAACTTCAGAAATTAGCCAAGAAGTATTAGAGCTATTTACTCCATATCCTGGAGAAGTACTAACTGTTGTTGGTGATATTTCAAAATTTGAGGTTGCTGAAAGTTTAGTGGAACAAACGATTGAGAAGTTTTCAAAAATAGATGTATTAATTAATAATGCTGGAATTACTCGTGATGGATTAGTGTTAAAAATGAAAGAAGAAGATTTTGATGATGTCATTGACATTAATTTAAAAGGTTGTTTCAACTTAATTCGTTTTGCTAGTCCATACATGGTACGTCAAAAATCGGGAAGTATTATTAATATGACAAGTATTGTTGGTGTATCTGGTAATGCTGGTCAAGTTAATTATGCTGCAAGTAAAGCAGGAATTATTGGTTTAACGAAATCAGTAGCGAAAGAAATTGGTTCAAGAGGAATTACCGTTAATGCTATCGCACCTGGATATATTGATACTGAAATGACACAATCACTTCCAGAAAAAATTCGCAAAGAATGGGAAAAACAAATTCCAATGCGTAAATTTGGAACAGTTGAAGATATTTCTGAAGCTTGTTTATATTTAGCCGAACAAAAATATATGACAGGACAAGTATTACAAATTAACGGTGGTTTATATATGTAAAGGAGGAAAAACATGAATCGAGTAGTCATTACAGGAATGGGGGCTATTACGCCATTAGGAAATGATGTTGCCAGCTACTGGGATGGATTGAAAAATGGTAAAAATGGTATAGATTTCATTACAAAATTTGATACGAAAGATATTGATGTTCATGTAGCAGCAGAAGTGAAAGGGTTTGATCCTACTTTATATATGGACCGTAAAGAAGCAAAACGTATGGATTTATTTTGCCAATATGGAATTGCTGCAGCGTTACAAGCCGTTGAAAATAGTGGGATTACAAAAGAAAATACAGACTTTGATCGTTTTGGTGTAATTGTTGGTTCTGGTATTGGAGGTCTTCCAACGATGGAACAACAAATTATTAAAATGCATGAAAAAGGTCCTACAAGGGTTGCACCATTATTTGTACCAATGACAATTGGAAATATGGTTGCTGGAAATATTTCAATGAAAACTGGAGCTAGAGGAATTTGTTCTTCAATTGTAACAGCGTGTGCAAGTGGAAGTCATGCGATTGGAGAAGCATTCAGAAATATTAAACATGGATATTCTGATGTGATTTTAGCTGGTGGTTCAGAAGCAACGATTTGTGAGATTGGTATTGCTGGATTTGCTGCTTTAACAGCATTAAGTAATAGCAAAGACCCAAATACAGCTTCTATCCCATTTGATAAAAACCGTAATGGTTTTGTGATGGGGGAAGGAGCAGGAGTTGTTGTTTTAGAAAGTTTAGAACATGCTCAAAAAAGAGGAGCAACGATTTATGCTGAAATCATTGGTTATGGAGCAACAGCTGATGCTTATCATATGACGGCTCCTACACCAGATGGTAGTGGTGCAGGAAAAGCAATTTTACAGGCTTTAAATGAAGCGCAATTATCTCCAAGTGATGTAGATTATATTAATGCTCATGGAACAAGTACTCCTGCAAATGATTCTTCTGAAGTAACAGCAATTCGCTATGCATTAAAAGAAGCTGCAGATAACGTACATGTTTCAAGTACAAAATCAATGACAGGACATTTATTAGGTGCTGCAGGAGCTATTGAAGCAATTGCATGTATTAAAGCAGTTGGAGAGGATTTTATTCCACCGACGATTAATGTAAAAGAACAAGATGAAGCATGTTCTGTTAATGTAACAGCACTAACAGGTGTTGCAAAAGAAGTAAATGTTGCCATTAGTAATTCATTAGGATTTGGTGGACATAATGCAGTTTTATGCTTCAAGAAGTGGAAAGGATAATGTATGAATATAGAGGATTTAAAAGCTATTGTTTCGTTATTCGATCATTCAAGTTTAATGGAATTACATTTACAACAAGAGGGAGTAGATCTTCAACTTTCTAAACGAGAAAATTATCCAGTAAGTGGTTCTAAACAAGTTGTTGAAACGATTGAAGAAAAGCCAGTGGCACTTGTACCTACAAAAGAAATCATTGCTGAAACGGTAGCTACTAAAGCTCCTGAAGTTCAAGAAACAGTTGCAAAAGAAGATTTACAATATATTAAAAGTCCAATTGTGGGGATTGTGTATTTAGCACCATCTCCAGATGATCCTACTTTTGTTCAAGTTCAGGATAAAGTTCAAGTTGGACAACCAGTATGTATTATCGAAGCCATGAAAATTATGAATGAAATTACTGCAGATTTTTCAGGTGATGTGGTAGAAGTACTTGTTGAAAATGGACAAATGGTTGATTATGGGCAAGAATTATTTGCTTTAAAGAAAATTTAGGAGGTTCATCATGAGTGTAATGACAGTAACAGATGTAATGAAACTAATTCCAAATCGTTTTCCGATTTTATATATTGACCGTGTTGAAGAATTAATACCGGGTGAGCACGTAGTGGCTACTAAAAATGTAACGTATAATGAGCATGTTTTCCAAGGACATTTCCCTGGAGAACCAGTATTGCCAGGAGTTTTAATTGTAGAAGCTTTAGCACAAGCTGGCTCAATTCCATTATTATCATTAGAAAGTTTTAAAGGAAAAACTGCTTATTTAGGTGGTTTAAATCACGTAAAATTTAGAAAAAAAGTAACACCAGGTGATGTTTTAACGCTTCAAGTGGATATTCTTAAATTAAAAGAATATGCAGGAATTGGTAAAGCAAAGGCCTTTGTAGATGGTAAAGTTGTTTGTGAAGCGGAGTTAACCTTTATTATTGGTAGGTAGTATATGTTTAAAAGAATTTTAATTGCGAATCGAGGAGAAATTGCTTGTCGATTAATTCGTGCATGTAGAGAGCTTCAAATTGAAACAGTAGCAGTTTATTCTCAGGCTGATTCTGAAGCATTACATGTACAATTAGCAGATTATGCCGTTTGCATAGGTAAAAATATTAGTAAAGAATCTTATTTGAATGTTGAAAATATTTTAAGTGCAGCTGTATTAACTGGATCACAAGCGATTCATCCAGGTTTTGGTTTTTTATCAGAGAATCCTAAATTTGCAAAAATGTGTGAGGAATGTCAAGTAAAATTTATTGGACCTAGTGCACATGTTATTCAAATGATGGGGGATAAGGCACAAGCTCGTAAACAAATGATGAAAGCAGGAGTTCCCGTTATACCAGGTAGTAACGGGGTTGTTCCTACTGTTGAAGAAGGATTAAAAATTGCAGAAAAAATTGAATTTCCTCTTTTAATTAAAGCTGTTGCAGGTGGTGGTGGAAAAGGAATTCGTAAAGTTCAAACGATTGATGAATTTGAAAAACAATTTCTTGCAGCTCAACAAGAAGCTCTTCAAGGATTTGGGAATGAAGAAGTATATATTGAGCGAATCATTTATCCTGCAAAACATATTGAGTTTCAAATTTTAGCAGATTCTCATGGTAATGTTGTTCATTTAGGAGAACGTGATTGTTCTTTACAACGGAAAAATCAAAAAATTATAGAAGAAGCACCAAGTCCTTATTTAGATGACGAATTACGTGAAAAAATGGGGCAAGCAGCCGTGTTAGCTGCAACATCAGTAGGCTATGAAAATGCTGGTACGATTGAATTTTTAGTAGATGAGGATAAAAATTTCTACTTTATGGAAATGAATACTCGTATCCAAGTGGAACATCCTATTACAGAAATGATTACAGGAATTGATTTAGTAGAATGGCAATTAAAAGTAGCTTATGGGGAAAAATTAAGCTTTACTCAAGATGACATTCATATTAAAGGACACTCAATCGAATGTCGTTTAAATGCAGAATGCCCAAGAGAAAACTTTAGACCTTCTCCAGGTAAGATTGAAGTCTTACATCAACCAAATGGAGGTTTAGGTGTAAGAATTGAATCTGCTTTATATTCTGGATATAAAATTCCACCATTTTATGATTCCATGTTATCAAAATTAATTGTACATGCACCAAGTCGAACTCAAGCTATTTCAAAAATGCAACGAGTTCTTCAAGAATTAGTAGTTGAAGGCGTTGAGACGAATAAGGAATTTTTACAAGATTTATTGCAATCAACTTTTTTTGAAAGAGGAGATTATACGACAAATGTTGTAGAAGAAAAATTCTTACCAGAGTGGTTTCAAGAGTCTCGTCCATAAAGGAGTGATTAGATGGGTTTATTTAAAAAACGTCCTTATATTTCATTAAAACAGAATCCTGTTGATGTAGTAGAATCTGAAAAAGCTCCAATGATTCCCGATGGAAAATGGATTCAATGCCCTCAATGTCAAAAAACGGTTTATTTGGATGATATTGGGGAGTTTCAAATTTGTCCAAATTGTGATTATCATTTTAGATTAACACCAAAACAAAGAATTACTTTCATGACAGACGAGTTTGAAGAATTTTTTGTTGATACAAAGGTAAAAGTACCCGTTGAGTTTCCAGGGTATGATTTGAAACAGAAAAAAGCTAGACAAACAACAGGAGAACAAGAAGCTGTAACGGTTGGGCTTGCAAAAATTAGTCATTTACCATTTGTTTTAGCGATTATGAATCCTTATTTTATGATGGGTTCAATGGGACAAGTCGTTGGTGAGAAACTGACTTTAGCCTTTGAAGAAGCAACCAAGAGAAAGCTTCCAATTATAGTTTGCACTGCTTCTGGTGGCGCTAGAATGCAAGAAGGAATTTATTCATTAATGCAAATGGCAAAAATTAGTGGAGCAGTACAAGCGTATCACTTAGAAGGATTACTATACATCACGGTATTAACAGATCCAACAACAGGTGGTGTGACAGCTAGTTTTGCCATGCAAGGGGATATTATTATTAGTGAACCAAGAGCGATTGTTGGATTTGCTGGTAAACGTGTGATTGAGCAAACGATGAAAGAAAAGTTACCAGATGATTTCCAACAAGCCGAAACTGTACAGGCAAATGGATTTATTGATGCTATCATTCATCGTACTCAGTTAAAAGAAACATTAAAAACTCTTTTAAGTCTACATTCTTTAGAGGAGGAATTCAGATGAAACCAATGAAAATCGTCCAAAAAGCACGTGATATTAACCGTGCAACTACTAAAGAATGGATTGACGAAATTTTCGATGACTTTATCGAATTAAAAGGAGATCGTTTTTTTGCAGATGATGCTGCCATTATTGGAGGAATTGCTCGTTTAAAAGAGATTCCAGTTACAGTTATTGGAATGCAAAAAGGTCATACTTTAAAAGAAAATATTGAGCGTAACTTTGGACAAGTTCATCCAGAAGGTTATCGAAAAAGTTTAAGACTGATGAAACAGGCTGAAAAATTTAATCGTCCAATTATTACAATGATTAATACAGCTGGAGCTTTTTGTGGTAAAAGCGCTGAAGATAGAGGGATTGGGGAAGCCATTGCTAAAAATCTTCAAGAGATGAGTCATTTAACCGTTCCGGTTATTGCCATTTTAATGGGTGAAGGTGGAAGTGGTGGAGCTATTGCATTAGCTGTTGCTAATGAAGTTTGGATGATGGAATATGCCATCTATTCAGTTTTATCTCCAGAAGGATTTGCTTCAATTTTGTGGAAAGATAGTTCAAAAGCAGAACAAGCAAGTGAATTAATGAAGTTTACAAGTAAGGAATTACTCGAAGAAGGAATTGTTGATAAAATTATTTTAGAGAAAAACCGTTCGTTTAAAAAAATAGCGATAGAACTTCGAACTTCTTTATTAGAATCTTTAAAAGAATGGCGTACCAAATCAAAGGAAGAACTAGTAAGCCAACGCTTAGAAAAATTTAGAAAATTTTAAATGAATGCAGGACAACTATGACATTTTGTTGTAGTTGTTTTTTTGTATTGAAAAAATTAGGTAAACCTAAAAAAGTTATTTTTTTCTTAAAAATCATATATATTATTGAGTTTTTTTGTTATACTAGGTTACACAAAAGATTTTGGAAGGTGATTATATGATTAGAGTTGAAAAAGTAAGAAATGCGATGAAGGATTTAGAAATTGAAGGATTAATTGTTTATAGTCCATATAATTTACGTTACTTAGCGAATTTTACAGGTACAACAGGTTTTTCATTAATTACATTAAATGAAGCATATTTTGTAACAGATGCTCGTTATACACAACAAGCTCAAAAACAAGCACAAGGATTTACAGTGATTGAACATAAAACAGGTTGGTTAGGTGTATTCCGTGAATTAATTGAAAAACATGGATTAAAACATGTAGGGTTTGAAGCAGACCACTTATCTGTTTCAATGTTAGAAGTTTTTGAAGATGAATTTGATACAGATTTAGTTCCAACTCAAGGATTAGTAGAAAAAATTCGTGAAATTAAAGATGAAGCAGAAATTCAAACGATTCGTAAAGCTTGTTCGATTTCTGATGCAGCCTTTTTACATATTTTAAATGTACTAAAAGCTGGAATGAGTGAAATTGAAGTGGCCAATGAATTAGATTTCTTCATGAGAAAACAAGGTGCATCTGGCGTTTCATTTGATACAATTATTGCAAGTGGTGTTCGTTCTTCAATGCCTCACGGTGTTGCTAGTGAAAAATTAATTGAAACTGGTGATTTAGTAACATTAGACTTTGGATGTTACTATCAAGGTTATGTTTCTGATATGACTCGTACAATTGCTGTAGGAGAACCAACAGATCAATTAAAAGAAATTCATGATGTTGTATTACAAGCTCAATTATTAGTAAGTGCAGCAGCAGGGCCAGGTAAAACTGGAGTAGAATTAGATAAAATTGCTCGTGACTATATTGCAAGTAAAGGATACGGCGAATACTTCACGCACTCAACTGGTCATGGAATTGGTTTAGAAATTCATGAAGCTCCAAATGTAAGTCGTTTAGCGACTCAAGCATTCGTTCCAGGAAATGTGATTACAAATGAACCAGGAATTTATATTCCAGGTGTTGGTGGCGTTCGTATCGAAGATGATATTATAATTACACCGACTGGTGGAGAAGTGATTCAACAAGTTCCACGTGAATTGATTATTTTATAAGAAACTACCTTGTGAGTTGTGATAGAACAAAAATCATGGTAAACTGTAAAAGAGAGTGAAGATCATGATTCGTGATGCTCATTGAGTTAGATAGCGATTCAGAATCTTTGTAAAAGGAGGTTCATTATGGAAAAATATTCAAATCAAACAGCCGTTTTAGGTGCTATTGAAATTGCCCCTGAAGTGATTGAGAGCATTGCAGGAATTGTTGCTTCTAAAGTGGAAGGATTCCATCCTTTATCAGGAATTATTAAGACAAGTGTGAATACACTTTTTGGCCGTGAAGAACTAGCTAAAGGTGCTTATTTAACCCAAGAACAAGGTGAATTTATTCTTGATGTGTACGGTAATGTGGATTATGGAGTATCTATTCCAAAATTAGCATTATTATTACAAAATAAAATTAAAGAACAATTATTATTTAGTTGTGAATTAGAAATTTCTCAAGTAAATATTCATGTTCAAACAATTATTCCAGTAAAAAATGTTGATTCAGAATTTTTCGAATTGGGGGATGAAGAGTGAGTCGTAACCCATTAAAAAGACGTGCACTACGTATTATTGCTATTCAAGCTTTGTATCAAATGGATATTTGTAAAGATTTATCAGAATTTGATGCTGTTCGCTTAGCGTTAGATGTATTGCATGATGAACAATCATTTGATGAAGAAGTATATTCTAATGAAGCGTTATTAGATGAGTTTCCAGAAATTCATTATTCATTAGATTTAATTCAAGGGGTTCAAAACCAGTTAGAAGAGATTGATGCTTTAATTTCCTCACATTTAAAAGGATGGGAATTAAATCGAATTGTTCGCTTAGATTTAATGATTATGCGTGTAGCAGTTTGCGAAATGCGTTCACCTGAATTGGAAGTTCCTCAAACAGTTGCATTGAATGAAGCAATTGAAATTGCAAAATTATATAGTGATGAAAAATCAGCGAAATTTATTAATGGTGTCTTATCAAACTTTGTTGAAGGGTAAGTCAGTATAGGAGGTTGAGCAAGAAGGCGCTCCGAAGCAATGATTTGCTTCCAGGAACACTTTTTGCTCAATTTTTTATTTAAAGGAGTGAGTAAATGGCGATTGTATTAGATGGTAAAAGTTTAGCCTTAAAAATTCGTCAAGAATTGAAACAAAAAGTAGAAGAACAGGCAGTAAAACCTGGTTTAGTCGTATTATTAGTAGGAGAAGATCCTGCTAGTCAAATTTATGTACGAAATAAAGAACGTGCTGCAAATGAAGTAGGCTTTCATTCAGTTGTTGAAAGATTACCTGAAACTACTACTCAAGAAGAGTTATTAGAAAAAATTAAAATACTAAATGAAGATGATGCTATTCATGGAATTTTAGTTCAATTACCACTACCAAAACAGATTGATAGCCAGACAGTATTAGAAGCCATTACTCCCGAAAAAGATGTAGACGGCTTCCATCCTGTAAATTTAGGAAAATTACTTCAAAAAGATGAAAGTATTGTTCCGTGTACGCCAAAAGGAATCATTCGATTATTAGAAGAGTATGAAATTGACCTTACTGGAAAAGAAATGGTTGTAATTGGGCAAAGTACCATTGTTGGTCGTCCAATGACTTTATTAGGCTTAAATCGTGGGGCAACGGTAACTGTTTGTCATAGTCGAACAAAAGATTTAGAGAAACAAATTGCTCGTGCAGATATTATTATTAGTGCGGTTGGAAAACCAAATTTAGTTTTGAGAGAACATGTAAAAAAAGATGCTGTCATCATTGATGTAGGTATTAATCGATTAGAATCTGGAAAAATCGTTGGAGATGTGGATTTTGATGGCGTTAAAGATCAAGTAAGTGCCATTACTCCAGTACCAGGTGGAGTTGGCCCAATGACCATTGCGATGTTATTAGAGCAGACGTATCTTAATGCATGTAAGAGGGAAAACATTTATGAGTGAAGAATATGTAACAGTCTCAGCATTAACAAAATATATAAAATATAAGTTTGATAAAGACCCTCATCTTGGAAGAGTATATCTAACTGGGGAAATTTCAAATTTCCGTTTACGTCCGACTCACCAGTATTTTAGTTTAAAAGATGAAAATGCCATTATTTCTGCAACAATGTTTCAATCTGCATTTAAAAAAATTCAATTCCGTCCTGAAGAAGGGATGAAAGTACTAGTGATTGGTAAAGTTTCTGTTTTTGAAAAATCAGGACAGTACCAAATTAATATTGAACATATGGAACCGGATGGAGTTGGGGCTCTTTATTTAGCTTATGAACAATTGAAAAAGAAATTAGAAGCTGAAGGTTTATTTTCTCTTCCTAAAAAGCCAATCCCTCAATTCCCTAAAAAAATTGCGATTTTAACGAGTGAATCAGGTGCGGTTATTCAAGATATTCAAACAACAGTGGCTCGAAGATTTCCTATTGTTCAATTAGTCTTATATCCAACAGTTGTACAAGGAGTTCATGCTGTTAATAGTATTTTGAAAAATTTAGACTTAGTAGAACAAGAAGATTATGATGTTGTCATTATTGGACGTGGTGGTGGATCGATTGAGGACTTGTGGGCGTTTAATGAGGAGCCTGTTGTAAGAAGAGTCGCTGAGTTGTCGACTCCAGTTATTTCAAGTGTAGGGCATGAAACAGATACGACATTAATTGATTTTGTATCTGATATGAGAGCTGCCACTCCAACAGCTGCTGCAGAAATTGCAACGCCTGTTTTAATGGAAATTCATCAACAATTGAGAAATTTGCAAACACGTCTGGAACAAGCGTTATCTCGACAATTACAAATCAAACGGGAAAGAATGCAAGCATTAGCAAAAGCAAGTATTTTCCAAAATCCAGAAAGGATTTACCAAGTCTATCAACAACGAGTGGATCAATTAGAAATGCGATTGCAGCAAATGATGCAACAAAGTGTTCAGCACAAACGTCAGCAATTAGTAAAAAATCAACATCGTTTAGAATTAGGTTCACCAAGTAGAAGAGTGCAAACGGAAAAACAAGCACTCCAATATTTAGCAAAACGATTAGAACAAGCACAAGGTCAATTGATGAAGGATAAAAAACAACAATTCCAAAGAGCGATTCAGCAATTAGACTTATTAAGTCCATTAAAAATTATGAATCGTGGGTATGGGATTTTGCAACAAGAGGAAACAATTATTAAAAGTGTTGACCAGTTAGAAGTAAATCAAGAATTAACGATTCAATTAGTCGATGGAACAGTTTGTTCTAAAGTGACTTCTGTAGAGAAAGGAAATCAATTATGGTAAAGAAAGAGAAAAAATTTGAAGAAGCAATGAGTGAATTAGAGCAAATTGTACAACAATTGGAAAGAGGAGATGTTCCTTTGGACGAAGCCATTGCTAAATTTCAAGAAGGAATGGCTTTAAGTCAATATTGCAATGAAACATTAACAAAAGCAGAAGAAACAGTCAGCAAAATGATTGTTGTAAAAGAAGATTAGTGGAGTAACTCATGAGTGAAATGATTTCATATTGGCAACAAGAAATAGAAAACTATTTATTAACTCGAATAGATGAAATTCCAAATATTTCAACAAGATTGAAAGAAGCTATGCTGTATGCTAGTAGTAGTGGAGGAAAGAGAATCCGTCCATTATTAGTACTGTTAATCAGTCATTTAGAAAAAGTGGAACTTCAAAAAGTGTTACCGGTAGCAGCTTCTTTAGAAATGATTCATACGTATTCATTAATTCATGATGACTTACCAGGAATGGATAATGACGATTATCGTCGTGGTAAGTTAACGGTTCATAAGCAATTTGATGAAGCAACTGCCATTTTAGCAGGAGATGCTTTACTAACACTTGCATTTGAAGAATTATCTCAATGTCAATTATCGGATGCAAAAAAAGTTCGAGCCATTCAAGTATTAGGCTCAGCTTCTGGAGCTAGTGGTATGATTACAGGTCAAATGAGAGATATTGCAAGTGAACATCAAGAAATTACATTAGAGCAACTCAAACAAATTCATGCAGATAAAACAGGACAATTATTATTAGCTGCGATTCGTTTAGGCTTACTCGTATTAGATGATGAAACACCTTATGAAGAAGCTCTTTTAAAATTTGGCGTGCATTTTGGCTTAGCTTTTCAAATTCAAAATGACTTACAAGATGTTTGCTGGGATTCTGAAAAAACAGGTAAAATTACTGGACAAGATGCAGCATTAGAAAAAAATACGTATCCTAGCATTTTAGGAATTGATGGAGCAAAACTTGCCTTAGAACAAGAAATCAACCAGGCAAAACAAGCGATTCTATCTATTCCAAATGAAACAACGGTTCAAAGACAAGTACAAGAAATATTTATGAAAATTCTCTCATATGTAGAGATTTAAAGGAGAAAGAATGGAAAAAGAACGAGTAGACCTTCTAGTCGTACAACAAGGATTGACGGATTCTAGGGAAAAAGCGAAACGACTTGTCATGGCAGGACAAATTGTCGATGCTGTGAAACATATTCGCTATGATAAACCTGGCGAAAAAATTCCGATTACAACTGAACTTTATATTAAAGGAGAAACACTTCGCTACGTTTCAAGAGGTGGATTGAAATTAGAAAAAGCACTCGCAACTTTTGATGTAAGTGTAGAAGGTAAAATCTTATTAGATATTGGCGCTTCAACAGGAGGCTTCACAGATGCAGCTCTACAACATGGTGCTGTATTAAGCTATGCATTAGATGTTGGATATAATCAATTAGATTATAAATTAAGACAAGATGAACGAGTAGAAGTTATGGAAAGAGTGAATTTCCGCTTTAGTAAGCCTGAAGATTTTACAAAAGGAAAACCTCAAGTAGCATCAATTGATGTTTCATTTATTTCACTAAAATTAATTCTACCACCATTAAAAGATATTTTAGAGATGGATGGTGACGTTCTTGTACTTATTAAACCACAGTTTGAAGCAGGAAGAGAACGTATTGGGAAAAAAGGGATTGTTAGTGATCCAAAAGTTCATCAAGATGTATTAGAAGAAATTTTAGAATATTGCGAACAAATTGGTTTTTCTGTTCAACAACTTACTTTCTCTCCAATTACGGGAGGAAGTGGCAATATCGAGTTTTTAGCACATCTACAATTACATGAATCCGTTACTTCTTCATATAATTGGAAGACTGGTATTCAAGCAGTTGTGAAAGAAGCACATCAACAATTAAAAAATCTAAAATAGAGGTGGAACGATGATTCAAGAATTGTTTATTAAAAATTTTGCAATTATTGAAGAAGTTCGCTGCCAATTTGAAAAAGGCATGACGGTATTAACTGGGGAAACAGGTGCAGGTAAATCAATTATTATTGATGCAGTCGGATTACTCGCTGGAGAACGTGCTAGTTTAGAAATGATTCGATATGGCAGTGAAAAAGCGACAATTCAAGCAGTTTTTACCATTGATTCAGAAGAGACAAAAAGAAAAATCGAAGCATTAGGCATTGAAATTGAAAATGATGAAATCATGATTCAACGTGAATTATATCAAACAGGTAAATCTACTTGTCGGATTAATGGACAAATGGTTACAGTTTCATTATTAAAACAAGTTGGTCCTTATTTGATTGATATTCATGGGCAAAATGAACATTTCTTATTATTAAACGAAGAGCATCATTTAAGTCTTTTAGATGCCTATGCAGGACAAAAATTGCAATCATTAAAAGATTCTTATAGTGA
The DNA here is from genome assembly GCA_963515985.1 of uncultured Granulicatella sp. GTDB lineage: Bacteria > Bacillota > Bacilli > Lactobacillales > Aerococcaceae > Granulicatella. Next base: position 18,678 of record CAUQAL010000009.1, read on the forward strand.
GTATTATGAACATTATTGCAGTATTCAAGAACAATTAAGAAAGTTACAAACTGCTGAAAAAGAAGATGCACAAAAAATTGATTTATTAAAATTCCAAGTGGAAGAAATTGAATTATCGAATATTTATATTGGAGAAGAGGAAGAATTAGTTCAAGAAAAAGAATATTTCACTCATTTCCAAAAAATTCAAGAGCACTTAATGTCTGCTTTATCTGTGTTACAAACAGAAGAATATTCTGCAGTAGATGCCATTAGTCAAGCTTCTCAAGAAATAGGATTTTTAGAAGGAATTGGTGAAAACTATAAACAATTGCACCAGCAATTACAAGAATCTTATTATCAATTACAAGATGCGGTTTCTAATATGAGTCATGAATTAGATCATGCAGAATATGATGAAGAACGATTAGCCTATATTGAAGAACGTTTAGATGTTTATTATCAGTTAAAACGGAAGTATGGAGATAATGCAGAAGAAATATTAGAGTTCCAAGCACAAGCACAAGCTCAATTAAATCAAATTGAAAATAAAGAAAGTATTATTGAAACATTAATCCAAGAAAAAGCACAAATCGAACAAAAAGCAAAAGAAGTAGCGCTTGAATTGTCGAAACAAAGACAGGAAATTGCCATTGAATTAGCTGAAAAAATAGAAACACAATTACATGAATTATATATGGAACAAGCCATTTTTGAAATTCGTGTCCTACCAAGTGAACAATTACTTGAAACAGGGATGGATGAAGTATACTTCTATATTTCAACAAACAAAGGTGAACCTGTTAAACCATTACAAAAGATTGTATCTGGTGGGGAATTATCTAGAATTACGCTTGCCATGAAAACAATCTTCGTGCGTAAGCATGGAGTTGGAACGATTGTATTTGATGAGGTAGATACAGGAGTTAGTGGACGAGTAGCTCAAGCAATTGCGAATAAAATGCATTATATTTCTGAATTTGCCCAAGTATTATGTATTACTCATTTACCACAGGTGGCAAGTATTGCGGGAGTTCATATTTTTATTGAAAAAATGGAAAAAGATGAGCGTACACGCACAACTCTCACAACATTAGAAGAAGACAAACGTATCGAAGAAATTGGTCGTATGTTGTCAGGAGAAGAAATGACAGCATTAACCAAACAACATGCAGCAGAATTGATTGCATTGTCTGGGAAGATTCGTCAACAAAATAAAGTTCAAAAGAAACAGGTGATTGCAAATGACTAAAATTTTTGCACATAGAGGAAGTAGAGGAACTCATCCAGAAAATACATTAGCTGCTTTTCAAGAGGCAGTACGTGTTTATAGTGATGGGATTGAATTAGATGTTCATGTTTCAAAAGATGGAGAATTAGTCGTGATTCATGATGAAACAGTTGATCGTACGACGAATGGTAGTGGTTCAATTCAAGATTTAACAGTAGAAGAAATTCAAGAATTTGATGCAGGAAGTTGGTTTCATGAATCATTTACTGGAGAAAAAATTCCGACATTGGAAGAAGTTTTCCAGTTGTTAAAGGAATTGAATTTCAAAGGTGAATTAAATATTGAATTAAAAACGGATCAAATTGAATATGCAGGAATTGTTGAAAAATGTGTGGCATTACAAGAAAAAATGCAACCAAATTTTGCGATAATTTATTCTAGTTTTAATCCGAGAAGCATTATTCAAATGAAACAATTACGACCAAATCAAGAAATTGCCTTTTTATATGAATCGGTAGAAATGGCAAATTTTGTATTTGAAGAAGTGAAGTTTGAAGCTGTTCATCCTGACTATCGCTTATTAAAAGAAGCTTTTGAGATTCATTCACAGTATCCAAAACGTGTTTGGACAGTCAATCAAGAAGAAGAGATGAACCATTGTTTTGAGCTTCATGTAGAAGCAATTTTTACAGATTATCCACAAAAAGCACTAGAGCTTCGAGGTGAAATAAAGGAGTAATATGGTAGACAAACAAAAAATCATTGTCATTGTTGGTCCAACTGGTGTTGGGAAAACTGCTCTTAGTATCGAATTAGCACAACAATTAAATGGAGAAATCATTAATGGGGATTCGATGCAAGTTTATAAAACATTGGATATAGGAACAGCTAAAGTGACTCCTGAAGAATCACTTGGAATTCCTCATTACTTATTAGACATCTGTGATGTGAAAGAAGAGTATACTGCTAGTGATTTCAAACAAATGGCAAGAGAAGCGATTCAAGACATTGCAAGTCGTGGGAAAATTCCAATTATTGTTGGAGGAACTGGACTTTATATTGAAGGTTTATTATTTGATTTTCATTTTAGTGGTGAAGATTCTAATGATTCAACGTATCGACTAGAAAAGGAAAAAGAGTTGGAAGAAATTGGTCCTCACGCTATGTGGGAGCAATTAAAAGTAGTTGATCCGGTCAGTGCTGAAACTATTCATCCAAATAATACAAGAAGAGTCATTAGAGCATTAGAGGTCACTCATGCAAGCGGGAAACCATTTTCAGCTAATGACCAACAACAAAAAGAGGCTATTTTTGATGCCTATATTATCGGATTATCAACGGATAGAGCAGTCCTTTATGAAAGAATTGATAAAAGAGTAGAAATAATGATGCAAAATGGTTTAGAAGAAGAAGCTAGACAATTATATGATGCTGTAAAAGGATTAGATGTTCAATCGATTCGAGGAATTGGGTATAAAGAATGGGTGGATTATTTTGAGGGTCAATTATCAAAGGAAGCCACCATTCAAAAAATTCAACAAAACTCTAGACGATATGCTAAACGACAATTAACATGGTTTAGAAACCGATTCGAAGCTGTATATTGGTATGATTTAGTAGAAAATCCTAATACAATTGCTCAAGTTGTTTTAGATTGTCAGCAGTTTTTATTGGGAAGTGAATAAATGGAAAACACAAAAGAAAGAGTCATGATTGTTGCTGTTCAAACAACACAATCAGACGAGCAATTTCAATATGCTTTAGAAGAAATGAAGCAATTAGTGGATACCGCTCAAGGAGAAGTTGTCGTTACTGTTACTCAAAAAAGAGAAACTTATAGTGGTCGTACAATGATTGGAAAAGGGAAAGTAGAAGAAATTAGTCATTTAGTCGATGAATTAGAAATTGATTTAATTGTTTTCTACCAATCTCTAACAGGTTCTCAAACGAAAAATCTAAATGAAACGATTAATGCACGAATTATTGACCGTGTTCAATTAATTTTAGATATTTTTGCAATGCGTGCTCGTTCAAAAGAAGGAAAACTTCAAGTACAACTGGCTCAATTAAATTATTTATTACCACGTTTGTCAGGACAAGGTACAGCCTTATCGAGACAAGGTGGGGGAATTGGAACAAGAGGACCAGGGGAAACGCAATTAGAAACGGATAAACGACACATTCGTAAACAAATTTCAGATATTGAAGCACAATTAGAACAGACAAAACTACATCGTCAACGTTCAAGAATGAAGAGAAATCGTTCGAATGGTTTTAGAATGGGATTAATTGGCTATACAAATGCTGGAAAATCCACAATATTAAACCAATTAACAGATGCTGGAACGTACCAGATGAATCAATTATTTGCAACTTTAGATCCTTTAACAAGAAAAGTTGATTTAGCCGATCACTATGATGTGACATTAACGGATACCGTTGGATTTATTCAAGATTTACCAACGACTTTAATTCATGCATTTGAGTCAACGTTAGAAGAGAGTGCGGATGTTGATTTATTAGTGCATGTAGTAGATGCATCATCTCCGAATTTCTTAATGCATGAAAAAACGGTTCATGACTTAGTTGAGGATTTAGAAATGGAAACTATTCCAATGGTGACGATTTATAATAAATCTGATTTAATCATTGGAGAGTTTCAACCGAATGCTTATCCTTCGTTAGTGATGTCTGCTGAAAATGCAACTGATATTGAGCGATTAAGAGAATTTCTTGGAGCTCAAATGAAAGCAGAAATGGACCATTATGAAGAATGGGTAGAAGTTTACGAAGCGCAAAAACTTTCACAACTCCAACAAAATACATTAGTAGAAATTTTGGAGTTTAATGAAGAGAAAAACCAATATTATGTAAAAGGTTATCGTAAAAAAGGAATGTAATATTATTTAAACTGCTTTTAAGGCATTTAAAGTAAAACGAACTTTTCTAAAAGCAGCCAGGACGGCAGCAGCCCTGCGGTCTCATGCCTTACTTTGGTTACGGAGAAAAGTTCTTTTTACTTTAAAGTTGTTACGTAAGAAATTTTTATCTGGAAAATTTATGAAAGAAAATTCTAAAGGTTGATTTAAAAATCACTGGAAGTTAAAAAGTAAAGCAATAGGAAAGACTTTTATTGTAGCAGTAGTAATATTAGCCAATTTGGCTAATATTACAGGGAAACTTTGAGACCAAGGCTCAAAGTTTAGACATGAGACTCGCAAGGCGAGGCTGCTGTCGACCTTGCTACAATCTGTAAAAGTCTTGTTTATTGCTTTACGTGTTAGAATACGACCCATTTTTTAAGGAGGATAGAAATGATTAAATATTTAAGAAGAGAGATGATAGGATTTCTGTTAAATATAGCGGGTTTATTTACTGTATCTGGCTTACAAGTGTATGCTGCCTTACGAATGACAAAGGTAGCCGAATATCTCATCCAACAAAATGTAAAGGTATTTATGATTGAAGTATTCATTATTTTGGGATTGTGGATTATTAGTTTAATCATTTCTTACTATCAAACAATTTATCAAGAAATTGTTATTCAAAACATATGTAATAAGATGCGTAGTGATATGTCAGATGCTTCTTGGAATATTAAAGCTAACTATATTGACGGTCAAGAACAAAAGGAAATTGAATCATTTCTTCAAAATGATGTAAATATGATTGAAAATAAAGTACTAAGAAGTATTTTTGGTATGATAAAATTTATGTTGCGTGCTATTTTATCTTTAATTGCTTTATTTTACGTTCATTATTTATTATTCATTGTCAGTCTTGCATTATCAATTGTATTATATTTTATCCCGATAATGACCAAAAAAATGGTGTCTAATGCAGGAAATCATGTGGCTGAGGCAAATAAAAGTTACTTGAATAAAATTAATAATATGATAACAGGAATTGATGTTCTAAAAGAATTTGGTGCATTAAATTTTTATCAGGATTCCTTTAGTCAAGAGTTATTTAAAATTAAGAATAGTAGAGTATTACTTGCTAAAGAAACGAGTAAAGTTACATTTATTATTTTTCTATTGAATGTAATCAGTCAATTATTGGTCATATTGGTAACGGGGCTGTTGATAATAAATCAGTTAATCTTAGTTGGTGCAATTCTTACTACAACTGATTTAGCAATGAAATTATTTGATTCAATTTCTGCGATTAATCAATATATGACTATTATTCATTCTTCAGTTCAACTGTTAGATAAAATTGATAAGTTTGAAGCAAGTAATGATAAAACTATTGAAAAACCACTTATATTATCGTGGGATAATATTACTATTTCAGATTTAGAATTTGGTTATTCAACAGATCATGTATTATTTAGCAATGTTAATTTACAATTAGATAAAGGAAAATGGTATGTTTTGAATGGGGCTTCTGGCAAAGGAAAATCCACACTTTTCAAGTTATTATTACAGCAATTAGAACCAAAAAAAGGTACCATTTTGATTGATGGGGATAATATTAAAAAATACAATACAGATAAATTATTTAGTTATTTAAGACAACAAGGTTATATGTTTGATACAAGTATCAAGGAGAATATTTTATTAGGAAAAGAAGAGTTAGATAATTTTAAGGAGATAATTGAGCAATTAAATATTGATTTAACTAAAAATATAAATGATTTGTCAGGTGGAGAAAAGCAAAAAGTTGCGATTGCAAGGTTATTAGTTAATCCAAATCCTATCATTTTATTAGATGAAAGTTTTTCAAATATCGATATTGCCAGTTCGAAAATAATTTTAAATAGTTTATCTAAATTAGAAAATACAATGGTTATTATGATAACACATCGTAAGCAAGAATTAGAAGATATTGAGTATGATTCGATAGATATCTTTAAATGATTTAAATCATATTTATTTTTGAAGGATAATAAATGTGTACGTTTGTTTAGACATCATTAATGGCGTTTAAAGTAAAAAGAAACTTTTCTAAAAGTAGCCAGGACGGCAGCAGCCCTGCGGTCTCATTCCTAAATTTTGAGCCAATGTCTCAAAATTTCCTGTAAAATTAGCTTGAGAAGCTAATTTTACTTTGGCTACGGAGAAAAGTTCTTTTTACTTTAAATTTGTTACGTAAGAAATGAGAGTTAAACATTTTTAGTTGTTCGGAAAAATTCTATGAGGAATCTAATTTGTCGCTATTAGCATTTTTCCATTGTAAATTAGAATTACAATGGAATTGTACATTAGTAAGAAATTATGCGGAAGTTCAATTGTGTGTTTGTTAAGATACGATTTCATAATTACAAGAAGATAAAAGTAAAGCAATAGAAAAGACTTGTTATTGTAGCAATAGTAATATTTGCCATTTTTGGCTAATATTACAGGGAAACTTTGAGACCGAGGCTCAAAGTTTAGACATGAGACTCGCAAAGCGAGGCTGCTGTCGACCTTGCTACAATACTCAAAAGTCTTTTCTATTGCTTTACGTGTCAGAATACGCCGATTTTTTCAGAAAATATCGACAATAGTTTGTAATGTTTTATCAAACCTTTTATAATAGGAGAGATAGAGAAATGATAAGGAGCCGAAGGGCATGTATTCAATCGAACAATTTAAAGAAAAAATATCAAAAGAATTTCAAATACAATTTAAAAATGAAAACTATTTAAAAGAAGCCTTAACCCATTCATCGTATGCAAATGAACATAAAGCTTGCAAAGGAATTTATAATGAGCGTATCGAATTTTTAGGTGATGCCGTTTTAGAATTATTTATTTCTAATTGGTTATACCGACAAATGCCAACAAAAAAAGAAGGTGAGTTAACAAAATTAAGAGCGCAAATTGTTTGCGAAGAAAGTTTGTCGACACTTGCAAAAGAGTGTGAGTTAGATAAATATCTTTTATTAGGAAAGGGAGAACGTGCTTCAAAAGGACATGAAAATCCAGCAGTTCTCTGCGACGTTTTTGAAGCATTTGTGGGGGCTATTTATTTAGACCAAGGGTTTGAAGGAGCCAGTCAATTTCTAACACAAGTCATTATCTCGAAAATGAAAGATGGACGATTTACATTAGTTGGTGATTTTAAAACAGAATTACAAGAATATTTCCAAAGAAATGGGAATGTGAACATTCGTTATGAATTACTAAAAGAAGAAGGCCCTTCTCATGCACGTTATTATACCGTACAAGTTCATGTTAATGATAAAGGCTATGAAATTGGTGAAGGCAAGACGAAGAAAGCAGCAGAACAATTATCTGCTAGAAGAACATTAGAAAAATTAAACGTTATTTCTTAAAGTAAGGAGTCAAGGATGCAGTTAGAAAAAATTGAAATGTCTGGATTTAAGTCATTTGCAGATAAAACCGTTATCGAATTTGATAAAGGTGTAACCGCAGTTGTAGGTCCAAACGGAAGTGGAAAATCTAATTTGTCAGAAGCAATTAAATGGGTTTTAGGAGAACAATCTGCCAAAAGTTTACGTGGTAAAAAAATGGATGATGTTATTTTTGCAGGTTCTCAAACTCGTAAACCCGTTAATATTGCTGAAGTAAATTTGCATATTAACAATGAAGATGGAAAATTGGCAATTGAGCATTCTCAAGTTGTATTAACTCGTCGATTGAACCGTAATGGGGATAGTGACTTCTTTATTAATAAGAAAGCTTGTCGACTAAAAGATATTACAAGTTTAATGATGGATTCTGGTTTAGGAAAGGATTCCTTTGCTTTAATTTCTCAAGGGAAAGTTGAACAAATTTTCAATGATAAACCTGAAGATCGTCGTATGATTATTGAAGAAGCTGCAGGGGTATTAAAATATAAAGACCGTAAAACTCAAGCGCAAAGAAAATTAGATCAAACACAAGAACATTTAAATCGTGTAGAAGATATTTTACATGAAATTAAAAGTCAATTAACGCCTTTATTAGAACAAAAGGAAAAAGCCATTGTTTATTTATCTAAAAAAGAAGAATTACAAGGTATTGAAACAGCTTTATTAGCCGTTGAAATTGAAACGTTAAACACTCAGTGGACGGTTGCTAAACGAGAAGTAGCACAGTTACAAGAAACTGTGACGAAAACAGAACAAAGATTAGGAGAACTAGAGCAGAAAGTATTCGAACAACAAGAATTACTTGCTGTAAAAAATACTGAGTTAGATGAAAAACAAGTGTTATACGTTGATGCGATTCAAAAAATGGAACAATTAGATGGTGAACGTAAAGTTTATCAACAAAGACAAGAGTTTGCGAATCGTACTAATGAAGAAAATCAATTAGCTTTAGTGGAAGTCATTCGTCAATTAGAATCAACAGAACAAACTGTGGCTGAATTAGAGCGACAAGTGGCCATTAAAGAAGTAGAACTGAACGAAATTGAATCACTTTGGTCTAAATTAGTAGAAGAATTAGAACAATTAAGTCAAGGTAATGAAGAGCGACAAAAGCAATTACAAAGTGACTATATCGAGCAATTACAAGAAATTTCAAAATTAACGAACCAAGAAAAACACTTGGAACGTTCGATGGAACAAAATCAAAATCAACATGATAAATTACTTGAAAAACAAGAATTATTTGAAGAACAGTCGCAACAATTAGATCAAAAGATTGCACAGTTAGTAGAAAAAGAAGAAAATCTAGCACAACAAGTCAATTCTAAACAAGAAGACTTAAATTCCTATCGTCAACAAGCAGACAGTTTACGTCAAGAACGTCAAACAATGCAAGAACAAAAACAAAAGATTGAACGACAATTACAACAAACACAAGCCAATTATTATAGTTTGAAACAAGTTTCTGAAGATTATGCTGGTTACTATCAAGGAGTTCGTGAAATCTTAAAACAAAAGAAACAAATCCCAGGTGTCATTGGTTCCGTTGCTGAATTAATTCGAGTAGATGATGAGGTTACATTAGCCATCGATATTGCTTTAGGTGCAAGTAGTCAACACGTTGTGGTAGAACATGAACAAGCTGCAGCTAAAGCGATTGACTATTTAAAACAGAATCGTTTAGGTCGTGCAACATTTTTACCATTAACGATTATTAAAGAGAAAAGAATGCCAGATGCGGTTCAACAACAATTATTATCTTTACAAGGCTATGTCGGAATTGCTAGTGACTTAGTACATGTGGAAAAAACGTATCAATCCATTGTTCGAAATATTTTAGGAACAACTGTCGTTGCAAAAACACTGGATGATGCTATGAAAATTGCTAAAGTCTTGCAATACCGTTATCGTATTGTTTCTTTAGAGGGAGATGTTGTGAATGCTGGTGGTTCGATGACCGGTGGAGCTTCCAAAAACCATCAACAACAATCTCTTGTAAAACGTAATAGTCAATTAGAAACGTTAGAACAACAATTGAAACAGTTGAAAGAATATGAGAAGCAAGTTTCAGAAAAATGGAATCAGTTGGAAACGAAATGGAACGAAATTGTTGAAAAAGGAACAGCGATTCAAGAAGAAGAAAACCTTTTAAAACAACAATTACAAGAAGTACGCTTAGAATTACAATATTCAAAAGATGAATTTAATAAAATTAGTCGTCAAACATTAAGTCAACAATATGAATTAGATGAATCGATTGAACAATATGAACAATTAGAACAGCAATATGTGGAAACTCATGAAGCGTTAAGAAGAATTACAAAAGAGAATCAAGCGGTTAAAAAAGAATTGGATTATTTACAATTATCTCAAGAAGACCGTACGCAACAGCTTCAAGAAAAACAACAAGAATTACAAGAAGTAGGGACAAAAAAAGCTCGTATTCAAGAGCAAGTCCAACATCAAAAGAAAGAATTCAAACAAGAAAAACTGTCATTAAAACGTTTAGAAGAACAAGTTCATTTACTGGAATCGAAAAAAGATGAACAGAAGGACTTAAAAGAGAAAAATGAAGCAGATTACAACCAAACTGTAAAAGATTACGAAGCGATTAAAGAAACTGTTACAGCATTAGAAACAGATTTAGATAGACTAAAAGAAGAAAGAATTCAATTAGAAGTATTGAATAAACAAACAGAAGTTAGTCGAAATCAAGCGCAACATCAATTACAAGAGTATTTGAAACAACAATCAAAAGTTGAAACAAAAGCCAATCGATTTGAATTAGCAATTGATCAAAAATTGCAATATTTAAGTGAAGAATATGAATTAACATTTGAAGCAGCAATCGAAAAAACAGAATTAACAATGTCCATCGAAGATGCTTCTAAAACGGTTCGAATGTTAAAACAACAAATCGAACAAATGGGTGCAGTAAACTTAATGGCGATTGAAGAATATGATAAAGTTCAAGAAAGATTTGAATTTTTAACGATTCAACAACAAGACTTACTAGATGCGAAGAAAAATCTAGAAGACACGATTACAGAAATGGATACGGAAGTGACGAGTCGATTTAAACAAACTTTCGATGCTATTTCAAGTCAATTCCAACAAACATTCCCAAGATTGTTTGGAGGAGGACGTGCTACTCTAGAGTTAACAGATCCTACGAATTTATTAGAAACAGGAATTGAAATTATTGCTCAACCACCTGGTAAGAAACTACAATCCTTAAGTCTATTATCTGGGGGAGAACGTGCCTTTACAGCCATTGCATTATTATTTGCAATTTTAGAAGTGAAGCCAGTGCCATTCTGCTTACTAGATGAAGTAGAAGCAGCCTTAGATGAGGCAAATGTTGCAAGATATGGTCGTTACTTGAAAGAATTTACTAAAAATACACAGTTCATTGTGATTACTCATAGAAGAGGAACAATGGAAGAAGCGGATGTATTATATGGAGTAACGATGCAAGAATCTGGAGTTTCAAAACTAGCTTCAGTAAAATTCGAAGACTTTGATGGGTTGGAGTAGAAAGTATTTTTGAAGTCACTGTAGATTTAAATTGATACATTATAATAGGAAAAGCCCAATATGGGCTTTTTCTTTTTATAAAAGAGTGGTTGGAAGGCAATACTACTTCATTTGTTCTTTGATAAAGAAGTTGAGATTGTTCAAAATGTGTTGCGTAATGCAACACATATGGTATAATGATTGTAATCATATTAAGAGGGGAAATGTATATGAAAACAGCTAGTGTAAATGTTAGAATTCAAGAAAATATTAAAGAACAAGCAGAAAAAATTTTATCACAGATTGGGCTTTCTCGAGCAGTAGCGATTGATTTATTTTATCGACAAATTATTATGAATAATGGAATTCCATTTTCCTTAACCGTTCCTCAGAAGCAACTTCCTATCCGTGAAACAATGACAGAAGAAGAATTTCAAACAATGATGGATAAAGGAATGCAACAGGTAAAAAATAATGAGTCACAAGATATGGATTTGGTTTTTAATGAGTTAATGAAAGGATTATAAAATGGTTGAGTACAACATTAAGATAACACCTCAAGCATTTGATCACTTACAAGAAATTAGAAACTACATCGAATGTGAATTGAATGCTCCAGCTGCAGCAAAAAAATTGTTGCTTTTATTTAAGCATAAGATGAATCAACTTGCCTTAATGCCACAAAGTTATCGTACTATTGAGGAAGAACCATGGAGAAGTCAAGGGGTTAGGAAAAGCTCTGCTAATAATTATTATATTTATTATTGGATAGATGACGTGAATAAAGAAGTTCATATTCTAGCAGTGATTTACAATAAAAGAGATCAGTACCAACAATTATTAGAATTAATGGAGAGTGAATCATGAAGAAAAAAGTGTTAATTACAGGTATTTGTGGAACAATTGGGGAAGCATTAGTAAATTACTTTATAGATAATGATGCAATAGTGTATGGTGTTGATTATCAAGAAACAAAGTTAGCTATGATGAATAAAAGGTTAGATGCGTCAGTATTTTATCCAGTTCCAATGGATTTTACTTCACCAGATTGTTTGAAATATATTGAAGCAATTCAACCAGATATTTTCATTCATGCAGCATCATTAAAAATGACAAATTTCTGTGAAGACTTTGCTGAGTATTATTATTCAAAAAATGTTTTGCAAACAAAAGTATTTTTGGAGTCCGTATTACCTTTCGTAAAGGAAAGAGTTATATTTATCTCCAGTGATGAAGCATATAACCCTCATAATCAGTTTGGAAAACAAAAACTAGAAGTAGAACAATTTTTGATACAATTAAATGATCAGTATCAAGACGGTTTCATTCAATCCTTACGATTTCCATTTGTGATTGAAAGTAATGGATCAGTCTATCATGTGTTTGATAAACTCTCGAAAGAAAATAAACCTCTTCCTTTAACCGATGAGAGAATTACAAAGCTAGCAACTAGAAAAGCTGATTTCATTCGTGGGTGGGATGATTTTTACAAGCACGTTTTGCATTCAGGAGTCTATACATTAACAATTGGAAAAGTTCTGAGTATTAAAGCTTTAGCGGAAGAATTAATTGAGAAAAATCATTCTAAAAGTAAAATAGAAATTATCGGATTACGTAAGGGAGATACTTTGGAAGATCCAACGATGGACTTTAATCATTTTAACCAGATTACAGATTTAGTCAGTGAGGTTTTTGAATAAAGATACTTATTTGGTAAAGAATTTAATCTAAAGTACATTTTGATGCTGATAATGTCCAGCTAGTACTTCCACAGCAATATACGAAACAACAATTGGAGGAAATGTTAGATGAATGACAAAGAAAAAGTAAAACAAATTGTTGAAAAATACAATAAAAGTATCGCAGAACTCTCTGAAAAAGCTACTGCTAAAGAATTCAAGTTTGTAATGAGTTACATCGCACAAGAAGCGAATCGTAGACAGAGAGAGCTTGTTGGAATGAAAGACTAGTAGAAAGCATGGAACTAGAAATTCTAGTTTCGTGCTTTTTTGATTTTACCAAGACTATTGTACACTCATGTGAATTTTTTCTTTAAAAATAGTTACAATTCTAAAAAAATGGTATAATACAAGAAAAATGAAAATTAAACTTATTTTTATAGGAAAATAATAGAGATTTATAGCCACTAAAAAAGAATTTGAACAAAAATGATGGAGAGTTTTTTGATTATTATTTTAAGGAGAGGTAGTAGATGGTGTTTGAAGTGAAGGGTATTGAAAAACGATACAATAATAAGACAATTTTACATAATATTTCATTTGAAATTCCAAAAAGTAACATTACAGTAATTCTTGGTAAAAATGGTGCTGGGAAAACGACATTAATTAAACTGATGTTAGGAATGATCAGTGCTGATAAGGGAGATATTTTGTTTAAGGGAGAAAAGCTATTAGACATTGGACATTCTTACTATCAAAACGTAAGTGCAGTATTAGAGTCTGTCGATAATGTTTATCCATTTTTAACAGGTAAACAAAATATTGAATACTTTATTGGGTTATCAAAACAATCCATAAGCTATATGAATGATAGTATTCAAGCGCTAATTGATGAGTTCGACCTCAGAGATGCTATTGATGAACCAGTTGGTGGGTATTCTCGAGGAATGTTACAGAAGCTCTCATTAATTATTTCATTAATGACAAATGCAGAAGTTCTATTTTTAGATGAGCCAACTTTAGGATTAGATTTTCAAAGTTCAAAGCAACTTTGTCAAAAAATTAAACAGCTATCAACAGAACAGGATAAAACGATTATTTTAACCTCACACCAAGCAGAGATTATAGAATTACTAGCAGACTATGTGATTGTGATTGACGAAGGAAAGGTTGTCTATAAGGGAGATTATCAGAACTTCTTGCAACAAGTCCCGCATTCACAAGAATTTGAAGCTGTTATTGAAGGAGAAGTGATTCATCAAGAGCTTCAATGTCGCATTGAAAAAGGAAAATCATACATGAAACGGAATTCTATTGACGAATTAACAGCACTTTTAGTAAAGCATAACTTAATGTCTCATTTAATTAAGATTGAGAAATTAAGTCCTATGGTTGAAGAAACACTGGACTACTTCTATAGTCAAAAAGGAGGAGTTCATCATGAAGTTATTTAAGGCAGAATTATGGAAATATTTACATGAAGTGCGCACTTATTATCCGGATCATATTGTGAGTATTGTGGTTACTACAATTGTGTTCTATATGTTTTTATTAGTTCAACATCAACAAATGAATCAAAGTTATGTAGGATTTGTGTACTGGTATTTATTGAGTTCGGTTATTAGTGAAGCAGCAGTTTCTGTTTCTTCGGAGAAGCAAATGGGAATCTTAGATCAACTGATTATTAAACCATTTCCTTTTGAACAGCTGATTATAGTAAGGACATTAGTGTGGTTAATTGTCAATCTCATTAAAGTGGCTATTGTATCCCTTGTATTAAGTGCGATTCTTTCGATTCAAATTTCATTCAGTGGATGGTATATTATCATCTTCTTATTAACCACTGTTGGAGTGTTTGGATTTACATTAGTATTAGTGGCGTTAACGTTAAAATATACTAAGACTGCATCGTTTGATTCGATTATCTCTTATGCACTATTATTTTTCACTGGAGCTATTTTACCTCATGAAATGATGCCTGAATGGGCAATTTTGATTGGACGATTTCTTCCAATTTCTTTAGGGATTGAAATGACTCAAAATTTGATTCAAGGTGAAAGCGTTGCTTGGATGGACTACTTATTATTAGCGGGTCAGTCAGCTTTCTTTTTGGTAATAGGTTATGTCTTATTTAAGAAAATTTACCAATCTAGTAAGAAAGCAGGGATTGATAGAAGTTATTAATGTTATGAGTGAGTATCTCCGCATCTAATTTATAGACTGTTGTTTATTATATTTTATTTAATATCTAGACTTGATTTGGAAACACTTGAAAAGTTTTAAAGGAGTGGGTGACTTTATGGCTAAAGAAGTTATTAAATTAATTGATATTGAGATGTCTTTTGCAGATAAAACTTTGTTTCATGTTGATAAATTAATCGGTCATATTGGAGAAGTTATTGGGATTGTAGGTAATAATGGTGTAGGTAAAACAACATTATTAAATATTATTTGCGGTAATACAAAATCTACTAAGGGTAGAATAATCTGTGATGTGTTATGTAAAAAGTTTGATAAAAATTGGTTTTCAAATAATGATTATACAAATTTAAATCATAGTGCTGGTGAACAGCAAAGAGATTTCCTATATAAAATGCTTTGTACAAAACAAGGTTGTTTATTATTAGATGAACCAACTAATTTTATGGATATTCAGACGAGAGAGAACTTAATTAAAACGATTAAATCATATAAAAATGGTATCATTATTATAGCTAGTCATGATCGCTATTTTTTAAAAAATGTTGTGACTAAAATATGGGATATTGAGAATAAAGAAATCAGAGAGTATATTGGTACCTATGAAGATTATGAAAAGCAAAAAGAACTTCATCTGTTAAAACAACAATATGAAAAAGAAGAATATATTAGAGAGAAAAAACATTTAGAAACGATTATTCTAAATAATAAAGAGCAAAGATTGCGCCTAGAAAAAAATAAAAATAAAAAATCATTTGAAAAACCTAGTCGATTAGCTGCAACTAAAGATAAAAGTACAGCTGTTAAGCGAATTGATCGGACAATAAAAAATGTTGAAAAGCGATTAGATAGTTTGGGTGAAATCAATGATATACCTATTGTACAAACAATCCATTTTCCTGAAGGGAATTTTAGAGAATTACATAATAAATATCCTATAAGAGCTGAATTGCTAAATCTCTATTATGAAGATAAACAATTATTGAAAAATGTTAGTTTTCAATTTGCAAATAAATTAAAAATTGCAATTACTGGGAAAAATGGTTCTGGTAAGTCTACATTAATAAAGAATATACTAGCTGACCATCCAAATATTATACTTTCTAAAATGATCAAATTTTCAGTTTTTAAACAATTTCATTTTGATGTTGTAAGTACAAAAAATCTTATAAATTATTTACAAGAAGATTCTAATTTTTCAAGACAAGATATTATAAATTTATTGAGGGATATTGGGATAGACGCATCATTATTGAATGTACCAATCAATAAATTAAGTGGTGGGCAGAGAACTAGAATAGAATTATTAAAAGTATTCATTAAAGATGCCAATGTTGTAATATTAGATGAACCTACAAATTCACTAGATATAATTAGTATAAGAGCGCTAGAGGTATTGATAAAAAATTATCCAGGGCTAGTGATTTTTGTTTCTCATGATATGGAATTTGTAAAAAATTGTGCAGACGAAATTTATACTATTGAAAATAAAACATTGAAAAGATATAAATAATAAAATTATAAAGTTTATCTTTAATATGGTAGAAAAGACAATATTTGAGTTAATAGATATATGTTTTATTTGAGGAAAACTAACATTACATGCTCAAAGAATTATTGATATTATGGAAATTCTAAATAGAGATTTATAAATGCCATGTAGTCTTGTTACAAATGGTACATTATGTAATAAGAATATCCTAAAGAAGATAATTCAATGTGGAGCAAAAGATTTTCTTATTACGCTAGATAAAAAATAATTCTTTAAGAATGTACAGCATCTCAAAAATTTGACATAAAAAATCTAACTTTTAGAGTTCACTTCATTCATTTGGCTTTTTTAGGGGGAAATAATGGTTTATTATATTAAAAAAATTAAAAATGTTATTTTAATTCAACTGCTCTTTCACGTACTTTATACTTCCACTAATGTTGTTATACCGTATTTAAATAAGGTGTTGTTTGATAGAGTATTAATTGAGGGTAATGAACTTCTTATAAAATTAATCGTTTGTTATCTCTTAGCGATTGTATGTAACTCGTTATTTCAATATATATCACAAGTATACGAATGGCGAACTTCAGTTGAATTTAATCGTGTTGTCAAAGGTCGGTTATGTGATTTTCTTTTATCATCGTCAGTCACAACATTTAATTCCAAGACAATCGCAGAATACTTATCGGTCTTCAATAATGATGTAGAAGTGTTAAGTGAGGAGTACTTAGATCCATTATTAGATATTATTAAGTCGTGTATAAGTCTTGCTATTTATGCTGTGTCACTGATTGTTTTTGTGGATTGGAGAGTCGCTATTGTGATTATTGCCTTATCGCTGTGCTCACCCTTTGTTTCCAAGTATTTGGCACCTTATATCACTATAAAACAAAGAAGATTTTTGGAAGGATTAGAAGTTTACTCACAACGATTAGCTGATATTTTTTCGATGAAATCTCGTATTAACAGTGAAACCATAAAAACTTTTAGAAAACTACATCAACAACAATTAGATGAAACGGAGAAAAATCGTCTCCATTACGGAAAAATCAAAACGTTATCCAATATTGCTAACGGTTTAGTCATGTTTATAATACAGCTTGCCTCATTTATAGTAGTCGGTTATCTGTTGATAAAAAATGAACTATCAATCGGAGCAGCTGTTGCGACTTTTAGTTATGTAGAAAATTTCATTTATCCAATAAAGAACATCTTAATTGATTTAAACTTAATCAATGCTTCCAAAGAAACTTTGTCAATCATCGTGAATTTAGGTGAAAAGGGTCATGAATTATCCGTTCAGACAGATACTAATGGTTCTCAGATTATTATTACCAATGTGAGCTATCATCAAGACAATATGAACTTAGAAAATCTTAACTTAGAATTTACTGCTCCTCATAAGTATGCAATAGTAGGGAAGAGTGGTGTCGGAAAGTCAACTTTATTGAAGTTAATTATGCACCATCTTCCATTACAATCTGGCGAAATACAGGCAGCTGTTAATCAGATTTTTTACTTGACGCAACATGAGCATTTTATGAAGGCAAAGTTAGAAGATAATATCACGTTATTTGGTCTCTATCAAGACAACAACTACCATTCACAAGAATTATGGAGTCGTTTAAGCCCATCAACTCAACAAGCGTTACAGTCTATGAATCCTATGTATGAATTGAGTGGTGGTGAGAGGAATTTATTAGGATTGTTGAGAGCATTAGCTAGTGATAAAAAGATATTATTACTCGATGAGCCAACAGCGCATCTCGATAAGGCAACTTCAGACATGGTGATAGACTTTTTATTAAGTCTGGATGATTATCTAATCCTAATGGTATTGCATCATAATTTAGAATATTGGAATAGTAAATTTAATGAAGTAATTACAATAAAATAATAGGAATGAGGAAAATATAAGTTATTCAGATAGAATAAAGCACGACTTTAGGAAAATTTTTCAACTTAAGTATTAATATTTAAATTTAATACTAGAGGTTATTCGATAAATTATTTTGAAGAATCTAATTTGTGAGTTTCCATCATATCGATTATAGGTAAAAAAATGCCAATAATTTTGTTTAAACTTCATTAGTGAGTGATTAAATGATTCATTCAATAAAAACAAAGAAGCTATATCCCTGTGATATGGCTTTTTCTTTAGGAATAGTCAGCAAGTCGCAACAACAATTTTACGTATGCTATTTTTATTATATTGATATCTCTATAATTTTTAATTATAATGAAAGCGCATTAAGAAGAGTTCTTATACTATGTGAATAAGAAAAATGGTTGGTGGAGGGAAAAAGATATAGATGGAGTATTTGAATGGTTAAAAGCATATTATCAGTATGTGTTGATAGTAGCTGGATTACTATTTTTAATTGGTGCGATAAGAGATTGGAAATGGGTGTATCAAGCTATAGTCGGAGATAAGGCAAGACACGCATTTATTTTTGAAGTGTGGGGTGAGAAAGGTTACAGAATTTTCATAGGTATATGTGGACTGTTACTTGTAATTTGTGGGGTTATATTTTTGATGTTTGATAAACGATAAAAAGTGGAGGTAATGTAAAATGAACTGGAATTTAGAAAATCGCAAAGAATTTTTTGCGTATATAGAAAAGCTTACAGATGAAGATCAATATACGGAATGTATCACAGCGTTGGAAAGCATCCCTATGGAAGAACGGGATTACGCAGTATGGTATCAGCTTGCTCGTGCCTATCAAAACTTTGCAATTGTCGGCAATGATGATAAAGGAACACCTAGTTTTATTGGCGATAAATTTTTATTAAAATCTATAGATATTTTGAATTCAG
>CAUQAL010000010.1:0-36855 GCA_963515985.1 uncultured Granulicatella sp.
ATACGCTTCTGTTTCCATTTCTACTATCCTATGTTACACTAGCAAAAAGTGAACAAGAGGTGATAGAGATGAAAATTGTAGTAATGGGAGGAACTCCTGTCGATTCAAGATTAGGAAAGGAATTATTAGAAAAGCATGGCTTTGTCGATATTTTGCCAGTGCCTATTTCGAATAATCCGATTGAACAAACAACTTTTCAATCTTCATCTAGTGAATATCGAATGGCTTTTATGAGAGAAAAGGTTGAAGAACTACGAGCGGAATGTGATGCTATCTTTGTTTATTGTAATTCTCTTAGCTCGGTAGTAGATTTTGATCAATTGTCGCAAGAGTATGAGATGCCAATGATTACGCCAATGCAAATGTATCGTCAATTAGCAATGGATTATCAACAAGTAGCTGTAATGGCAGCAAACTCTCATGGATTAATGGGAGTGGAGAATAATTTATATAAAGCTAATCCTAGTTTACAAGTCATCGGCATTACGTTACTTGAATTAGTCAAATCGATTGAAGCCAATCTCTCACCAAAAGAAATTGCGACAAAGTTTGACTTTAGTAGTTTATTTTCATTTTTTAATGGAAGCAATGTAGAAGCAGTTATTTTAGGATGTACTCATTTTCCATACATCAAAGAAGAATTAGAAAGTTTGACCAAACTCCCAATTATTGACGTAGGAGAATACATGGTCAGAACATTAAAAGAGAAGTTAAAGTAAAAATTACAGCTATATTTTAAAATAATAAGACTTATATGTAGTAGCAAGATTAGGGAAAAATTAAGACTACAGGCTTAATTTTTAGCAATGAGACAGCGTTAGCTGGCTGCTTGCGACCTTGCTACTACATAGTACAGTCTATTTATTTTAGGTTATGTAAAGGATAACTCCCGATACATAGCCTTTTTATTTTATAAAAAATATTTTTAAAATCAGACTAAAGTCCGAGTGTTTTATTATTGACTTACTTTGACCAATATGATAAATTATACATGTGGTTAGCACTCGTCTTAGTCAAGTGCTAAAGAGAGGTGACCAAAATGTTAACCGATAGACAATTGCTAATCTTACAATCGATTATTCAACTATATACGGAAACATTAGAACCAGTTGGATCAAAAAAGTTGATGCAGCAAACGGGTTTAGCAGTTAGCTCTGCAACCATTCGAAATGAAATGATGAAACTAGAAGAGATGGGATATCTTGAAAAGAACCATTCCTCTTCAGGACGAGTTCCATCGAATCAAGGGTATCGCTATTATTTAGATAATATTTTACCCGTTCAGAACAGTCCCGTTTCATTAAGTATTCGAAATCAAATCCGTGAAACTTTCCAACAATCGACCATGGAAATTCAAGATGTCTTTAAAGTTTCGGCAGATATTTTGTCGACACTGACAAATTACACAACAATTTCCATCGGACCTGAAGTAAGGAGTGCTACATTATCCGGATTTCGACTCGTTCGACTAGGGATAAACCAAGTGATGGCGATTTTAGTCATGAGCAATGGTTTAGTTGAAAATAAAGTTTACTCGATTCCAAGTGCGATTGATGATTCTGACTTAGATAAAGTCGTTCGAATCATTAATGAGGAATTGATTGGCTTGCCACTAGAAACAGTTCTCCAACGTTTAAAGTCTGATTTACCAGCTTTAATGAATCGATATATGAATTCTCAAATTCAAATTGTTAAAGTGATTCAAGATATGATGAACCAATTTGAACAA
This sequence comes from uncultured Granulicatella sp., assembly GCA_963515985.1. Lineage (GTDB taxonomy): Bacteria > Bacillota > Bacilli > Lactobacillales > Aerococcaceae > Granulicatella. Next base: position 1,730 of record CAUQAL010000010.1, read on the forward strand.
GATAGACTCCATGTTGCAGGAAGAAGATATTTATTAAACTACTTCGACTCACATGCCAATGTCCATCATTTAAAAGAAATTTATCGATTAATGGATGACCAATCTAAGATGCACGAATTAGTGATGCCTTCTAACCGAGATATCCAAATTCGTTTAGGTTCTGAGATGGATGATCCATTATTAGGAGAATTTAGTATTATTACAGCAAGCTATGAAACTCCAAAACACGATAAAGGAATCATTGCTTTATTAGGACCTAAAAATATGCCGTATTCGAATGTCCTATCGATTGTCAAAGGATTACAAGAAGAGCTCACAACAACGATGGAGCAATATTATAGAAATTTATAAAAGGAGATGGAAGCTTGGAAACAAATGAAGAAAAAGACGTTCAACAAACTCAAAAAGTAGAAGAAGAGAAATCTCCTGAAACTGAAGAGTTTGAAGAAACTGTCGAAGAAACCGAAGAAGTTGAACCTTCTGTTGAAGAAAAATTACAACAAGAAGTTTCTCAATTAAATGACCAAGTATATCGCTTATCTGCAGAAATTGCGAATATTCAAAAGAGAAATGCAAAAGAAAGACAAGATGCAGCGAAGTATCGTAGTCAATCTCTAGCACAAAACTTATTGAATGTCATTGATAATCTAGAAAGAGCGATTGCCTCACCTAGTGAATCAGAAGAAGCGAAAAATCTTAAAAAAGGGATTGAAATGGTATATGAAGGTTTCTTATATGCCTTAAAAGAAGAAGGTATTGAAGAAATTGAAGCATTAAATCAACCATTCGATCCAAATAAACATCACGCTGTTCAAGCAATTCCAGCTGAAGAAGGACAAGAAAGTGATGTTGTTGTTCAAGTATTTCAAAAAGGCTACATGTTGAAAGACCGTGTATTAAGACCAGCAATGGTTATCGTCTCTCAATAAGCCAACTAAAAATTTAAAATTATAGGAGTGTATGAATTATGAGTAAAATTATTGGTATTGACTTAGGAACTACAAACTCAGCAGTTGCTGTATTAGAAGGAAATGAATCTAAAATTATTCCAAACCCAGAAGGAAACCGTACAACACCATCAGTTGTAGCATTCAAAAATGGTGAAATTCAAGTAGGTGAAGTTGCAAAACGTCAAGCTGTAACAAACTTAAACACTATTTCATCTATTAAACGTCATATGGGTGACGCATCATATAAAGTTGAAATCGAAGGTAAACAATATACACCACAAGAAATTTCAGCAATGATCTTACAATACTTAAAAGGTTATGCTGAAGAATATTTAGGAGAAAAAGTTGAAAAAGCAGTTATTACTGTACCAGCTTACTTCAACGATGCTCAACGTCAAGCAACTAAAGATGCAGGACGTATCGCAGGTTTAGAAGTAGAACGTATCGTGAACGAACCAACTGCAGCAGCTTTAGCATACGGTTTAGATAAAGTAGACCACGAAGAAAAAATCTTAGTATTCGACTTAGGTGGTGGTACATTCGACGTATCTATCTTAGAATTAGGAGACGGCGTATTCGACGTATTATCAACATCAGGAGACAACCACTTAGGTGGGGACGACTTCGATAACAAAATTATTGAATTCTTAGTGGCTGAATTTAAACGTGATAACGGAATTGATTTATCTCAAGATAAAATGGCAATGCAACGTTTGAAAGATGCTGCTGAAAAAGCTAAAAAAGATTTATCAGGTGTAACTTCAACACAAATTAGCTTACCATTCATCACTGCTGGTGAAGCTGGACCATTACACTTAGAAGTAACATTAACTCGTGCTAAATTTGATCAATTAACATTAGATTTAGTTGAACGTACAAAAGAACCAGTTCGTCGTGCATTAAGCGATGCAGGATTATCAGCAAGTGAAATCGACCAAGTTATCTTAGTTGGTGGATCAACACGTATTCCAGCAGTTGTAGAAGCTGTTCGTAAAGAAACTGGTAAAGAACCAAACAAATCAGTAAACCCTGACGAAGTAGTAGCAATGGGTGCTGCAATCCAAGGTGGAGTTATCTCAGGTGATGTGAAAGATATCGTATTATTAGACGTTACTCCATTATCATTAGGGATTGAAACAATGGGTGGTGTATTTACGAAATTAATCGATCGTAATACAACAATTCCAACAAGTAAATCACAAGTGTTCTCAACAGCTGCAGATAACCAACCAGCAGTAGATGTTCACGTATTACAAGGGGAACGTCCAATGGCAGCAGACAACAAAACTTTAGGTCGCTTCCAATTAACAGATATCCCAGCTGCACCTCGTGGTGTGCCTCAAATCGAAGTAACATTTGATATCGATAAAAATGGTATTGTAAATGTTCGTGCAAAAGACTTAGGTACTGGTAAAGAACAAACAATCACAATTAAATCTTCATCAGGTTTATCAGACGAAGAAATCGAACGCATGGTAAAAGATGCTGAAGCAAATGCTGAAGCAGATAAAAAACGTAAAGAAGAAGTAGATTTACGTAATGAAGTGGATCAATTAATCTTCACTGTAGATAAAACATTGAAAGACTTAGAAGGCAAAGTAGATGCTGAAGATGTTAAGAAAGCTGAAACAGCTCGTGATGAATTAAAAGCAGCTGTAGAAGCAAATGACTTAGAAGCAATGAAAGCTAAACGTGACGCTTTAAATGAAGTTGTTCAAAACTTATCTGTAAAATTATATGAACAAGCAGCAGCAGCTAGTCAAGCAGCTCAAGGAGCAGCAGGAGCTGAACAAGCAAGCTCTCAACCACAAGATGGCGTAGTAGATGCTGACTTTGAAGAAGTACAAGACTAATTAAGAGCAAGTAAGAGTGGGAGAACTTCTTCCACTCGCTCTTTTGTAGAATGATATGATAAGGAGGGATAATGGTGGCAAAACGTGATTTATATGAAGTACTCGGAGTCTCCAAAGATGCCTCCGATGCAGATATTAAACGAGCTTATCGTAAATTATCCAAACAATACCATCCAGATATTAATAAAGAAGCTGGAGCGGAAGAAAAATTTAAAGAAATAGCAGAAGCTTATGAAATTTTAAGTGATAGTCAAAAACGTGCTGCGTATGACCAATATGGTCATGCTTCATACGATCCAAACTCAGGATTCTCTGGTGGTGGTTTTGGTGGCGGTTTTGAAGGCTTTGGTGGATTCGGAGGTCAAGGATTCTCTGGAAGTTATACAGGTGGATTCGAAGATATTTTCGATACATTCTTTGGTGGCGGCGGTGGTCGTCGTGGAAATCGTACCAATATGCCACGTCAAGGGGCAGATTTACAATATGTCATGGACTTAACATTTGAAGAAGCGATTTTTGGTAAAGAAGAAGTGATTCATTACCATCGTAATGCAGAATGTGAAACATGTCATGGTACTGGTGCAAAACCTGGTACAGATCCTGTAACATGTTCTAAATGTCATGGTGCAGGTGTGATCAATGTTGAAAGAGCAACACCATTTGGTAGAATGATGTCTCAAACAACGTGTGATGTCTGTGGTGGTACTGGACAAGAAATCAAAGAAAAATGTGAGACTTGTCATGGTCACAAACATGTAGAAGAAACTCATAAAGTGAAAGTAAAAGTCCCAGCCGGTGTAGAAAATGGAAACCAAATGCCATTACGTGGCCAAGGGGAAGCTGGAGAAAATGGCGGCCCTTATGGTGACTTATATGTGATTTTCCGTGTTGGTAAGAGCGATACGTTTGAACGTGAAGGGGCAGATATTTTCTATGAACTTCCAATCAACTTTGCTCAAGCTGCATTAGGAGATGAAGTGGATGTTCCGACTGTTCACGGCAAAGTGAAATTAAAAGTTCCTGCGGGAACTCAATCTGGTACGGTTCTTCGTTTAAGAGGAAAAGGTGCGCCTAGACTTCGTGGTAGTGGAATGGGTGATCAGCATGTAACAGTACGTGTTGTAACGCCTAAGCATTTAACGGATAAACAGCGTGAGGCGATGCAGATTTTCGGAAAAGAAGCGGGTACTCATGTTGAGGGCGAAGGCAATTTCTTCGATAAAGTGAAGGATGCGTTTAAGGACAGTTTTAAATAATACATTAAATTTTTGAATGACTTCCTGAATATAGTAGTATTAGGACGGCAGCAGCCTCGCAAAAATGCGAGTCTCATGCCTAAACTTTGAGCCTAAGGTCTCAAAGTTTCCTGTAAGATAAGCCAAATAGGCTTATCTTACTCATACTACTATAGGAAGTCTTCTTTGTTTACGTGACTTAATGAGAGTCCGTATATAAGTCGAATGACTTCCTGTCATAGTAGTATTAGGACGGTAGCAGCCTCGTAAATGCGAGTCTCATGCTTAGCCTACTGCTATAGGGAGTCTTTTTTTGCATAAATTTTCTTTTTCATTCTTTTTCTGAAATTATTCTGAATTGGGTACTCTACAATGAATTTATAAAATGAATTTATAAAGAGTATGAGGAGTGATTTTATGGAAAAAAATATTGAAATTAAGAATTTGTGTAAAGTATATGGAAATATTACCATATTAGACGATATAAATTTTGTAGCAAAGGAAGGGAGAGTGACTGCATTCTTAGGTCCAAATGGAGCAGGTAAAAGTTCTACCTTAAGAATATTATTAGGATTAGATCAAGCAACTTCGGGTAGTGCAACCATTGCAGGAATAAACTATAAAGATATCCGTAATCCTTTATTTGTTGTAGGAGCAACTTTTGATGGACTAGGGTCACCAAGTGATCGAACGGTATATCAACATTTAAGAATTGTGGCAGCCTCTAATGGAATTAAAAAAAGTAGAATTGATGAAGTATTAGCAGTAACGGATATTGCCCATAAAAAGAATGAATCCATTGGACATTTATCTCTTGGGGAGACACAAAGGGTTAGTCTTGCAACTGCATTACTTGGAAATCCACAATTTCTTATATTGGATGAACCGACAAATGGATTAGATCCTAGCGGTATTCGTTGGCTAAGAAATTTTCTAAAAGAACAATCTGAAAAAGGGAAGACTATCTTATTATCTTCTCATATATTGTCAGAGGTAGAAGCTGTTACGGATGATGTAGTATTCATTCATAAAGGAAAAATTATTGCGAATGGCAAATTAAAGAAAATTATGAAAGATGCAGCAAGTTTAGAAGAAGTCTTTTTCAACCTTATTCAAGAAGGAGGAAAAGAAAATGAAGTTATTTTATAGTGAATTATTAAAGATTACTTATTCCAAACTTTTCAAAATTGTTTTGCTAATCCTTTTTATCGTACAACCATTTTTTGCTTATCTTGGTATAAAAGCAGTTTTAGAAATAGGGTTACAGGCTACTCCTGAGAATACAGCTATTTTGGCAGAAGCGATTCCTCCGATTGAATATTTAGGATTTGATACAGTTATGTTAGGAATGATGCCAATGATTATTTTGGGTGCTGTTTATGGCGGAAGTGAATTCAAAAATCATCAACTGCGAACTACCTTATTAACTAATTGTAATAAGAAGAGTTTATACTTTTTTAAATTAATGACGTTAACACTTTTATTAGTTATCCTTTCATTTCTATCGATTGTAGTTACCATTGAAGTGGCTCATTTTACATTAGGAAATTTAGGACTAAGTAATCTATTAAGTTCGAAAGTTTGGTACTTTATTTTATTGGCGACACTAGCATGGGTAAGTCTCACGATTTTATCTTTCTTTATAGCTTTTCTATTTCGAACAGCCATTGCTAGTTTATTATTTTTAATTCCTCAAATTTATAATGTTGGGGAATTTCTCTCTACTCATTTTGAATGGGGAAAGGTTCTTCCGGTTGCTTTAGGAAATAGCTTCATTGCATCATCGGAAACTAGATTCTCACCTCATCCATTTTGGACAGCTACTTTATTATTTCTTTGGGTATTCATTTTCGGGCTAATTGCTTATTGTCAATTTGAAAAAAGGGATGTAGGAGGGAAATTTTAATGCTAGGAAATCAGATAAAAAGTGAATATTTGAAAATAATATATTACAAAGGATTATCGGTAACGTTAGTATTTTCTATATTATTTCTATTAGTAATGTTACTGGCATTAAATCCATCTGCCCTAATGATTAATGGAGATTTTATAGTGACACAGTTTTTGCAAAGTATCTATTTAGCTCAAACAGTTTTTGCAGTTTTTTCTGCGGTATTTTGGGGAAGAGAGTTTCTTAAAAGTTCTTTAAGGACAAGTTTATTATCGACTCCTAGTCGTTTGAAATTCTTTTGTATTAAGATAACTGTAAATGTATTATCAATTTTATGCTGTTTTTGTATAGCCATTGGAATTGGGATTGGATTAGTATCGTTTTATTTTAAATTTCAATTAAGTCCAGAATTTCTAAGTACACTATTTTCTAAACTTATTCCACCTATAATTGCTACGATTCAAATTAGTACGATTACATTCTGCTTAACGATACTTATGGAATCGATGGTTTCTTCTTTAACAATTGTGTTATCCATGATATTAGGACTAGGTCAGTTATTATTACAATATTCTTCTATGATTAATGTACTTCCGGTATTAGTGACTATGAATAGTTTTTCTATCAAAGAAATTTCTATCTATTCAAGTGTTACAGAAGGACTTTTCCTTCAATCATTATGGACAATAGTTTTTATTGGATTAGCCTATTACCATTTGTATCTAAAAAGTGTAAAATGAGAGCAAGATAGGAGTGTTGGGGTATGTCATATAAAATTCTAGTCATTGATGATGACGAAACTATTTTAAGATTAATCAAAAATATATTACAGTTAAATGGTTATGAGGTTACTACTAGAAATGGCATTGAGGAAGTAAATATCTGTGACTTTGTCGACTTTGATTTAATACTACTAGATATTATGATGCCACTAGATGGAATAACGATTTGTAATGAAATAAGAGAACAGATTAAAGCTCCAATTATTTTTATAACCGCCAAAGACATGGAAGAAGATTTAGTCAATGGATTATTAGCGGGAGCAGATGACTATATTACTAAACCCTTCTCAGTAAAAGAGTTTTTAGCAAGAATTAAAGTGCATCTTAGACGTGAAGAACGAAATAGACAAAATGGTAAACAATTAGAATTTGGTTCGATTTTGATAGATATGAATTTAAAAACAGTTTTTGTTGAGGAAGACGAAATCAAATTAACGAACCGGGAATTTATGATTATTCAGTTATTAGCTAGTCAAACATCCAGAATATTTACAATTGAAGAAATTTATCAAGTTGTATATCCTAACAGTTCTAATACACAATTTCGTTCTATTTCTGAATATATATATCAAATACGTTCAAAATTTAAACCGTATCATTTAAATCCGATAGAAACAATGAGAGGAGGCGGGTATAAATGGAAAATAAAATAAGCTTCAAACAACTTGTTCAAAAGACATGTCTAAAAATTATAGTGGAGTTTGTGATTGCTATTTTAGTGTTATACCTACTTCCATTATTGTCTATTTCTATTAAAGTGCCAGGTGAAGAAACAGCTTATCCTGTATTTTTGAATATTTTTTCTTGGATTTATATCTGTATTGCTTTATTAGTGATTGTTAGTTTGAATATACGACAATTACTATTAAAAATTCATAAAGAGATGAATATTGTTTACCATCAATCCATGTGGTTAGAATCTAGTGATCTAACAGAATCCTTAACAATAACAGAATTTCTTGAGACAAATCAAAAAATCAATTATATGCAACATCAAATTGAAGGGATGCTTGAAAAGGAGCGCAAACAAAAGGAAGCATTAGCTTTTAAAGTGTCAGCTGCTTCCCACGATTTAAAAACACCATTAACAGTTATTCAAGGAAATTCTGAACTGTTATCTCAATCAGCTATTGAAGGGAAATATCTTCCCTATATTCAAGATATCAAAATAGCAAGCAATCGTATGATTGAATATATTAATCGATTAATTCTTTATTCGAAAACTTTTTATGAGAATGAAAATGAATGGAAAGAGTATTCCTTAGAAGATGTGATTGAGTCCATTGATCAAGAAATCCATTATTTGTTAAAAGACAAAAGCATTGTTACATTCCAATATGATGAACAGATAGATAAAAATGCCACAGTATATCTTCATTTGAATTATGTATTAAGAGCAGTGATGAATATGATGCAAAATGCACTAGAATATAGCACAGCAGATAAAAAAACAATCAAAGTTGATTTACAATACGCTCATCAGCAGTTAGTAATTAGTATTTGGAATAATGGTGCGCATTTAACTGATGAAACATTACAACAAGCAGATTCATTATTTTACCGAAAAGATAAAAATCGCAATCTGAATGATGACCATTTTGGAATAGGACTAGCTTTTGTTAAAAGAGTGTCAGAATTACATCATGGAACATTAGAAATTAAAAATGAAAATGATGGAGTGAAAGTAACAATCAGTGTTTATACAGGAAAAAATAAAAAATAGTGACATAAATTTTATTCATCATGTCCTTTTTCAAGCAAAATAATCTTCCAAACAACAGAGATATCTTAAGGGTATCTCTTTTTTTATATCGCTAAAATATGGTATACTACTAATAGTATGTTTACAGAATGGAGTGATAAACGATGGATATGTCCAAAATTATTGAACAAATGGTGGAATCTAAAGATGTCAAAAGAATTAGGGAATTATTCAACCAGAATTATCCAATCGATATTGCTCTAGGATTGGAAGAAGTTACTGATGAAGTCCTTAAAAACTTCATGTATACCATTTCCAATACACGATTAGCTTCCATTTTGGAAGTGAGTGACCCCGAACTTCAAATTCGAATGTTAGAAAAACTACCATTCCGCCGTGTAGGATTATTATTCCAACAAATGTCTAATGACGATGTCGTGGATATTTTAGGAAATCTGCCAATTGGAATTCGTAAAAAATATTTGAATATGATGAAGGGTTCTTCTCAAGACGAAATTCAAACGATGTTAAAATATCCTCAAGATTCTGCCGGAGGGATTATGACGACAGAATTTATTTCCGTGAAGGAACATTTAACCGTTGAAGAAACATTGACGAAGTTAAGAGAAATTTCTCCAAATACAGAAGTCATTCATACGATTTTTGTCACAACATTCCAAAATCAATTAATTGGTTGGATTGATATTCGTGACTTATTTACAAATGAATTAGATGTCAGTTTACACGATTTAATGCATACAAATATTATTTCTGTAGTTCCTGAAGAAGACCAAGAGGAAGTAGCTCGTCTATCTTCAAAATATGACTTATCAGTTGTACCAGTAGTTAGTACGAAGGGCGTTTTGATTGGGATTATTACTATTGATGATATCGTCCACGTTCTTCAAGAAGAGCATCATGAAGATATGCTTTTAATTAGTGGGGTTGAAGGATCAGAAAGAATTGGTGGACCATTTATTGAATCGATTAAGAAACGGACACCTTGGTTATTAATTAATTTAATTACAGCCTTTATGGCTTCAGCGGTTGTTGGGATGTTCCAATCAACGATTGAACAAGTGGTTGTTCTTGCGGTTGCCATGCCGATTATTACGGGAATGGGAGGAAATTCAGCTTCTCAAACTCTAGCTCTAGCAATTCAAGAAATTGCATTAGGACAATTATCATTAGAAAAAGATAAAAAGTATGTTTGGAATGAAATTGTTCTAGGCTGTATGAATGGACTTATTACTGGAGTTGTAGCGGCGCTTGCGCTATATATTCCTTATCAAAACTTTTATTTATCGATTATTGTAGTTTTAGCGATGGCAATGAATTTAATGGTGGGAGCGATTTTTGGGTTCTTTGTACCTTTAGTTTTGAAAGCTATGAAATTAGACCCAGCCATTTCATCAACCATTTTTGTAACAACGGCAACAGACGTTCTAGGATTCTTCTTTTTCCTAGGAATTGCACAAGTCTTTTTACCGTTATTAATTTAGATATGAAGGAGATTATGAATGAATTTAGAAGAAATGAGAAAACGACAAGAGCGCATCAGAAACTTCTCGATTATTGCGCATATTGACCATGGAAAGTCAACTTTAGCTGACCGTATTTTACAAGCAACTGATACCGTTGCTGATCGTGAAATGCAAGACCAATTATTAGACTCTATGGATTTAGAACGTGAACGTGGAATTACAATTAAACTAAATGCAGTAGAATTAACGTATGATGCCAATGATGGAACAGAGTACATTTTCCACTTAATTGACACTCCAGGGCACGTGGACTTTACATATGAAGTGAGCCGTAGCTTGGCAGCCTGTGAAGGAGCAATTCTTGTAGTAGATGCTGCTCAAGGGATTGAAGCTCAAACATTAGCAAATGTATATTTAGCAATCGATAATGACTTAGAAATTGTTCCAGTTATTAATAAAATTGACTTACCTGCTGCAGATCCTGAACGTGTTCGTACTGAAATTGAAGATGTGATTGGTATTGATGCAAGTGAAGCCGTTTTTGCCAGTGCTAAAGTGGGAATTGGAATTCCAGAAATTTTAGAACAAATCGTTCATAAAATTCCAGCACCTACTGGAGATTTAGAAGCGCCATTACAAGCGTTGATTTTCGACTCAGTTTATGATGCTTATCGTGGAGTAGTCTTAAATGTTCGTATTCAAAACGGAATTGTAAGACCAGGGGACAAGATTCAATTAATGAGTAATGGAAAAACTTTTGATGTTGTTGATGTTGGTATTTTCTCTCCAAAACCAATTAGTCGTGATTACTTAATGGTTGGGGATGTAGGATATATTACAGCTTCAATCAAAACAATTCAAGATACTCGTGTAGGGGATACTGTTACATTAGCGAACAATCCAGCAAGCGAACCTTTATCTGGGTATCGTAAAATGAATCCAATGGTTTACTGTGGTTTGTATCCAATTGATTCGTCTAAATATAATGATTTACGTGATGCATTAGAAAAATTACAATTAAATGATGCTGCGTTACAATTCGAAGCAGAAACTTCTCAAGCATTAGGATTTGGTTTCCGTTGTGGTTTCTTAGGATTACTTCATATGGACGTTATTCAAGAACGTTTAGAACGTGAATTTGATTTAGACTTAATTACAACTGCTCCATCGGTAATTTACCATGTTCAAAAAACTGATGGAACAGAAGTAGTGGTTTCTAACCCTGCAGAAATGCCTGACCAATCTAGTGTTCAATCGATTCAAGAACCATATGTTAAAGCTTCTATTATGGTACCAAATGAATATGTGGGAAGTGTCATGGATATTTGCCAACGTAAACGTGGTACTTTTGTAACGATGGATTACTTAGATGAATATCGTGTTAATGTGATTTACGAAATGCCTTTATCAGAAATTATTTTTGATTTCTTCGATTCATTGAAATCAAGTACAAAAGGATATGCATCATTAGATTATGATTTAATCGGCTATCGTGAAAGCAAACTAGTGAAGATGGATATTATGTTAAATGGTGAAGTAGTCGATGCTTTAAGTATTATTGTTCATAAAGATTTTGCTTATAATCGTGGTAAAGCCATTACGGAAAAATTAAGAACATTAATTCCTCGTCAACAATTCGAAGTCCCAATTCAAGCAGCAATTGGAAATAAAATTTTATCTCGTACAAATATTAAAGCACTACGTAAGAACGTATTAGCGAAATGTTATGGTGGGGACGTTTCTCGTAAACGTAAGTTATTAGAGAAACAAAAAGAAGGTAAGAAACGTATGAAACAAGTGGGATCTGTTGAAGTACCACAAGAAGCATTCATGTCAGTACTTAACCTTAACGAAGAAGAAAAATAGTATTTTTAAATGACTTTTTACTGTAGAAAAAGGACGCAAGCAGCTTCGCTAAAGCGAATCTCATTGCTAAAACTTGAGCCTAAGGTCTCAAGTTTTCCTGTAATATAATCCTGAAAGGCTTATATTACTAATACTACGGTAAAAAGTCATTTTTGTTGTGTCATTCTTTTATGAATTGGCGTATGATTGACTTTTTTTACTCGTGCTACAATGGAAAGTTTTTTTATTTCCATTCATTATTGAAACTTTGTTTGAAAATATATTTCTTCCTTTTGAATTTCTTAAAACTACACAATAAGCCACTTCAAGCTGACTTATTACTAATACTACGATAAAAAGTCATTTTTGTGATTATCTATTTAAAAATATTTTTAAATAACTCTTGCTTTTTGATTTCAGAAGGAGTATTATCTATTTAAAGAAAATTTTAAATAGAAAGAGATGATTATATGTCTGTAAATGATATTTTGTCTGCATTATCGGATGAAAACCGTCGTAAGATATTAGAAATTTTACGACAGGGACGAACGAATACTGGAGACTTAGCACAGAGCTTACAAATCACACCACAAGCATTGTCGTATCATTTAAAAAAATTAAAAAAGGCGGATTTAATTTATGAAACAAAGGAAAAAAACTTTATTTATTATGAATTAAATTTAACCGTTTTAGAAGAGGCAATTGTTTGGATGAATTCAATTATTGGAGGAAAATAATATGTTAGTAGAACAAAGAAAAATTTATTTATTAGATGTCATTTTGACTTTTTTACCTATATTACTTGCTTTATGCGTTGTTTGGTATGCACCCGAAACAATCGTATCTCGTTTTGATTTGGAAGGAAATGTTGTCGCAACAGCTTCACGTTGGACAATTCTAATACTACCAATCCTCATTCTATTATTTTCAGGTTTGATGAAATGGATTGATGATAAAGAATTAGTTGGAAGTCAAAATAAAGAAGTTAGCCGTTATATTTTTAGACTTACTTTACTATTTTTTAACGCTATTGCCTATTTTCAATTTGTCTTAATTTTGACAGGAGTTAGTGTCGGTACACAAAAGGTACGTTTTCTTGCATTTCTTATGGGATTATTTATGATATTTATTGGAAATGTTAGTCCTAAAATAAAAGAAACGAATAAGCACTTTGGGTTCCGTGTTCCATGGATTATGAATAAAGATGAAGCTTTTCGTAAAACACAACGATTCTTTGGATTTGCGAGTATGGTTTCTGGTGTAATCTTTATCTTAATTTCATTATTTGCGGGCAACAAATTAGCATTGTTTCTTGTAAGTATTGTTTTATTGCTAACGATTGGTATTACTACAGTGTATTCGTATAAAATTAGTCATTAAATGATGAGTGACTTTTCTTCGTAATAGTTTTGGGTAATATTCTCAATTACTACGGAGAAAAGTCTTTTTTTTCATTGATTTTTAATTTAAGGAGCGTTATACTTTACGTGAAAACGATAACAAGTTGAAGAATGGAGATTATGATGCATAAAGGACAAAAATTATTAATGGGTATTTCTATTGTAGTAGGTGTAATTTGTATTGAATTAAGTATGTATGTCATACCTTTTATAGAAGAAGTTAAGGAATTTGAATTCCCTATGTTTATCGTAGGTGTTATTCTTAGCATCATCTCCATTATTTTTGGAATTAGACATCAAAAAAGTTAAGGAGGGTAGAAGGATTGGGTTACATTCATTTATTTAACAGTAATAGGGGGAGTCTTTATGTTAGGAAAATATAGAGTAGTTAATATTGTATTGTTAAGTATTTGTTTAGCTTCTTGTAGTCAACATAAAAATACTCAAGAAACGACGGTTCAAGAAAGTGTTACAACGGTGGAACAAAGTAAAACTACTAACTTTCAATTAGGAAAAGGAAGTAATCAGTTTAATACTGTTTCATTCAATGAAACGTTTAGAGACAAGAGTGTAGTTGCTCATTATGCCGATGAGTATCCAGACTTTATTCCGCAAATGTTATCAGAGGATGGAAAATTATACGGCAGTGTGGATCATGTTGGAATTTTGGAAATTGATTTAAAAACAAATACCTTTTCATTGGTTCATGAAGTGAGTGATGCAACAGTTTCCCATCAATGGGTTCGAGCAGTCGACAAAAATTGGGTATTTTTTGAGGAATATACAGACTCAAAAGAAAATGCAAACTTCTACTTATTGAATCGTACAACGGCTGAAGTTACAACTGTCAAAGAGAATGAAAAGATGCCATCAGTTCATCACATTACAGCATTCTTTACAGAAGATTCGAAGTTAGTATTTAATATTGTTAAGGATAGTAAAGAAGATACATCTTTAAATACGCTTCATCAATTGGAAACAACAACGATGAAAGTTCAAGTCATTGATCTAAATACTTTTTCACCGATTCAATTCAATGGAAAACTTTATTATATTCGCTATGATGCAAGTGCTAACCATTCAGAAGTTGTTCAATACGATATGAAAAGTGGAGAGAAAGAAGTAACGTTAACGCATCAAAGTGCAACAGAACATTTGAATCAATTATTTACGGATCAACATGAATTATATGTTTCACTAGGCACAGATTTAAAGAGTGGAACCATTTACCACGTCAATCAAGCAGAGAAGAAATATGATTGGGTCTATGGATATACAAGCACAGGATTTATCCAACAAAATCACCTTGGATTCATGAGTTTCTCTGCAACTGACACTGAATCAGGCCGATACAAAACACCTTATCGTTTGATTGACTTACAACATCAACATGAATATGACTATGATGGAAGCATGGTATTCCTATCAGAAAAAGGCATGGCATGGATAGCTTTCAAGAAAGATACAAAAGACATTCCAAAAGGTGAAACATTCCGAAACGAAAATTCAGAAATTCATTATGTTGAATTTGAATGAAGATGAAAAGTGATATATAACTACAAGCTTCTAGAATGAACTAGGGGCTTGTTTTGTAATTTAAAGCAATTATTCGTATTGATGATTGACTTTTGTTCTTAATAATATTATCTTTTTAAGAGTAAAAAAATTTTTATTTGAAAAAATAAGGAGGTAAGTAGTTATGAACATCACACTTTTTGTCTACAGTTTAATGTTATGTATGTTAGCATTTTTTGCTTATAAAAATGAGTTAGGAACATCTATTACTTCAATTCTACTAGTAGTATTGTTAACATTATTTGCAGGGATTCATCTGTTGTATACACATATCATTATTAAAATAGTAATTTCTTGTTTATTGTTATTGATTTCGTTTATGTTTTATGTAGATAGAAGGAAGAGTCTTAAGAATGTACATATGTCGCATCATATTATTAGATTGCTGCTTCATTTAGTTTTAATAGTTAATTTATGGGTATTTTAGATTTAAAGAAAAGAAGAAAAAAATGAATCATACTAATGCCATTGATAGCAATTGGAAGGACGTTCGAAAAGAACTATTCATATAAGATAAAATTCGTAAAAGTAACGAAAGAGTTGTAAGTATTAGTAAAACAATCGAAGAACAGCAAGAGAAAAAGATTAGAATTTTCCGTAAAGGTTAATACTGACAAATAAAAATGTATTGTATATAAAATTAAGCTCCTAGAATGAACTAGGGGCTTGTTTATTTTATCGGTAAGCCTTTTGCGTATGCTTCCTTAGCTTCTGCTAAAGTCATTTTGTTTGGGCCTCCATCAATATTACATCTTCCAGTATTCTGCCAATGGCAGGTGTCGCATATATCGTAAGTTTCTACTATATTGCCACAAACAGGACAATGAACGTGCTCCCAACCGTCGATGAATATTAAATCCTGTTTTTCATTCTTACTCATTATTATCACCCGTCAAATAGATTTTTTA
Organism: uncultured Granulicatella sp.; assembly: GCA_963515985.1. Taxonomy (GTDB): domain Bacteria; phylum Bacillota; class Bacilli; order Lactobacillales; family Aerococcaceae; genus Granulicatella. The sequence goes on from CAUQAL010000010.1 coordinate 17,355, forward strand.
CTTCTATATACTATTTTTTCAATTTCATCGATTGTTATAGTAATCGTATCCCAGTCTTCAGGGGAGTCTCCAATATCAGCTATAAACGTATCTTCGCTTAACTTATCTACAATTGCTGCTGTTTGTCCATCTTTTAAAAGAACATTATCAAATTCTTCTATATGCATATTAACACTGCCTTCATACGTATTTTCAGGCTTATTATATCGTAAATATGCAAATAAAGCATTCTAAAACATTAGCTATAGTTACAATTGAAGAATAAGAGTTTTAACTACACCATGGCATTTCCCACAAAGCTCAAAAATAACAAATCATAGAGGCACTACTGAGAAGTAGGTGTCTTTTTGCATCATTCATTGAAATCAAACATCGACTATGTTAACGTTAAGGTATTAACAAAAGTTAAAGGAAAATGACATGAAAAAGAAAACAACAAGTATCATAGAAGAACAATTACAACGACTAAACCGTTCCCCATTATTTGCCATCTCATTAAGTGGGAAGGAATTATCTCACTCTAATTTTTGGGCATGGTTATTAGAACAAGAAGTTGAAGGAAAACATCCATTTATCGAAGTATTTATCCCTGATTTTTATCAAAATGGATGTACCTTGATATCAGTCGAAAGAGAAAAGAAACATGTGGATTTAACGATTACTTATAAAAACAAAGCCAATGAAACAGAAGTACTGATTATTGAAAACAAAATCAAATCTATTCCAACAAAAGAACAATTGATGAGATATGAAGAAGAATTAGGAAAACAAGACTTAACGATTACAGGAATTCTAACAGGATTATACGCCTCATTAGATATTCATGATTTAGGAAAATGGTCATTCTTAAGTTACCAAGAAATTGCTAAACGTATCATAAATATCCAAGAACAATATCCAACAATGGATTTTGCAGACTATATCAAACAATACGCGGAAGATATCGAAGTACTTTATGACTTATTTCAAAACAAAATGGAGCAAAATAAAGTCAAATACATCATTGGAGATAAAGACTTAGAAAAAATCCGCTATTCTGATATCTATGTTAAACTAAAAGGGTCAGAATTCATGGAAGAAATCAATAAACAACTCAATTTTGAAGCTTACAAAGAATGGGCAAAACCAGTCTGCGGACTTAGCTTCAATCATAAGAAACCAACCCTAAGTATCGTATTCTCTCAAAGAAAAGATGGAGATCCAACAAAAGAAATTGGTATGATTGGTGTACAAATAGAAGGAGACCAATTCAGAATTTATGCAGGAGCTTTGCAAGAAGGCAATTATCACGAGAAAATAGTGATTGAAAAACTATACGATTGCGATTACTTCAAGAGAAATTTTTCAGAAGAAATTACCAAACAAAATCGTACTTCTAAAATGAGAAACAACTATTGTAAGTATGGGAATGTTGCAGCTAAATATTGCCATTGTTACCAATACTGGAAAATAGAGGATTTTAGCTATGATGCTATTATTGATGAATTGATCAAGCAAATGAAAATTGCAGAAGTGAAGATTAAGGACGGCTTGACGTTTTCAGAGTAGGAAGACGGCGTGAGCCGTTTTTTTCGTAATAAAACGAAAACTCCAGTCTCAAAAGACTGGAGTTCATAATTTAAACTAACCAATTGCTTGTTTGTGACGCCAACACATGACGCTTACCTAGATAACGGCACGAGAACAAGACTTACTGTTGGTGAATGTATATTAGCACGTATATATATAAAATACAAATATTTGTATGACTAGTAGTTCTAAAATTTTATCCTTAAACAATTGATATTTCTCTATAAGAGAAGTATTATTTTTTTGTGAAATAATAATCTATTTAATAAAATTGGAGTGATTTAATGACTTATAGTTCAGACAAACCTATTCATAAAATATCTGAAGATTTATTAGGAAGAGCACCATTTTCATTTCAACTTGCTAAAGCAATATATAATTATAAAGAAAATTCAGGATTAGTTATTGGAATTTATGGTAGTTGGGGAACTGGTAAAACATCAATTATTAATATGATAGAAAATGAAATATCAAATTTTGAAGATGATAAGACAATTTTTATCCGTTTTTCTCCATGGAATTATTCAGATAAAGATAGTCTTATTAGATTGTTTTTTGAGAGTTTAAAAATTAAATTAAATATTCATCATAATAAAAATATTGATAATGCAATTGATAATTATCTGGAAGCATTAGACATTTTAACACTCATCCCTGGGGTAAATTATACAATAGTTGGTATAATTAAAAAAATTATTAAAGCTTTTAGAAAAAAGAATGAAACTTTTGATTTAGAGGCGAATAAAAAGTTACTTGAAAAACAACTTTCGGCAATTAATAAAAAAATAATCGTAGTAATAGATGATTTGGATCGCTTAACCAATATTCAAATTAGAGAAACGTTTCAATTAGTAAAACAAGTAGCTGATTTTCCAAATTTAATTTATATTTTATCAATGGATCGAGAAGTTGTAGCTAGAGCTTTAACAGAAGTACAGAATATAGATGGGAATGAATATTTAGAAAAAATTGTTCAAATTCCTTTTGAAATTCCTAAGATAGGAAAAGATAAACTGCAAAATATTTTAAATAATAAGATTGAAAAAATAATTGATAGTAGTAGCGATAAAATAGAAATAAATATAAATTATTGGAGTAAAATTTATTTTAAATGTATTGAACCATATATTAATACGATAAGAGATGTTAATCGAGTTATTAATACTTTTCAATTTCGTTTTCCAGTTTTAAAACAAGAAATATGTTTCGAAGATTTATTTGCAATTACTGTATTAGAAGTGTTAGATCCTAAGTTATATAAATGGATTAGGGAAAATAAAAGGGTACTTTTAGGTATGTTAACAATAGAGAGATATTTTACAGATGATGTTGATTATAATAAAGAAGTCATAAAGAAAGAATTTAAAAGTAAGGGCATTTATGAAGAGAGAGCTATAATTATATTGTCAATCTTATTTCCAGAATTTAAAAAGAGAATAAATAAATATGATTTTAATTATGAATCTAACGAAAATATCAGATTACGAATGGGAATTGCTCATGAGCAAAAATTTGATTTATATTTTAAATTCAATTTAGAAGATATAAAGATTACAAGGGATACCATAAGGAACTGTATTTATAATTTTAATTATTCAGAGTTACATAAAACAATAAATGATATAAGTTTTAATGGAGACATCATTTATTTTATAGAAGAAATTAGATGTTTTATAGAAGAAATTCCCTATGAGCGTATTTCCTTGATTGCTAAAACTTTAATAGAACTTACTGGATTTTTTGACGGATATAAGACTAAAATGCTATTCAAAAGTAATGCTTGGGATGAATCAGTAGATTTAATTTTTCATATTTTAAATAAGTTGAAGACTAAAAAAGAAATTTATCAAATTTTTATTTCATCTATAGAGCAAATTAATATATATGGATTGGGAATAATAGCTAACATGTTAAATTCAGTGGATGTAGCTTATTTTAATGATAATTATGAAAATCAAAAGTACAAAGTTTTGGAAAAGGAAAATTTAGAAGAATGTAAAATAAAACTACTTAATAAAATTAAGAAAGCAATGGGAACGAATCATTTGTGGAAGATATATTCTTTCTATTCAATAATATCTTTATGGGAATCTATTGATAAAGTCGAATTAGAGTTTTCTTTAAAAAATTTATTTTCTCAAGATAAAAATAAACTTAAATTCGTATGTTCAATTGGAAATTGCTGGTCTGGTAGTAAAGGAATTAGATGGGAATTTAATGAATCTCTATATAGTAAATATTTTTCTAAAGATGAAATTTATAAAATTATAGATGAACTAAAAAAAGAAGAATTTTCTCTTTTCTCTGATTTGGAACAAATAAAATTAGCCAGCTTTTATGCAAATTATAATACTAACAATATGGAACAGTATAATGAAGAAATTTCATGGGAGATATACAATAATAGAAATAAGAATAACTAATATATTAAAATACCCAGTACAGATATCAAAACCTTATGATATAATAACCTTAATTAAACTAATAGGAGGAAATACATGAAAGCTGAATTATCGAATCTATTAATGAATGTTGAAGAATTTGTAGTTAATGAATCATTAAATAAGAATAAATTATCAGAACTTGCAAGAAAATATGATGCAAAACTTTTTAATCTATTGATGAAGGAAGAGAATGTAAAAAATCATTTCTTTACTACTCTAGAAGATGGAGTTCTTGTATTCAAAAAAGATGTATTTTTACAATTTTTAAACAATAAAGAGTTTCTTCCAGATAGTTATACATCATATAAAACTAAAATTGGATTAGGAACTGATAATGGAGACTATATATCAGAAAATAATGACGTTGTCTTAAACTTTCCTTATAAAGATTGTATCCTAGAAGGTGGTCAAACGAAGGAGGATGCTAAGAGACAAGAAGTATTTTTCAATAAAACTCTTGCTCCAAATGAAATTAATCGTTTATTAGATAATAAAATATTAACAAACTTTAAACGTTACGATAAAGATGGCGAAAATGAAGTTGTTCGTATTGAGGATACAGATAATTTAATTATTAAAGGTAATAATCTAATTGCTCTTCATAGTTTAAAGAAACGTTTTGCAGGAAAAATTAAATTAATTTATATTGATCCGCCGTATTATTTTAATTCTATGAAAGATGCTGATACCTTTTCGTATAATTCAAATTTTAAATTATCAACTTGGTTAGTTTTTATGAAAAACAGACTAGAAATTGCTAAAGAATTATTAGCTGACGAAGGTGTATTATTGGTTTCTATTTCTGAAGATGGTCAAGCATATTTAAAAGTTTTAATGGATGACATTTTTTCGCAAAATGATTTTGTTGAAACTTTTATTTGGAGAAATACAGATAATGCGGATTCACTTGGAAATAAGAGTCGTAGTGGAGTTGAGTATATTCATGCATATGAGAAAAATAAAAATTCCAGTGTTCGTTGGATTGGAAAAGATGCTGAAAATGGTGATGCACCATTAATTAATAAGTCTAATGCTATTGGAACTCTAAAATTTAATCCAGGTACAATTCGTTTTAATATACCAGATGGATATTATCCTGCAGGCGAAAAAAACTCGTTGAAGTTAGAGAATGAATTAATAGTAGAAAACGGGAAAAACAAAAATGTAGTTTATCTTACTGGTAGATTTAAATGGGGGCAAGAATATCTAGATAATGAAGTTTCAAAAGGTAGTGATTTTGTAATTAAAACAGACAAATTTTCAATTCGATATCAAAAAGCTGAGGCTGGAAATGTTGCTCCTGAAAAATTTATAGATGATCGATATCTGTCTAAAATTTTTGGGGTAGGAACAAATGAAGATGCAAATTCACATTTAAGGGAATTAAATTTCAATTTTTCATATTCAAAACCTGAATCATTATTAGCTTTCTTCATAAGGGCTATAACAAGAGAAAATGACATCGTTTTAGATTTCTTCATGGGAAGTGGTACTACACAAGCTGTCGCACATAAAATGAATCGTCAATATATTGGTATTGAACAAATGGATTATATTGAAACTGTATCAGTAGAACGTTTGAAGAAAGTTATCGAAGGTGAACAAGGAGGTATTTCTAAAGATGTTGAATGGCAAGGTGGAGGATCCTTTGTTTACTGTGAATTAAAAAATGATGCACAAGATTTCTTAAATAAGGTTGAAAATGCATTAAGTTCTGAACAATTGATTGAATTACTTGAAAAAGTAAAAAAATCTTCATTCCTATCTTATAGAGTAGACGCAAAGAAACTTAATAAGGAAGAATTCAATAATTTGAGTTTATTTGAGCAGAAACAACTGTTAGTAGAATTAATAGATCAAAATAATTTATATGTTAATTATTCTGATATCGATGATGTTGATAATAATATTTCTGAAAAGGAAAAACAATTAAATACAATATTCTATTTATAATTTGGTGAAATTTATGACTTTAGATAATAAAATTTTTATAACAGATATGGATTGTGATGATGCTAGATAATATTTTTTGAAAAAAGATTCTTACTTTTCTGTTAATTTACCTAATTATTTTAATTTTAACTATTTATTAGATTATTCTATTAACATAGATTGAAAAGAAAAGGTTAATAGAGAAAAATCATATTTAAAAGAATTCAAAATATTCTAATGTTCCAGATATAAATTTTATTTTACAGATGATATAATTAGCAATTTATTAGCTTGAAATAAATAATGGGTTCTAGAACTGTTGTCATTGCTTAAGAATTTATATCAGAGTATCATGTCATAATTATGACAGAGGCAGATAGTAACGATGAACGCTAGATTTTAAGTCCTTTACTAGAAAAAAATAATTTATATAAAAGATAGTACAAAACTGAAATTAAAGTGTTTGGTTTAAATTTTTCATGGTAACTGAGTTTAATTGAGTTAATAATCTAATGTAAATATATTAGAAAGTAATATTTTGTAGGAAGTGATGTAAATGGATGAAAAAGATTTTTATAAAAAAATACACCCAGATTTATTTTCAGATTCAAAAATTGTTAAAAAAGGAAAATTTTCAGAAGACTTCTTCTCTTATTTTTTAGATTCTTTAACTAGTCAGAGTCGAGAAAAAGAATTTGAAAAATATTGTAAAGGTATAGCAGAAGTTACTATTTGTCCTAATTTACTTCCTCAAACTGGGCCAACAGGAGGGGGAGACAGCAAGGTAGATTCTGAGACTTTTCCAGTAGCGGAGACAATAGCAGAGAGATGGTTAGTAGGATATAGTGACTCAGCAAATAGTGAAAGATGGGCTTTTGCAATTAGTGCAAAGAAAGATTGGAAACAAAAATTTAAGTCAGATGTAAAAAAAATAATTGAAACTAATGAAAATCTGGAAAGAGGATACAAAAAAATATTTTTTATGACCAATCAATTTGTTTCTGACAAAAAGAGAGCAGAAGCAGAAGATGAATTAAGAAATAAATATGGTATAGATATACGTATATTAGATAAGACTTGGTTATTAGATAACACATTAAAAAATGACAATAAAAAAATAGCAATTGAAGCGTTTAATATGTCTGAAGATTTATACGATACGATAGATGAGGGAGCAAAAGATAAAGAACGCAAGAAAGTATTAGCTGATATTGATAAAGAATTTCAAAAACTAGAAGAAATAAAACCAGCGAGAATAGTAAAATTGTCAACAGAGTATATTGAGATTTTAAGAGAGCTAGAGGTTGATAATTTTACAATGGTTAATGGTTTGGATAGAAACCTCAGATTAGCTAAAAAATATGGTAGCATAAAGGATTATGCAAATGCTATATATGATTATTGTTGGACAATAATATGGTGGTATGAAGATCGTAATAAATATTATGAAATGTATCTTGAACTTGAGAAATTATATAAAGACCACTCTGAAAATTATTCAATTTTAAAAAAATTAAGTACTCTTTGGATTACTTTGAATTCTAATCACAATACAGGTAAAAAAATAATTAATGAAATGGAAAATCATACTCAGTTTTTAGTAGATTCATTTCAGAGATTCATTCAAGATACTGAGAATCCCAAAAGAGGTAAATTAGCTAAATTTGATTATCAAATGATGGAGTTACAATATCCTGAAAAATGGGATGATATTGTACAAACATATATAGAGATTCTTAGTGATTTTAATTTTAATAATGATATTGATTTATATCAATTAAAAAGTGTTATGGAACTTAATATCTTGAAGGAATGTCCTCAGTATGATGAGTTACTTGAACTTCTTATTGATTTACTAGAAAAGCAGTCAAAGAATAATGCATCTTCACAATTATTATTAAAAAGAGGAGATGATTATTTTAATAGTGATGTATATAAGTCAATTAAATTCTATAGTCGAGCTTTAACAAAGCTATTTCATAAAAACTCTAAAATAGATTTAATTCAAACTTATATACGATTAGGTCGAGCTTTTGAAGAAATTGGTCTGTTATGGAGTGCAAGAAGTTATTATATAAGAGCATTTATGGTTTCAATGGGTTTATATTTCTATGAAGGAAATGTAATTCCAGGTTTGTTTTTATCTGCGAGGTCATTAAAATATTTGGAATTACGTTTAGGGAGAATTGAGCCTTCATTAAAATATAATGAATTAGAATTCATTGGATTAGGGTTGTACCCATATGACACTGATGAGAAAACAGAAATGGAGAGCTATACACATTACGATGCATTATTAGCTATTGCATTATTAAATTTAACAAATAGGAGTATTGAACAATATATAAGTTTTCCAGATTTTCTAAAAAAGCAAGGATTAGAGATATCATCAGCTGCTTTAAAATATAATCTGGGATATTATGATGACGATTTTGTTGAGGCTGTTGGAACAAAAGATTCTGTTGACGAATATATGGAACAATTACTTGAACAACCAGCATCTAAATACTTTCAAGATAAATTTAGTGAGGAAAGCTCTTCTAAAAAGATTGAGTTAAAAACGAAGGTTATGGGTTGCAACATATGTGTTAATTATGAGAATCATAGTTATTTGAGAGAGTTTGGCTCAACTATTTTGGCACTGTTTGAAAATATATTTGCTACTTCTATTTACAATCAAATGTTTCCCTTACTACCAGAATTTATAGTTAATATAGAGGAGAAATATGGACAAGAATTTGGAATAGAAATTAAGCAAAATGATAATGTCATCGATGTATATATTTCAAATGTTTCAGAAATAGGAGAATATTCAAAAAGAGATTTTGTATTAGAAAAATTGACTATTATTGTATCATTATTTATTACGCAAATGATTCCATATGAGAGTGAGTTCAAAAAATTTCATAAATTTGTTGAAGATGAAGAAATAATGTTTAGAACATTATATTGCTCCTGTACATTAGATACTTTTGTTGCATTTGATGAAGATTATTATTTATTAGATGGGTTAGAAAATGAAAAAAAATATAAATTAGCTAGAAAAAATAGTTTAATAGATAAAGAATATCAAATGCAAGAAGATTTAGAAAAGATGGATCAATTTAATGAGATTATCTATGGGGAAAAACCAGAAGATATTGAAATTTTTAAAGTGTCGCATGAAAAAATCTACAGTAGTAATGTGATTTATATTCCGTTATGGGAAAAAGCAGGCTGGAGGGGACTCACAGTTATTAGTGACAAAAATTATGACTATCCACCTCTTGTAGGATTATTATTTGATAATAAAGAAGGAATAGATATTTTTAGAAAGTGGAAGGATGAAATAAAAGTCGAAAAAATTACTCTTGGTATTATCACGGGGATTAACAAGGCTAATCCATATTGGTATAGAGTCATTATTGGTGAAGATTTGATTAGATCTAAAAATATAGAGAAAAATAGTACACCGAGAATTTTTAGCCAATTAACTAAAATTCATACTATGGAGGCAAAAAATCAAACGAATCTAAATATTTTAAAAAGATCTCTTGCCAAACATAAGATTTTTTACCAGTATTGTTGGAAGACTTAAAAACAAATACATTAAGAATGGATTTATCAATCGAAAAAAATTCTAAAGACATTATCATTAAAGATATTATTGAAATTGAAGAACAAGATGTATTTTTAATAAACGGATTAATGCCAACAGATCAGCCATATAATAAATCAGGAAAAGAAATATATGCTGAAAAAGTAATAAAGATGAAAAGAAACTTTATCGAGGGAAAATAGGCTAATCATTCTAGTGATAATGGAATATGTGCAATTATTACTAAATAATCATCTTAGTTTGATGGATAACAATCCACCTGACTAGATAAGTAATTGGTATCGCTAAACGTTGAATCTACTAAATAATATCACAAGTGGGTCTCGTGTCATAATTATGACATCGGCAAATAGTAATGATGAATACTGGGTTTCAAGCCCGCTACTAAAAACAAACCATATTATAGGGGGGATTATGGTGAAAATAGATTTTATCCATTGCTATTGGAAAAAGACGAAATAAAGGAAACATTAAAAAAGCTAAAAAATAATTCGGACTCATTTTTTATGTTAGATAAAGAAGATAATGATATCCAAGGAATATGAGGTTATTATATTGTTGAGAAAGAAAAATATTTGTAAACAGAAATATTTGTTAGTTTAAATTATAACAAAAAGTTTATTAGTCAAGCTTTGAATTATTTAATTGAAAGCTATCTAGATTACATCATAGATGTAGGTGTAGAAAATGAAAACAGCTTTTTAATTGATGAACTCAAAGACTTTACCATTATTGATGATTTATACTCAGCGGCTATAAAACCATATGAATCTACTGGTAAAAACTATTCTGATATTGAAGAAATTAATATAGAGGAGTTTGAAAATTTCAAAGAAATACACCAAAGCTATTTTTGCGAAGGATATTGGAACTTTGAAAGGATAAAAGATAATTTTGGAATATGGAAAATCTATTTCATAAAAGATGAAAAGAAAATAAAAGCATATATTTTCATCAAAATTATCTCAAATGAAAATTGTGAAATCTTCGATACTTACGGTGAAAACATTGATGATCGTATAAAGTTGATAGAACATTCATTATCAGCATTAAATGATAAAAAGTTAATGTATTATTTCATAGAAGATTATGACGAAATGCAAGTATGTGAAAAACTAGGCTTCGAGATACATGGACATTACCAAGTATGGGAATATCATCTAAAAAATGATTAGTGATATTCCATTAGATTTACGGTAATCTTCCTGAACTTAAACTAAAAAAACTATGGAAGCATTGATTTTACTTATGATTTTTCACCTGGAAGTGAAATAACACAAGCTGTTACACATAAAATGAATCGTCAATATATTGGCATCGAACAAATGGATTATATCGAAACTGTATCAGTAGAACGATTAAAAAAAGTTATTGCAGGTGAACAAGGTGGTATTTCTAAAGATGTAGATTGGCAAAGTGGAGGTTCCTTTGTTTACTGTGAATTAAAAAATGATGCACAAGATTTCTTAAATATAATTGAAAATTCAACAACTATTGAACAAGTGATTGAATTACTTGAACAGATTAAAAAATCTTCATTCCTGTCTTATCGAGTAGAAGCAAAGAAACTTCATAAAAGAATTTAGCCGTTTAAGTTTAGTAGATCAAAAACAATTATTAATTGAATTAATTGACCAAAATAACTTATATGTCAATTATTTAGATATTGATGATGTTGATAATAACGTGACATAAAAAGAGAAAGAATAGAATAGAAATTTCTATAAGGAGGTATAACATGCGATTCACGTATGAAAAGTATGATACTGCTCAAAAAGATGGGTTTCGTAATTTTAGAGAAGATATACCAGATTACATTACAAAGAATCTTCGTCATCCTTTAAGACCTTATCAAGAAGAGGCAATTGGTCGTTATTTATATTATAAAGAGCATGATGCAACTTATCCTGAACAAGTATTATTTAATATGGCGACGGGTTCAGGGAAAACTTTATTAATGGCAGCTATAATTCTTGAAAAGTATCATCAAGGAGAACGAAATTTTATTTTCTTTGTTAATAACGATAATATTTTAACAAAAACGCGCAGTAACTTTATTACAAGTAGTGATAATAAGTATTTATTTGCAGATAAAATAGTGATGAATCATCAATTAGTCAATATTAGAGAAGTTGAAGATTTTTCAGATGCACAGGAAGATAGTATTAATATTGTATTTACTACTATTCAAAAGTTACACCAAGATTTAAATACTCCAAGAGAAAATCGTCTATCCTATGAACAATTTGAAGATATCTCAGTAGTATTATTAGCAGATGAGGCACATCATTTAAATGCTGGCCTTAGTAAAGGAGAGAAAGACGAAAATACTAGCTGGACTAACACTATAGCCAATATTCAACAGAAAGCAAAGAAATCAAGTATTTTTGAATTTACAGCAACGATTGATTTATCTAGTAAGGATATTGCAACTAAATACGAAAAATCGTTAATCTTTAAATATGATTTAAAAGAATTTCGATTAGATAAATATTCTAAAGACGTGTTATTCCATTTAGTAGATGGGGATTTAAAAGTCAGAATGTTGAATGCGATATTAATTAGCCAATATCGTAAAAAGATTGCATTAAAAAATGGGGTTAATTTAAAACCATTAGTGATGTTTAAATCTGAGAAAATTGCTGAGAATAAAGAAAATTTAAATTTATTCAAAGAATTATTAGATGAAATAACTCCTGAAATAATTTTACAACAAAAATCTGTTATTAAATTGAATAATGAAAAAAGAATTAATATCTTACAAAAGGCGTTAGAATATTTCGAAGCATCAGATATTAGTTTAAATGATTTGATTGAAGAGTTGAGAGAAGATTTCCGTCTTGAAAGATTAATGTTAATTGATGGTAAAAATAAGTCTCAAGAAGATTTAGTTTTATTAAACACATTAGAGCAACCAACAAACGAAATTAGAGCAATTTTTGCAGTTGATATGTTAAATGAAGGTTGGGATGTTTTAAATTTATTTGACATTGTTCGTTTATATGATAAACGTGATGGAAAGCAAACTGCTAAAGGTTTTATTCCTGGAAAAACTACAAATGCAGAAAAACAACTAATAGGTCGTGGTGCACGTTATTATCCATTTACATTAAACAATCAGCAAGAAGATAAATATACTCGTAAATTTGATGATAATGAAAATAATGAATTACGTGTAATTGAACAGCTTCACTATCATGCAGTAAATAATCCTAAATATATTTCAGAAATGAAAATGGTTTTACGTTCGTCTGGTATTCTTGATGAAGAAAACACCGTAGAAAGAGAATTAAAACTAAAAGATTCATTTAAAAATTCAAGAACATACACAAATGGTGTTGTTTGGATGAATGAAAGATTAAGCTATTTAGAAGCTTTAGAAGTCAGACAAGAAAGTTTATTTGACACTAAGTTTATTCCAGAATCGATTGAAGTAAAACTACCAACAAAAAGTATTAGAGGATTTTCAGTATTTGAAGATGATGAAATTACAGAGTTAGAAGAAGATTTGAGAAATGTAACATTTAAGTATGGTAAAGTAATCGGTAATAATATTACTAGACATGCGATTAATCAAAATAAGAATTATACATTTGATAAACTTCAAAAAGCCATTATTGGATTACCTAGTATATCAGTCTTTATGGATGATTTAAAAGATATAGAAGTAACGGTAATTGGGAATATTATTGATGAAAAATCACTTACTCCAGATCAAAAATTATTTATTGCTCAAACTTTATTAACGAAGATGGAAAGCTCATTAATTCCAATGGAAGAGAAGTTTATTGGGTCAGATGAATTTAAGCCATATCCAATTCATAAAGTATTTGAAGATAATATCATTCGTAAATATAGTATTCAAGAGAATTCAAATTCAGAATTTGGTATCTCTCAAAAAAATGCCGGATCAACTCAGTATTTTGAAAATATTGATGAATTAAATTGGTATGCTTACGATGATAACTTTGGAACAAGTGAAGAAAAATTATTAGTTCGTTCTATTAAAGGTTTAATGAATACTTTAGAAAAACAATGGTCAGATATTTATCTGTTGAGAAATGAAAAAGGTGTTCGTATCTTTAATTTTTCAGATGGACAAGCATTCGAACCTGACTTCTTGTTATTTGCAAATGATAAGAAAACGGGAAATATTTCATGGCAAATCTTTATCGAACCAAAAGGAAGTCAGTTCTTAGATAGTAATAACACCTTCAAGAATAGTAAAGAAGGATGGAAAGAAGCTTTCTTAAATAAAATTACTGAACGTTCAGAATCAAAAGTATTAATTGATGATGATAAGTACAGAATTATCGGTTTACCATTCTTTAATGAGAAGAATACAAAAACACAATTTGTAAATGCATTGAAAAATGTACTTCCGGATCCTGAGTTAGAATAGAATATTATGACTCCTCAACGAACAAAATGTTGAGGAGTTTTTAGTTCCTTATGATTGATTTATACACAAAAATGTGTATAATTATATTTGTAAGGAGGAATGGCTATGCCTATGACGCCTAAGGAAATGATTAGACTTTTAGAAGAGAATGGTTTCGTCTATGTAAAAAGTGGAAGTGGTTCTCATAGAAAGTTTAAGAATTTTTCTACAGGGAGGACTACGCAAGTTCCAGTTCATTCTCGTGAATTGGGGAAAGGATTAGAACAAAGAATCCTAAAACAAGCGGGGCTTAAATAGCTCCTCCTTACTAATTTTTATGAGGTGATAATATGTTTATAACGTATCCAGCAATTTTTTATAAGAATAAAGACAATGAAGGTTACACAGTTGTATTTCCTGATTTAGAATATGGGGCAACTGAAGGCAGAAATGAAACAGAAGCCGTCCAAATGGCACAAGATTATATTGGAAGTTGGTTATATGAAGATTATCTAGAGAATAATGCCTTTCCAAAATCAAGTAGGTTAGATGAAATCACTGTCGAAGATGATGAGTTTTCAGATATGTCTAAAACATTTATAAGTCTGGTTGGAATGGATATTGCGGATTATGTTAGAAAAACTGAAACAAAAACTGTTCGTAAAAATGTTTCAATTCCGAGTTATTTAAATGAATTAGCTAAGAAGAGAAATCTAAATTTTAGTCAAATTCTACAAGAAGCATTATTAGCTGAATTAAATCGTGCATAATTTTCTCCCTCGCCAAATCGTAGCATCACACGATTAGGCGAGTTTTTTGTTAGAACAAAAATTATATAAAAAAGTTCATAAATTTCGTGAATCTCACTCTCAATGTTATAATGATTGAAGAAGTCATCTGCTAGATAATTTTCTAGTTTGAAAGAAGGTTTAAAGTGAATCAAAAAGTTATCAGAAAACAATGTGAACAGCTATGGGCAAGAAATAAATATTACGTGTTGAGTAAATCTCATAAAGTTTACTTGGAAATAAGAGAATATTTAAAAGAAACAGAAGTTGATGTAAATGTATTAATTCAAAAAATCAAACAAGTAAATGAGATACAAGAAAGTAAAAAAGATTTTCATAATGCGATTCTTCATGTATGGAGCTATTTTAAGCATACAGTTGAAAAAGTCGAAAAAGATGAATTATTTCGTTTACTGGAGGAGTATAGAACTGGAGTAAGAGATCAAAGTTCTATCATTCATTATATCCATACTTTATTAGAGAAATACCCTAATAACTACTTACAACAATCAACGTTAATAACAGGAGAACAAGATGAGATTATGGCATGAACATATGATTCCAAAATTACCTAAGAATCAATTATTAGGACAACATAGAGAATGTTGTGCGCTTAGGGGAAATGGATGGAATAAGAAACATAAAACAGTTAATTATGTATTTTTATATTCTCCTTATCACCTATTTTGCTATCATACATTGATTATGGATGAGATGAATAATAGAGGCTACAAAGTAGCAACTGAGTGGAGAGATAAGAATTATCGTGGAAAGATTGCAGAAAGCTACGATAATCTTGAGGAAATAGAAATAAAAACTCCAATTTATAAAGAACATAATGAAGCATATCTACAGGAATGTATCGAGAATTTACGATTAAAAGGGATTGAAATTGAAGAGTATATAATCATATAAATAATGAAACCCTGCACCCAAAAGTATAGAGTTTTGGGTGCAGGGTTCTTTCTGTCTTATTGTTTTTTATGTTTTGCTCGTTGTTCTAACATTCGTTTGACGAACTCAGGCATTTTAACATTTTCTCTGCCTTTTTTAGCGATTAATTTCTTTACAAATTCCGGCATTTGAATATCAGATTCTTGTTCTAGAATGTCTTTTGATGTTTCTGGTGGTAACATTTCATCCAGTGTTTCTTCTTCATGTGTTTTAAGAGTGAAGCTTTCTGTTTCGTGAGCTCGAACCGTTTCGTATAAGGCTTCTACTAAGAGTGGATGTACATCCGGCATTGGTGGTCTGTGGTAGCCTATGCCAAACTCATCGCATAAGTCCTTACATTCGATATCATTGTCGTATAAAACTTCGATATGTTCGCTAATAAAACTAATTGGAATGAAAATATAATGTTCAGGATGTTCCGTTTGTTCTCGTAAGTATTCTAGAACGTCTGGTTTCATCCATGGTAGTCCAATATCACTTTCGCTTTGCCATGTATGAGTGTACTGATGTTTTTCCAAGCCCAATCTTTCTGCAATAATTTGCCCATTTTTGTAAATTTGATCGATATAAGGATCTTCGAATTCCAATGCAATAACCGGTACACTATGTGCTGAGAAGACGACTTTAAAGCTGTCTTCTTTAACGTCTTCGGTTAAAATCTTTTTGATTTCCTGTTCCCAGAATTGTAGTAAGTTTGGATTATGATACCAATCTTTTACCATGTGGAAACGAATGGTTTTGCTTTCGATGAATTTCTCATATCCATAAATGGAGTAGTAAGAGTAATGGGGTTCAAGAGCTAAGCCCAGGCATTCTTCGATTCCGTCTTGTTCCATTTGTTTAACGACTTCTGGAATGAATGGAGAAGAGAATTTATTAGCAAAATAAACGGTATATTCTCCTTGTACTCGTTCTTGTAATTTTGCTGCTTGCTGTTTTGAAATTTCTTGTAGGGGACTTCCGCCAATTTTTTGGTAGTTGTCATACAAGTGTTGGATTTCTTGATCCGTTGGACGAACACCACGACGAATATTTGTAAAAAATCTTGCGATATCTTCAAATGTATATCCTTCAGGTGTACCAAATGTCATAAGTAAAATTGCTTTTTTTGTCATATAACCACTTTCCTATGTGAATTTTTTTTCATCATAACATTTTTATAGCTATCTGACTAGTAGAATACATTGAAATGGTAGTTAAAAAGAGTTTATAATAAAGAAAATAAAGTATAGGGAGTTTTTTCTATCTATTAAAATGTAATAGATAGGTTAAATGAATTAGGTATTCCATTTCAAATTGTGGACATCAACCTGCTTTAACAACAGAATAAGCAGATCGTTTTATTGAAGGTGTTCGTACTAAAACTATATTCTTAACGAACAAGAAGAAAAGAAATTTTTATTTAGTCATTATGGATGATGCAAAACGTTTAGATATAGATGTTTTCAAAGATATCGTAGAAGAAAAACAAATTAAAATGGCTTCAGCAGAAACGTTAAACGATAAAATGATGCTCCCACCAGGAGTAGTATCTCCATTTGGCTTATTGAATAATGAAGATAAAGATATCCACGTATACTTTGACCAAGAAATTATATCTGAAGAACGAATGAGCTTCTATCCAAATACGAATGAAAAGACAATTTTTTATCCAAACGGAAGATTTATTTACTTAATCGGATATGAACCACACGTGATTGAGTTTTAAAAAATATCCAGTTGTTGTTTAACTTCCAGATAAAAATTAACTGCTACAAAAGTACCATCAGAAGAATAGGAGAAATACATGACATATAAATTTTGGACGATTCAAAATAGAGAAATTTTAAAACCAATTCAGGAAACAGGGATGTATATTCCGAAACGGCAATTGAGTGAATATGTACAAGGAAATGAAGAAATGACAGAGTTATATGACTTCATAACAGATTCATTTAACCGATTGAATGATATCGAATTAGAAGGAGTGTTATTTGTTTTTGCAAGAGGAACGGAGAAAGGTGTTTCATTTTTCAAAGATTATGAAGAATTTGTCACTTATATGAGAGAAGATAAAGACGCAGTCAAAGGATTATGGAAGAGATTCTTATCAGATGATTATTTCCCAAGAATCTATAATCCAATGTTTGTGGATTTAAATGACTTCCAATTTATTATGCCACCATTTATGTTAGTTCCACCATATACGGAGCAAGATTTCTTACAGATTGTTCAAGCGTTAGAACAAGGGAAGTTTTACCCTTCTGTATTTCCAAGTTACATTATTCAAGGGCTTGTACCATTTTTACGAGATGAAAATGTGACGAATATTTATCCAATGTTTGAATTAGAATGAGGTGATTAATATGAAGAAATTACAAAAAGGAATGCATATTCGAATAGCAAGTCCATCATCATCGATTGAAAGTGTCGGTGGATTTGATGCGAATAGGGCTGCTAAGGAAAGATTAGAAGAGTTAGGGTTTAGGGTTAGCTATTCAAAACATTATTTTGAGCACGACTTACTTGGTTCTGCAAGTATTCAAAGTCGTGTGGAAGATTTACATGAAGCATTTTTAGATTCTACAGTAGATGTCATTTTGGCAACTATTGGTGGATTTAATTCAAATGAGCTTCTTCCGTATTTAGACTATGAGTTGATTGCGAAACATCCAAAAATTATTTGTGGATATTCTGATACAACTGCTATTTTAAATGCAATTTATGCAAAAACAGGCATGTTGACCTATATGGGCCCTTCTTATATAAGTTTTAAAATGAAAGAATTACAAGAATATCAAACAGCCTCATGGATTAAAGCATTAAGTCATACCCATTATGAATTAACACCAAGTGAGAAATGGGGGAGTAATGCCTGGTATTTACCTGATGCACCTTTGACGTTTCAACCGACAAAATGGAAAATATACAACCACGGTAAAGCTACCGCAACAGCAATTGGTGGAAACTTAACGACCTTTTCATTATTGAGAGGAACTCCTTATGCTCCAAAACCAGAAGAGTACGCCTTTTTTATAGAAATTTCAGAGAGTAGTAACTACTATGAACTTGACCGAAACTTAGCAGCTTTACTACAAGCTTATCCAAATCCAAAAGCAGTACTAATTGGAAGATTCCCAAAAGAATGCCGTATGACGGAAGAATTATTATTGTATATATTAGACAAATATCCAGTCTTAAAACAAATCCCGGTGATGTACGACTTAGACTTTGCACATACACAACCATTATTTACAATTACTATTGGAGCAAAAGTAACGGTGGATACAGAGGAAATGTCTATTACAATGGATGAAGAAGAATTATAAAATTTACTGTAAACTTAAAGAAGAAAAGTAAAAATTTTACAAAATTTTCAAAAAGCCTTTTCATTATTGCTATAATTTAGTACAATAGCAATGTAGATTAATGAAGGGAGAGAACTTGCATGAGTACAAGTGTATGGATTTTAATCGTCGTTGTAGCTGCTATCTTAGGAGCAATCGGTGGATTCTTTATCGCACGTAAAACAATGATGAATTACTTTCTAGAAAATCCTCCATTTGATGAAAGTATGATACGTAGTATGATGACTCAAATGGGTCAAAAACCATCCGAACAAAAAGTTCGTCAAATTGCTGCTTCAATGAAAGCACAAGCAAAGAAAAATGCTAAAAAATAATTCAGTAGAAGAGTAGACAATGTCTGCTCTTTTTTTCGTAAAAAAAAGCAAGAATTACCATTGATACAGTGAGGACGGCAGCAGCCCCTGCGGGTCTCATGCCTAAAAATCGAGCCTTGGTCTCGATTTTTATTTGAAACAATGTACGAAAAAAAGACAAAAAGATACTACCTA
>CAUQAL010000011.1:0-34577 GCA_963515985.1 uncultured Granulicatella sp.
AAAAAAGTAGAAAACAGAAAATGATTTTTTGATGCTGCATTAGCAATATAAGCCACTCCATTTGTGGCTTATATTGCTGGGAAAATTCGAGACCTTAGGCTCGAATTTTAGGAATGAGACTCGCTTTTTAGCGAGGCTGCTTCCGTCCCATGCCGCATCAAAGAAATCATTTTCTGTTTTCATACGGCAACACTAGGTTCAAAATAACCCCTGCTAATGCACATAATGCTGTACCTGACAATGTCACAGGACCTAATTCTAAAATTGCTCCACCTAATCCTAACACTAACATCGAACTCGCAATAATTAAATTACGCACTTCTCTAAAATCTACTTGCTTTTCAATTAACACTTTCAAACCATTACTTGCAATAACTCCATATAGTAAGATAGCCATCCCACCAAGCACTGCATTTGGAATCGTTGAAATTAATGCTGTAAATTTCCCAAGGAAACTCAACCCAATCGCAAATAATGCTGCATTACGAATCACTGAAACACTTGCAATTCTTGTCATCCCTACAACCCCAGTATTCTCACCATAAGTTGTATTCGCAGGTCCACCCATAAACGCTGAAACTGCAGTCGCAACTCCATCTCCAATTAATGTACGATGTAAACCCGGTGTTTCCAAAAATTGTCTTCCACAAATCTGACTTAAAACCGTATGGTCTCCAATATGTTCTGCAATTGTTACAACAGCTACTGGTAAGATTGCCCAAGTTTCAGGACCAAAATACCAATGATATTCTTTGAAAAATCCATTTGTTGAAAATGGTAAATATAATTGCGGAATCGCAATCCAATCTGCTTCTAATACTGGAGTGAAATCAACCAATCCAAACAGTACAGCTACAATATATCCTCCAATAATTCCGAATAAGAATGGAATAATTTTTAAAAATCCTTTGGCTTTTGTATTAATAAATGCGGTTATCAAGAAAGTTACAATCGCTACTGTTATTTGTTGAACTGTACCATCTTTAATAAACCCTGCATTTGTCACGGCTGAATTTGCTAATCCTAAACCAATTACCATAATCATCGGTCCAATGACAATCGGAGGTAATAAACGATCAATCCATTTTGTTCCAATTAATTTAACCGCTAATGCTACTACTACATAAACAAGGCCTACAAGAACAACCCCTGACTGTGCTGCTGAAACATCGCCATTCATTTGCTTCATCGCAAATGCCATCGCTGAAATAAAGGCAAATGAAGAACCTAAGTACACTGGCACTTTAAATTGAGTTGCTACCATATAAATCAGAGTTCCTAACCCTGAAGCAAATAATGCTACAGAAACAGGCATTCCTAAAATTAATGGCACTAAAATCGTTGCCCCAAACATTGCAAACACATGTTGCAAGCTTAGTAATAAGCCTTTGGCTAAAGGTGGATTTTGATCCACATCAAGTAATAAGTTGACTTTTGAAGTTTGTAACTCCATCATTTCCTCTTTTCCGGGCCTTTTTGTGCATACAAAAAAGCAACCCTATTTATTTTTGTTTGCAAAAGGGCTGCTTTCATATAGGAAAATTTTTTCTATGCATAAAAAATTTCCCCAGAAATATAAACTTGAACTATGATCGCCTTTTTCACCTCACGGGATGAATTTAAAAGCCCTCGCTATGCGAAAGTATACTAGACTTTTCATGAAATAACAAGTGATTTTTTCGTTTATT
The DNA here is from genome assembly GCA_963515985.1 of uncultured Granulicatella sp. GTDB lineage: Bacteria > Bacillota > Bacilli > Lactobacillales > Aerococcaceae > Granulicatella. Next base: position 1,689 of record CAUQAL010000011.1, read on the forward strand.
TGAAAATTTGTCAAATTTTACACCACGAATATCTCTGTCTCTTAGGTTTAATATTCATTGTATTTTGCTTAAAAATTAATTATAATACAAGCATAAAAGAAAGCGATTTATTGGTGACTCTTTTATGTATAACTGTATAAGTTATATTCTGCAAACTTTTCTAATCAAAGAAATATAATAGTAAATGTTAAAGATAAAAATATTGAATTAGGGGGTGAATATATGAAAAAGAGAATTTTGATTAGTTTAATAACCGTTTTAGGAGTAGCCTTATTTTCTTTTCTAAAAAATTATATGAATGTATCACTAGTAATGAGCGCAGTAATTTCCTGTATTTTTATAGTTTTAGGTGTATTTATGATAGAATTTCGATGTAATAAATAATTCTGAAAAAACGTGTATCTCAATCCTAAGTGAAAAAGTTATATAGTGAGCTTCTCTTGGCTCTAAAATCAAGAAAGTTATCAGTAATTTTTTGATACTTAAAGTGTGTATATAACAACAGGGACAAAATACTTGCCCCTGTTTTTTATCTTTCTATACTTTCTAATTCAAAAATTTTCTGTTGTCCATAAATGCTATTATTTCCATTTACGGCAAATGCGACAATACATACAATTGCTGCATATGGCATCATACTATATCCGAATACTTCACCGATAATAAAAATAGGGGCTAGCCAAGTATTTGTTGCACTACCAAATACAGCTCCGTAACCTAATGCCGCTGCTACCATTGGAGAAATTCCTAGCCAAGAACTCATTACAATTCCTAAAGAAGAACCAATTGAAAAGAGTGGAGTTACTTCTCCACCTAGAAATCCTGCACTAAGAGAAAATACTGTTAATCCTAATTTTAACAACCAATCTTGTACAAAAATTGTCTCACTATAAAAACTAGCATGAATTAAATTCGTCCCTAATCCTGCATAACGACCACTGCCAAAAGCTGCTATTAAAATACTAACAACAATTCCTAATAAAAATATTCTTAGAGTTGGACTTGGAATTTTACTACTCCAATATTTTTTCAAATACGCCAAACTTACACTAAATAATCTTCCTGTTAATCCAAAAGCAATTCCAAGCACTACCATTTTAACTAAAGTCTCATCAAACTGAATTTCTACAGGAATTCCAACCATAAATTTCTCTAATCCTAAACTTTGAGCTACATTCATCGAAATAAAACTGGACAGCAGTGCGTAGAATAATGCGTCAATTTGTAATTGACCGACAATCATTACTTCAATCGCAAAGAAAGTTGCTGCTAAAGGTGTCCCAAATAATCCAGCAAAGCCACTTGCCATCCCAATCATTAATAAAATTTGACGATTTCTCTTAGAAGAAAACCACTGTTGAAACTGATTCGCAACCGTTGCTCCTAATTGAACCGCAACTCCTTCACGACCCACACTTGCTCCAAATAAATGACCTAGCCATGTTCCAATCATCATAAAAGGAATTAACCATTTTGAAATGCGATTGTCCTCTCCTTGCCCAATTCGAAAGACAATATTCATTCCTTCAACCGCATTTTTCCCATATTTTAAATAAACTGTATGAAATAAAAATCCTACTACTGCTAAAAACGGAATCAAATACCCAAAATACTCTACTCGCAATTCGGATACTTTTAATAATACTTGTCCAAAAAAGGACGTTAAAACACCTGTAATTACTCCGACAATGATACTAACGACTCCTAGTAAAAATTTTTCCTTAATTGTACACGAATTCACTAAATAACCTCCTTGAGAATAAAAAAGACTGGAGAAATCTCTCCAGCCTCCTATTTAACCTTCAACTTTTTAATCTATAATTGTGAACTTTTCAATAAATAATGGACTTACTGAACGGTTTTCATGAATACGTTTGATTGCTTCAGCCATTAATTGATCTACACTAACTTGTACAATTTTTCCACCTGTTTTTTCTTCAGGAACTTGAATGGAGTCAGTTACTACAACTTCTTTAATCACAGAAGCATTTAAACGATCTAATGCTGGACCTGATAATACAGGGTGAGTACAACAAGCATAAACTTCTAATGCACCAGCATCTTGAATAGCTTGAGCTGCTAGTGTAATGGTTCCAGCTGTATCAATCATATCGTCGATTAATACGGCAACTTTTCCTTTGACATCTCCAATAATATTCATTACTTCTGCAACATTTGCTTTTGGACGACGTTTATCAATAATTGCAATTGGAGCATGTAAGAATTCTGCTAATTTACGTGCACGAGTTACCCCACCATGGTCTGGTGATACAACAACGATATCTTTATCTTTAAAATTATTTTCTAAGAAATAATTGGCTAATAATGGAGCTCCTAATAAGTGATCCACTGGAATATCAAAGAATCCTTGAATTTGAGCAGCATGTAAGTCTAATGTTAACACACGGTCAGCACCTGCTTGTGTAATCATATTTGCTACTAATTTTGCCGTAATTGGTTCACGTGATTGAGCTTTACGATCTTGACGTGCATATCCATAGTACGGTAATACAACGTTAATTGTTTTTGCACTTGCACGACGTAATGCATCGATCATAATTAATAACTCCATTAAGTTATCATTTACTGGATATGATGTTGATTGAACAATATAAACATGGTCTCCACGAATACTTTCATCAATGTTAATTTTAATCTCTCCATCACTAAAATGAGTAACGGATACTTTTCCTAATTCTACCCCGACTTGATCTGCAATTTTTTGAGCTAATGGACGATTTGAGCTTAGTGCAAAAATCTTTAAATTTGGATCGGAATAATGTTCCACAATGATAACCCCCGAAGAATTTTATTTTTGTTTTTTCACTACTATAATAATAAACGTTTTTGATTCGTTTTTAAAGAACTAAATGTATATTTCTATGAATTTTTTTGAGCTGAAGGTAATTTTTCAGCATAGTTTTCTTTATTTTCTTGACGAGAACGAGCAATTGCTAATGCTCCATTTGGAACGTCTCTTGTAATTGTAGAACCCGCTGCAATAAAGACATCATCTCCAATTGTAACAGGTGCTACTAAATTCGCATTACAGCCGATAAACACACGGTCGCCTACAGTAGCTCTATGTTTATTTTTACCGTCATAGTTTACAAAGATTGTTCCACAACCAACATTAATATCTCTTCCTAAATCAGCGTCTCCTACATACGTTAAGTGACCGACTTTTGTTCCAGATCCTAAGGTTGCATTTTTCACTTCTACGAAGTTTCCAATGTGAACAGAATTTCCTAGTACAGCTTTTGGACGAAGATGTGCAAACGGGCCTGCATTACTATGAGATTTCATCAATGATTCTTCAATATTTGAACTTGTCACTGTTACATAGTCTTCTAAGACAGAATCACGAATCACACTTCCTGAAGTAATATGGCAATGTTGTCCAATGACTGTATTCCCTTTTAAATAAACTCCTGGTTCAATGACTGTATCTGAACCAATCACTACTTCTGAATCAATGTACGTTTGCTCAGGGTCAATTAAAGTGACCCCATTTCTCATATGTTGTTCATTAATCCGTTGACGCATTGCTTTTTCTGCTTTTGATAAAGCAACTCGGTCATTAACGCCCATTCCTTCATCAACATTTGGCATTTGATACGCGGAAATAATTTCTCCACGATTTTTCAAAATTTCTAATACATCTGGTAAGTAATATTCCCCTTGAGCATTATCATTTCCAACTTCGCTTAAAGCGCTAAATAGAGATTGATTATCAAAGCAATAAGTTCCTGTATTAATTTCTTGAATCGCTGCTTCCTCTGGAGTAGCATCTTTATGTTCTACATTTTTTAAAACTGTCCCATCTTTCTCACGAACTACATGTCCATATCCAGTCGGGTCATCTACCCAAGCTGTTAAAATAGTCGCTTTGGCTTTTGTATCTTCATGAACTTTCATTAATTGTTCAAAAGTTTCTGCAGTTAATAGCGGTGTATCTCCACAAACAACTAAAGTAGTCCCTTCTTTATCTTTCAACAATTCTTCTGCTTGTAAAACAGCATGACCTGTTCCTAATTGTTCTGCTTGTAAAGCATAAGAAACACGTTCTCCTAATTGTTGTTGTACCATTTCTGCACCATGTCCAACAATAGTTACAATCGTTTCGGCTCCCGCACGTTCTACTTGATCTACCACATGCTCTACCATTGGTTTGCCACAAACTGGATGCATGACTTTATAAAGTTCAGATTTCATTCGTGTGCCTTTTCCAGCTGCTAAAATAATTCCGTATTTTTGATTCATATTATCCCTCGCAAGTTCTATTTTTACTTCTTTATAATAGTAAACTATGATGTTTTTTGCAAGAAAGTGTCTTGAATATGGGTGAATTTATAAAAAAAGGTTCGAATGACATATTTCTATCATTCGAACCTTTAATATTTTAACGTTCTTTATACAACTGAATTAATTCTCTGGAAAATAATTGAACCATTTCAGTCATTGCCATTTGATCTTCAGCATGGATAAAGAGTAGAGAAAGTTCAGTCTTTTCTCCTGCAGCTTCTTTTTGAATTAAATTGGCATGAATTTTATGCGCTTGAACAAAGCATTCTTCTGCTTCTGTTACTTTTTCATCAGCACCTTTAAAATCCCCTTTTTTCGCTAATTCCACAGCTTCCATATAAGAAGATTTTGCTGCCCCACTATTCGCAATCAGCTGAAAACATACTAATTCCATATCTTCAGACATATTATCCCTCCACTAATGCCAAAGCTTGATCTAAAACTTTCGGTCCATTCATCATGCCATAATCTCTCATGTCAATTGCAGCAACTGGAACATCTCCTGCCAATGATTTTACATTTTCAAGTTCATATCGAATTTGAGGACCAATTAAAATAACATCCGCCTCTTGTAAATTTTTCTTAGCTTCTGTTAGTGACTTGGCTTCAATATGTGCTTCAATAGAACGTTCTTCGGCACTTGATTGCATCTTTTTTACTAACATACTTGTAGACATTCCTGCATTACAAACTAATAATATATTTTTCATATTAATCACTAACCTTCGTATTGATTTTCCATGACACGATCATGAACTTTGATAAATGGAATATAAATTAGAACTCCTAAAACTAGGATAATCGCTTGAACAACTACCGCTCTCCAGTCACCACCAGTTGATAAGAATGAGCTAGCAAAAATTGGTGTAGTCCAAGGAACTTGTACCACACTAGGACTCATTAATCCAAGACTTGTAGCAACATAACTAATTAAAATACCTAAAGCAGGAACACCGATAAATGGAATTGCCATAGATACGTTATAAACGATTGGATAACCAAATAATACTGGTTCATTAATGTTAAATAATCCTGGAGCAAATGCTAATTTTGCAACATTTCTACTTGCAGCATTTTTACTTACTAAGAATGTAGCAATTAATAAGCAGATTGTTGAACCACTACCACCCATTAATGCATATGTTTGTACTTGTGATACATTAATAATATGTGGAATTGCTTCGCCTGCATTATAAGCTGCTGTATTTTCAAGAATGTTGATAATTAATAATGGTTCTAAAATAGAACTATAAATAACGGCTTGGTGAACACCAAATAACCATAACATATTTCCTAATGAGTAAAGAATGATTGCTCCCCATAGACCAGTACTTACGTGACGTAATGGTTCTTGAATAAATGTAGTAATTAATGTAATTAAGTTAGTTCCCCAAATATTGAATAATAATGTTGAGACTAAACCAAAGACTGCAACTACTAAAATAACTGGTACTAAAACATTAAATGATTTTTCAACTGCAGGTGGAACATTATCCCCTAAATGAATTTTCAACGCTTTAACACGTGTAATTTTAATAAATAATTCTGAAGCTAATAACGCAACAATAACCCCTGCAAACATTGCTCCAGTACCTAAATTAGAAAATGTTAACACTCCAGATACTGAAACAGGATCTTTTGCTCCGTTTGCCACTACTTGAACGGCATTTGGCATCATCGCAATTAGTGAAACCGCTGAAATCATAGATGCTGCTAAAGGATTTTCATATTCACGGTTTTGTGCTAAATAATAACCAACCATTACTGCAATTAAAAGACTTGAAATATTCAATGTTCCATTAGCTACAGTAATTCCCCAATATTGAACATTAGATAATGTAGCTGGATCTGAAATAATCCATTTAAACACAGTATTATTTAATAAAACAACTAAACCTGCAAGAATATAAAGTGGCATTACTGTTGCAAATGCATCTCTTAATGTTTTTAGATGAATTTGGTTTCCTAGTTTCCCAGCAAACACAACAAATTTATCTACAAATTTTGAATTTTCCATGTTTATTCCTCCATTACAAATATTTATTTACATCAATCGTAAATCCATTTTTATTACTTACTTCTTTGTACCAATATCCCGATTTTTTAATCGTTCTTTTTTGCGTTTCTAAATCTACCGAAATAAATCCGTAACGATTTTTGTAAGCATTATTCCAAGACCAGCAATCAAAAGCGGTCCATGTATGATAACCGAAACAGTTACTTCCTTCTTCTATCGCTTTATGCAACCACAATAAATGCTCTTCATAGAAATCAATACGATAATCATCCTGAATCATTCCTTGACTATCAATAAAACGTTCTTCACCTTCAACACCCATTCCATTTTCACTAATAAACCATGGAATATTGTGATAATTCTTTTGAATATTTTTGGCAATATCATAGATTGCTTTAGGATAAATTTCCCATCCTCTATAAGGATTTACTCTACGTTCTTCCCACTCATAGTCTGAGAAATATTTATCTGGCATCCATTTTCCATTAAAAGAATTTGAACTTTGAGGAGCTTGAACTCTTTTTGGATGATAGTAATTCACTCCTAGAAAATCTACCGTATTCTCTTTTAAAATATTGAGTTCATCTTCTGTGTGTGCCCAAAGTACTCCATCTCGTTCTAATATTTCGACTAGATTTTCTGGAAACACTCCATTCACAGCCGGCTCTAAAAATGAACGATTGAAAAAATCATCAGCAAAATGACCTGCCTCAACATCCTCTTTTGATGAACTTCTTGGATAAGCAGGCGTTAAATTTAAAATAATTCCAATTTTTCCATTTAAATTTAAGCTACGATATAATTGAATCACTTTCGCACTAGCTAAATTTAAATTATAAATAATTTGCACTGCTTCTTTTCCATAATATTTTTTATTTGGATAATGAAATGCGTATAAATATCCTGCTTCTGGGATTACCATCGGTTCATTAAAAGTAGTCCAATACTCTACTATATCTCCAAATCGTTCAAAACAAGTTCGAGCAAATTTTACAAACAAATTGACTACATGCTTACTTTCCCAACCGCCATATTTTTTCAATAAATCAATTGGCATATCAAAATGATGCAAATTTAGTACTAATGTAATTCCGCGCTCCTTAGCTTCTTGGATAACGTTACGATAAAACTCTACTGCTCTTTCATCGGCTTCTCCCGTTTCGAAGTCTTTAATCAATCGACTCCATTGAATCGAAGTTCTAAAAGAATTAAATCCTATTTGCGTCATTCTCTCAAAATCTTCTTGATAGTGATGATAAAAGTCACTGGCTACTCCTGGACCAACTTGATTAAAAAATACTTCTGGAGATTTTCTATACCAATAATCCATTACATTTTCATGAATTTTATCTGTACTACCTTCTGTTTGAGGTCCACTAGTAGCAGCTCCCCACCAAAAATGTTCCGGAAATACAATCTTCTTATCCATATATATCCTCCTTTCTCAAATATTTACACTATAAGTATACCATTTTATTTTTATTTGTCTAGACATGTAACATAATTAACATAGTCATTTTTCTTTATTTGTTGCTTGTTGTGTATCTGTTTGTTATAATTTTCTTATTAAAAATGAAGGAAAATAAACATGAGTACAAAATATTTAAAAATATATCAACAACTGCGTGAAGAGATATTACATCAAGATACTCCTTCTAATACGCAATTACCTGATGAAATTTCCCTAACAAAAAAATTTCATTGTAGCCGTATGACAATAAAAAAAGCTTTAGATATGCTTGTTTCAGAAGGTTTAATTTATCGCAAACGTGGGCAAGGCACATTTATCATGCCTCAAGTTGAACAAAAACATAAAATTATTGTCCCTGAAAGAGATATTCAAGGTCTAACAAAAATTTCTAAACAATCACATGCACAAGTACATTCAGAAATTATTCATTTTAAATTAGAATTTGCTACAAAAAGCATCGCTGAAAAATTACAAATTCTTGAATCTTCTCCTATATACAATATATTTCGATTAAGAATTATTGATGATAAACCCTACGTTTTAGAACAAACTTACATGAGTACTGATTTGATAAGTGGTATTACTGAAGAAATTCTTCACAATTCTATTTATTCTTATATCGAAGGTACTTTAAAGCTAAGTATCGCAAGTGCTATGAAAATTTTACGAGCCTCCATTAGTACGGAAACAGATCAAAAATATTTACACTTATCCCCTACTGAACCTATTTTTGAAGTAGAACAAATCGCCTATCTAGATAATGGAACACCATTTGAATATTCTATCTCAAGACATAGATACGATTTATTTGAATTTAGTTCATACGGATTAAAAAAATCATAAAGGAGCCAGCATCATGCAACCTATCTTTTTAAAGCCAGTCCTACAAGAAAAAATTTGGGGCGGAAAAAAATTACAAACAGAATTTAACTTAACCTTGCCAAGTGATAAAGTTGGTGAATCTTGGTCTATTAGCGCTCATCCAAATGGACAATCAACTGTTCTTTCTCCTTCTGAGTATCAAGGAATGACATTAGCAGAACTATATGCTGGGCATGCTGAATTATTTCATCAACAAACATTACCAACTTTCCCTCTATTAATCAAAATTTTAGACGCAAGTGATGACTTATCAATTCAAGTGCACCCAGATGATGCTTATGGATTAGAACATGAACACGAATTAGGAAAAAATGAATGTTGGTATATTATTTCTGCTGAACCAGGTGCAAAAATTATTTACGGACATACCGCACAAACAAAAGAAGAATTTATTCAATTAATCCAAGAAGAAAAATGGAATGAATTATTTACAGAAGTTCCTGTTAAAGCAGGAGATTTCTTCAATGTTCCAAGCGGAACCATTCACGCTATCGGAAAAGGTATTGTCATTTTAGAAACACAACAAAACTCTGACACTACTTACCGTGTCTATGATTATGACCGAAAAGATGATACAGGAAATCCTCGTCCATTACATATTCCACAAACGATTGATGTCACCACAATTCCGCATCAATTACCAAGTTTTGAACAAACAATTGAAAAAACGGATGATGCAACCATTACCCATTTCATTACAAATCACTATTTCTCTGTTTGGAAATGGGAAATTGATGGTACTTACGCTACTACACTAGATAACAACTACTACTTAGCAACTGTTATCGAAGGTGAAGGAACACTAGAAATAAATAGCGAATCATTCTCTCTTAAAAAAGCAGACTCCTTTATTTTACCAACACCGATTCATGATGTAACTGTAAAAGGAAATCTAACCCTAATCGTTTCTCGTTCAGAAGAATAAGATAAATAAAAGAGTGAAATCAACTTTCATCGATTTCACTCTTTTTTACTTTACCCTAATAAATACAAAATCACTGCGACAATAGTACTTGTCAAACCTACTAATGCTTCGTAAGGAATTAATTTCATACGATCTTCAATACTCATAAAGACTGAACCTCCAGTAGCATGGAAGAATGAACCATGAGGAAGAGAATCTAACACTGTTGCCCCAGCATGAATCATTGCTGCAGCTGCTACTGCAGGAACCCCAGAAGAAACTAAAGGAGCTGCAAACGTTTGAGAAGCAATCGTAGAACCAGCTGTTGTAGAAGCTGTAGCTGCTCCCATTAAAATACCTGATAATGGTGCTAAAACAAAGGATGGCATATTCAAAGCTTCCAATACATGAATCATATCCACTTGTAGAGAAGAAGCTTTAATAATTCCTGCAATCGTTCCTGTTCCAATTAATAAAATCGATACACCAATTACTTTACTTAATCCAAATTCAGTATATTCTACGGTATGTTTTGAATGTCCTGTTACTAAAATGGTTACTAATCCACCAATTGGTAATGCAATTAAAGGATCCACGCTTACTCCTACTAATGAACGTAAAGCTAATAGCGCAATAACTACAACCGGCCCAAGAATCGCTTGGAAAAATGGTACAGAAGTGTGATGTTCTGCTTCCTCTTCCATATCATCAAAAGCACGATCGACTTTCTTTGCTAGAAATCCTGCTAATACAATACTCACAACTAATGCCACTAATGCAGGAATAATATTTTTAGCCATTAATGCTGTTAAATCTAATTGAAATGCTTCTGAAGCAGCAATCGTATTTGGATTTGGAGAAATAATATTTCCTGCTTTTCCTCCACCAATCATCGCTAATAAAATACCTGCTTTTGATAAATTTGCTTTTTTTGCAATCGCAATAGCAATCGGTGCTACTGTAATAACAGCAATATCAATAAATACTCCCACTGCACAAATAATCATTGTTGCAATCGCAATCGCCGCAACAGCTCTTTTCTCCCCTAACTTCTTCACAATTGTTTCAGCAATCGTTTCTGCAGAACCTGTTTTAATTAAAGCTCCTGCTAAAATACCTGAAGTCATAATTCTTAATACTGGAGACATCATTCCTTGTGCTCCAGTCACCATCGCACTAACGGAACCTGCTAACCCTGCTCCGCCAATCACGCCTCCTACTAAAGCTCCTAAAATTAAACTATAAGCTGGATGAACTTTTTTAATAATCAGTATAATTGCGAGAATCAATCCAACTAAAGCCCCTAATGTACTAATTTGACTAACCATTTTATTTTCCTTCTTTCATCATTTCTACTACTCTAAAAACTTGTTCTACTGTATCAACCATATTTTGATGAGCGACTTCTTTATTCATTGCTTCTTTGAGTGTTACAACTCCTCTTAAAATTGGGAAAAATGCGTCAATTCCATGTTGATTACATTCTTTTGCATCTGGTGTAACAGCTCCTGCAAAAGCTAACACTTTCTTTTGATGCTTTTTAGCTAAGGCTGCTACTCCTATTGGAGCTTTGCCTAATGCCGTTTGACCGTCAAGTCTTCCCTCTCCTGTTACAACAAAATCAGCAGTTGCTATTAATTCTTCTAATTTCGTCTCTGTTAATACAATTTGAATACCAGACTCTAATGTGGCATTAGTATACGTTAAAAACGCAAATCCCATACCACCAGCTGCCCCTGTTCCAGGATAAAATCGATCTGCATGAGAATTAATGCTCTTAGACAATTCAGCATAGTGTAATAATAATTGATCCAATTCTTGAACCATTTCAGGAGTTGCTCCTTTTTGTGGACCAAAAATAGCACTGGACCCATTTTCACCACATAATGAATTCGTTACATCACAAGCTACTTTGAAGGTACATTCTTTTAATGTTGGATGTACATTGGCCTCTTCAATACGCGCTAATTCTTTGAGTCCATTTCCTCCATAAGAGATAGTCTTTCCTTCTCGTGTTAGGAAATCATATCCTAATGCTTGTAACATCCCAACTCCACCATCATTTGTCGCACTTCCACCAATTCCAACAACAAAATGTCGACAACCTCTTTCGATAGCATCTAGAATTAACTCACCAACTCCAAAAGTAGTCGTATTCATCGGATTGCGGCTTTCTTCAGGAACTAATGTAATTCCTGCTGCTGCTGACATTTCAATAATGGCTGTCTTACTCAAATCATCCTTCGATTCAATAATTCCGTAGACTGCTTCTACTTTTTCTCCTAATGGCCCTATTACTTCTTTAGTAACAAAGACTCCTCCCATTCCTTCGACTAAGGCTTCAACCGTTCCTTCCCCACCATCTGCTAATGGTCGAACCACTATCTCTGCATTTTGATAAACACGTTTTACGCCTTCTTCTATCGCTTTACCAGCTTCCATAGACGATAAGCTTCCTTTTAATGAGTCAATAGCAACAACGACTTTCATATTTGAACCTCCCATTCCATAGATTGATACACTATTATAGCAAACGCTTACATATTTGCATAGTGCTTGTAAAATATTTCTTAAAGTTTCAAACAAAATTCTTTTAAAAATAAAAAAAAGGATGAGAACCCTCATCCTTCATCAAATTATATTTCATTATTTGTTTGCTAATAAGTCACGAATTTCACGTAAGTAATCTTCAGCTTTTGGTTCTGGAGCTACTTCTTTAGCAGTTTCTTCTTGTCCACGTTTCGCCAAGTCTTGAACAGCGTTCATTCCTTTAACAACCATGAAAAGAACAAAACCTACAATGACAAAGTTAATAACTGCTGCTGCAAAAGCACCTACACCAAGTGTTGCTGAACCGATTTGAACAGATACTCCTGCAATTGAGTCTGCCTTAAATACCATTGCAATAACTGGCTCGAAAATGTCTTTTACTAATGAATCAACGATAGCTTTGAAAGCTGCCCCGATGATTACCGCAACTGCTAAATCAACAACATTCCCACGCATTAAAAACTCTTTAAATTCTTTTAACATTATAATTCCTCCTATATTTAAAATATTGACTTAAAATATAGTATAAGAATTTTTTAGAAAATGCAACAAATATGATTTCTGTTATATTAGTTTTTGAATATAATTTTCTGGAGTATAAGAATCCACGTTAAATAAAAGTGTATCACCAAGTGACAACTGTGCTAATAATGCTCCAATCCATACTCCTGAAGTTAAGCCTGAAGAACCTAGACCGCTAGCGACAAATAGTGTTTCTTCACCAGGAACACTCCCAAAAAATGGTAAGAAATCAGAAGTATACGCTCTTGTTCCAATTCGACTACCAAGCCATTTAGCTTCTTTTAATGGTGGGAATACTTCACACGCTTCTTCATACATTTTTTGTTGTAGATCTTGGCTATCTCTTAAATCAAACCCTTGGTCATTCTCATGTGTTGCGCCCACAATGATTTTACCATCTGCAAATGGTAAAATATCAATTTCTCCATGTAACATACAAACAGGCCATTTCTCTGTTTCTTCAGTTGTTTCTAATTCTAATTCAATTAATTGTCCCTTTTGTGGGCGAACGTCTACATAATACCCTAGTGGTTCAATTAATTCTTTTACCCATGCTCCACTTGATATAATAATTTTATCGAACGATTCCAATCCGTTATGGGTCTTAACAACTACCTTACCATTCTCATCTCGTACTAAGCTCACTTTTTCTTGTTGAACATTAGCCCCATTTTGTTTGGCTAAATACAATTGCTGTTCAACTAAAAGTTTTCCATCAACTCTTCCTCCACCTGAACAATGGATCGCTCCATGCGTTCCATCCCATCCAGGAACATAAGAGGAAATGTTCTCTTTTTCGATTTTAGTTAGAGTCCCAATTCTCTCTTCTTCTTCTCTTCTTTCAGCAGCAATTTTTTCTAACTTTTCTAGTAATTCCGGAGTCTTTTTAAACACTAGAGCTCCTACTTGCTCATACGGTAATTGTGACACATCATCTTCTTCTAATTGTGCCATTAATTCTGGATAATAAGAAGCCCCTCTTGCGGTCAATCGATACCAATCTTTATTTCTTCTTTGAGATAACCATGGGCAAATAATTCCTGCTGCTGCTTTTGTAGCTTGACCAACTCCATCATCATAGACGACTAATTCTACTTCTGAATTCTTCGATAATTGATAAGCAGCCGTTGCTCCCACAATTCCTGCTCCAATAATTGCAATTTTCATCCTAATTCCTCCTTAATCTTTTCGATTCCATTGATGTTCTTGTTCAAAAACTTCTGCAATTTGTAATAATAAATCTTCTCGCCCTTTGGCAGCCATCACTTGTACCCCAACCGGCAATCCTTCTTGTGTACAATAAATCGGTAGGCTAATCGCTGGTTGCCCTGTAATATTCGCTAATTGAGTAAAAGGCGTTAATTCCAATGTTTTTTCAAACATTTTCCAAATAATTTCTTGTTGTTCCTTTACGGAAAATTGTTCAATGGACTCTAGTGCTACTCGAACAGATTCTTTCATTGGATACTGATCATGTTTTGGAGCAACATCATTCACACATGGAGTTAAAATCACATCATAGTCTTCATGACACTCTTGCATTTGTTTTGTCCAATAATCCCACTGGTTCAATGCTGCACTATAATCTTTCGCTAATATATGTTGTCCCGATTGGTAAATGCCCCATGTCATTAGTTCCATATCTTCTTTTGTAAGTGGACGTTGTAGCATTTTTTTAATTCCATCCATCATCGCAGCTGTTTCCACACTATTCATGATATAGTAATTTTTCATCACTTCGATGCCATCAACTGGCCATTGAATTTTTTCAATAGAATATCCTTTTTCTTGTAAAAATCTTACTGCTCGATTCAAAGCTTTTTTTGCGGAATCTCCGACCTTATTTCCAATCGGTGAATCTTCTATGACGGCAATTTTTAGTGGCCTTTCAATAGATGCATAAAGTTGCTGTTTCGATAATTTTGGTAGTATAAAAGGACTTTCCATTTGTTCTACTTGCAAGACTTCGAGTAATTTTCTTGTATCGCGAACTGTTTTAGTTAAGGCAAAATTTACTGATGCTCCTTGCCATCCACGATAGCCATTTGGACCAACAGGTATTCTACCTCGACTTGGTTTTAACCCAATTAATCCTGTAAAACTAGCTGGAATTCGAATCGATCCTCCACCATCACTTGCCATCGCAAGAGGAACCATTCCACTCGCCACTGCACTTGCAGCACCACCACTTGATCCACCGGCATTACGACTAATATCATATGGATTTGAAGTGACTCCCCACAAACTTGGTTCTGTCATATTTTTAAATCCAAATTCAGGTGTATTTGTTCGACCAATAATGACAAATCCTGCTTCTTCTAATTTAGTGACTAATGTATCTTGATGTGTTTGAAGGATATTTTTGAATAAACGTGAACCAGCCGTAGAAGGTTCACCCTTTTGACATTGTCCTAAATCTTTCAACAATAAAGGAACCCCTGCAAATGGCTTATCACTAAAATTGCGTGTTCGAGCTTCTCTTAACGCTCTTTCTTCTTGCAAATGCACGACTGCATTTAAAGTTGGATTCAATTGTTTTACTTTAAACAAAGCATCTTGAACTAATTCAACAGACGAAACTTCCCCATTTCTAACTGCTTGTGCCATTGCTGTTGCATCTTTAAACTCTTGCATGTTTATTCCTCTCCTTCCATTCACTCTACTTTATTGTACACAGCTATTTTCTATTCGTAAACCTCATAATCATGGTATTTTAAGATAACTTTTGAAAAGTTACCGACTCCTTTGTTATACTACATTTAAACTAAGAAAAAAGGAGTTCTATTTATGAAAAAATCTCATTTGCTACTAGGGCTGGGAATCTCTATTAGTTTATTAACTGCTTGCCAAAAACAAGAAACCACAACACTTTCAACTAGTGAAGCAACCACTACAACCGTTGAGAAAACAACTGTTGCACCAAAACCTGTTACTGACTACACTTTATACAATTCTGTTCTTCAAGACTATAAAGAAGCGTTGAAAAAACAAGGTGGCTCCTTCAATAAAGAAAATATCAATAATTATATTTTAATCGCAAAAAACAATCACTATTTACAAGGTGCTTCTTATATTTTATATGACTTTGATAAAAACGGAGTAGATGAATTATTAGTTGCGACTACTTCAAGAGACAATAAACATGCAATTTTGGATATTCGTACAATTGTTGATGGAAAAGTTGTTCAAGTAACCAATGCAAAAAATCAATTAAGTTTTATCGGTGAAAGAATGAATATTTTCCCATTAGAAGATGGAACTTTCACTTATATTGGTGCCTCTTCTGCAAAAGACCATGTATATGCCCATTACAAATGGAATGAAATAGGAAGTGCATTAGAACGTGTAAAAGAAGGAACAACTCCAGATATTATTGAAGGACTAGCTCCAAAATTAAATATACCTGAAAATGATTGGTATCCAGTGCAATGGTATATCACTACTCCTGAAAAACAAAAAGAAATGGCAAAAGCAAAACTAGATCTTCAAGCCATTAAAAATGGAGATTATACTACTCTAAAAGGAACATGGGTGAACCGTTTGGGATATACGCTTATATTCGATGAAAATGGACTGGTTAGTGATACTGAAGCCGTAGAATTTTCACGATTAAAAGAGGAAAATGGTTTTTTACGAGTTGGAGTCCAACCAAAAATACCTGCTCCAGGAGGATATGTTTTAGCAATTATTCCAGCAGAAGTAACTCTATCCTATTCTACCTCAGATCCATCTCAAATTGACCGTGATCGCTTATGGGCAGGACAGTCGATTGCTGATAATCCAGCAGACTTCTATTATAAAATTGATGAATAACTAAATACACCGCATAAAATCCCGTCAGAATCAAAAACTGACGGGATTTATTTCTACTAAAAAATGCCCCTTTGAAGAGGGACATTAAGATTTAAAACTTATTAATCATTAGAATAATTCTTTATAGAAAGCAATTGTTTCTTCTAATGTTGGCATGAATGGGTTACCAGGTGCACAAGCATCGATTAACGCATTCTTAGATAGATATTCGAAATCAAAGTCTTTTTCTTCAATTCCTAATTCAGTTAATTTCTTAGGAATACCTACTGTTTCAGATAATGTTTCAATTTCTTTAATAGCATAAGCTGCACATTCTTCATCTGTTTTACCAGCTGGATCTAATCCTAAAGCTTTAGCTACATCACGGAATGCTGCAGGAACACGTTTTGCATTTTCACGTTCAATAACTGGTAATAACATTGCGCAACATACACCGTGTGGTAATTTGTAAACAGCACCTAATTGATGAGCCATTGAATGAACATAACCTAAACCTGCGTTGTTGAATGACATACCACCTAAGAAGATAGCATTTACCATTCCTTCACGAGCTTCGATATCATGGCCGTCTTTTACAGCACGTGGTAAGTATTCTTTAATTAATTCAATTGCACCAATTGATAATTTTTTAGTTACTCCATAAGCACCTGGTGTTACTAATGCTTCAACAGCGTGAGTTAAAGCATCCATACCTGTTGCTGCAGTTAATGGAGCTGGTTTAGAAACCATTAATTCTGGGTCATTAACTGAGATTAATGCTAAACTATTTTTATCAACCATTACCATTTTAACTTTACGTTCTTCGTCAGTAATAACATAGTTAATTGTAATTTCTGCTGAAGTACCTGCTGTAGTATTAATAGCTACTACTGGTAAACCTTTTTTAGCTGATTTGTGTAATCCTTCATAGTCTTGAGGTTTTCCACCATTAGTTGCGATAACTGAAATACAGCTTGCAGCATCTTGTGGAGATCCACCACCTAAACTAATAATGAAGTCACAGTTGTTTTCTTTTAATGCGCTAACACCATCTGTTACGTTTTTACAAGTTGGGTTAGGTTCTACATCTGAGAATACAACATAATCAATTCCTGCTTCATCTAAAGGTTTTGTAACTTTAGGAAGAATTTCACTTGATTCGATAAATTTATCCGTTACTAATAAAGCTTTATTATAACCTAGATCTTTTACATAAGAACCAATTTCGTTTACTACTCCTCTTCCGATTAAGTTAATTGCTGGTACATAAAATGTTGACATAATGTTTCTCCCCTTAAATTTGTTTCATTAATTTTTTGTGTTTTTTAGTGCTTATAAAACACCTTTTTTAAGAATGATATTGCCATATAAGGCACTTTCTCCCGTTTGAATCACTAGATAAGCTTTTTCAGCTTGATCATAAAATTCAAAACGTTCAAATTCTTTAATCGCTGCACCTGGATGACTTTCTTCTAATATTTTTTTATATTCGTCCCAAATCACTGGAACTGTTGTATCTCCCGGTACAACTTGCATTAGTCCTGCTTGGTATGAACTATATGTGTCTAATGGTAGCAGTTGTAGAATTGCTTCTAGTGCTACTGGAACGCCGTGTCCATCCATACGAACGACACGTTGCCCAATGCGGTGAGCTGGAAAATTCGCATCTGCGATTACCAGCTCATCACCATGACCCATTTCCATTAAATATGCCACTAAATCAGGACTCAAAATTTTAGGAATTTGTTTTAACATGATGAAATTCCTTTCTTAATTTGTTTGAATTTTTGTTGAATATTCGCAAACTGTTCAACTGGTTGTGGTTCATATCGAGTCACAACTTCAGAAGCTTTAATAAGATTTTCAGCTTCTTGGCGTGAATGAATTACTTCTAGTGTCAATAATTGGGAAAGGATATTTCCTAATGCACTTGCTTCCACTGGTCCTGTAATAACAAGACGATTTGTAAAGTTAGCAGTAATTTGACACAATAGTTTATTTTGGATTCCTCCGCCTACCATTTGTACAGTTGTCATTTCTTGTTTTGTTAAGTCTTCTAACTGCTCAATTGTTTCTAAATAAGTTAATGCTAAACTTTCAATCACTACTCGAACGATATGTCCTTTTGATTGTGGAACAGATTGACCAGTCACTTTACAAAACTCTTTAATTTTGCTTTCCATATCTCCTGGAGAAGCAAATACTGGATCATTTGGATAAATCCATGTTTGATTATCCGTTACTTTTTCAGCTAATTGCACCATTTCAGCAAAGCTTACTTCTTCACCTTGACTTCTCCAGTCACGTTGCAATTCTTGGATAATCCACATTCCAGTTGTATTTTGAAGTAATCTGTATTTACCATCGAAGCATCCTTCATTTGTTAAACCTGATTCAAATGCTTCATCCGTAATCACTGGCTTATCTGATTCAATACCTACTAATGACCAAGTACCACATGAAATAAATACAGTACCTTTTTCATTTTCATAAGGAATTGCTAATACAGCGGCTGCTGTATCATGTCCAGCGCCTGCAATTACTTTAAATGGTTCAACTTTTAATTCTTGAACAATTCTTGGTGATAAATCTCTTAATACAGATCCATTTTTAACTGGTTTTGAGAACCATTTGGTTGGAATTTCTAGCTTTTCAAAAATATCTTCTGAAAAATCTTGTGTAAATACATCTAACAAACCACTCGTACTTGCGATTGTATATTCGTTTGCAAGAACACCCGCTAATAAGTAATTAATTAAATCTGGGATAAACAAAACTCTTTGTACGACTTCTTTTAGCTGTGGTTTTTCTTGTAAGTCTGAATAAATTTGTAAAATTGTATTATACGTTGCAGGTTGAACCCCTGTTTTCTTAAATAATTCATTTTTAGAAATTAATTGATAGAACGATTCTTCATAACGCCCCATTCGATTATCTCTGTAACAATGTGGTTGATAAAGTAAATCTCCATTGTGATCTAAGTATGCATAGTCCACTCCCCATGTATCAACAGAAATGGAACGAATCGGAATAGAATCATTTGAAGCTTTTTTAATTCCTTGTTTGATTTCACCAAATAAGTGTAACAAATTCCAATACAATCCATCGTTAAGATTCACCGGCTCATTTTTGAACCGATGAACCTCTGATAACTGGAGGGAGCTACCATTATAAATGGCTTGCATGACACGACCTGAACTTGCACCTAAATCAATAGCTAACACTTTCATTGAGTCCATGCTAATTCCTCCATAATTTTAAATTTTATTCATATAATAATGCTTTAATTTCTTCTTTGTCGATGTTTGAAGCATCATACCATTTAGAACCTGTATCTACGTCTTTAACTGTTTCACCTTTTGCTGAAGCAATTGCTAATTTAACAGCTTGGTAACCAATTTGAACTGGGTCTTGAGTAACAGAACCTACAAAGACACCTTTACGGATAGCATCTTGTTGTAATGCGCCTGAGTCAAAACCAACAGCTAAGATTTTATCTTTGCCTAATTTAGATTCTTTGAAACCACCGTTTGCGTTGATGATTGCTTTAGCAGCAAATTCATTTGAACCATAAACTGCGATAGTATCTTCTTTTTCTAATACTGTTGAAGCTTCTGTTTTACCAGCAGCATCGTCTACTTGTGCAGGAACACGAACTTCAATGACAACTTTAGCATCTGCTTCTGAAACATTGTTTTTGAATTTGTCATGTCCAACTACAGCTGTTTTAATACCTTTTTTCTCTAATAATTCAACCATTTTATCAATGAAACCACTTGTTCTTTGAGTGATTGATAGAGAGTTAACTTCTTGAGAAACTACCCCAATACGAGCTTTTTTATCTCCAACTTTGCTTTCTAATAATTTGAATAAGTTTTCTGCAGCGTTTCCTCCGGCAGCGTGGTTGTCAGTTGAAGCTGTTGCTTTAATAGCTCCTTCTGGTGCACCAGGTACCCCTGAGTCAAACCCGATAATTGGAATATTTTTGCTTTGAGCTTGTTTAATTGCATCTAATTCTGCTTCAGTATCTAAAGCTGCTAATGCAATTGCTTTTGGATTTTTATTAATTGCGTTGTTTAATTGTTCTAATTGTTCAGCAATAGCTGTTTCATTTTGAGGTCCTACGAATGTAATTTTAGCACCTAATTCATCTGCTGCTTTTGAAGCACCTTTGTTAACTGCCTTCCAAAAGTCATGTTGGAAACCTTTCGCAATTACTTCAACTTTAAAATCTCCACCTTTAGAGCCTCCGCTACCTCCATCACTTGATTTTGATGAACAGCCTGCTAAGATCGCAGATGCACAAGCAAAAGTGGCAATTGCAAATTTCAATGATTTTTTCATAAGATTTCTCTCCTTTTATTTATCCTTTATAGGATTTATACTAAAATTTTGAAACACTCAATACTTTTTAACGCTTATTTTTTCTTGTTTTGACGGATTAAGATATCAGAGTAAACCGCTACAATTACTACAAATCCTGTGATGAATAATTGATAATGTGGTTGTAAGTCGATATATGGTAAACCAATCTTCAATACTGACATGATGAATACCCCAATAATTGTACCAATTACTGAACCAACACCACCGGCTAATGAAGTACCACCGACTACTACCCCTGCGATTGCATCAAGTTCCATACCGTTACCAGTACCAGGAAGAATTGTTGAATATGTTGCTGCATATGCGATACCAGCTAAACCTGCTAATAATCCACTAATAACATAAGCTGTACCTTCCCATTTGATAACATTTACCCCAGAAAGTCTTGTTGCTTCTTTGTTAGAACCAATTGCGAAAATGTAACGACCAACTTTTGTTTTATTTAATACAACTGCTGCTAAAAGTGCTACCACAATCAATACAACTAAACCTGTTGGAAGATTATCTTGCGTTCTGAATAAATCTTTATACCAACCTTCACCAGTTCCACGTAATGGGAAAGTAATACTTTGTACATTAGATACGATTGAACTTAAACCACGTGAAATCATCATTGTACCAAGTGTTGCAATGAATGGTGGTAAACCAAATTTCGCAATTAATACTCCGTTGAATAATCCGAATACACCTCCAATCACTAAAATTGCTAAAAGTGCTAACCATAATGGCCAACCCATTTTTGTATGGAGCACACCACCAGTAATAGCAGCACACATCATTACAGTACCGATAGATAAGTCAATCCCACCAGTAATAATAACGAATGTTACCCCAATAGCTAAGAACCCAATATAATAAGATGCATCTAAGATGCTCACTGCTGTATCAAATGAACGGAATGATTCACTTGAGATTGCAAAAAATCCGAAAATAACAATCAATGCGATTATTGCGATTAATTTTTGTAGCCCAACTGTTTTTACTAGTTTAGTCCAGATGGAGTTTCTCTCTTCCATATTTATACCCCTCTTCAATTATCGATCTGTAGCTAATGCTAAGATACGTTCTTGTGTTGCTTGACTAATGTCAAGTTCTCCTGTTTTACGTCCTTCACACATAACAACAATACGGTCACTCATACGTAGTATTTCTGTTAATTCTGAAGAAATCATAATGATTGATTTTCCTTGAGCAACTAGCTCGTTCATCAATGTATAAATCTCACTTTTCGCACCAACGTCAATTCCTCGAGTTGGTTCATCAAAGATTAAGATATCACTGTCTTGTTCTAGCCATTTTGCAATAACAACTTTTTGTTGGTTACCACCTGACAAGTTTCGAACTAATTGTTTTGAGGATGGTGTTTTTGTTCTTAATGATTTAACAAATTTATCACTTGCTGTAACAATTTCTGCATCATTGATTAAACCACCATGTACATACTTATCTAAGTTTGTCATTACTGTATTGTTTGCAATTGTCATATCAACAACACATCCATAACGTTTACGGTCTTCTGATAAGTATCCAATACCTTCACGAATAGCATCTTGAGGATTTTTAATATCAACTTCTTTGCCATTAATCTTAATGGTACCGCTATCTTTTTTATCCGCACCGAATAATAAACGCGCTACTTCTGTACGACCTGCACCCATTAAACCAGAGAAGCCTAAGATTTCGCCTTTTCTTAATACAAAGCTTACATCTTTTACAGAACTTCCTGCATTTAAATGTTCAACTTCTAAGACTACTGGTGCATCTTCTGGTACTGCTGATGCTGCTTTTGGATCTTCGTAAATTGTACGTCCAACCATCATAGCAATAATTTCGTCTTTAGTTGTATCTTTTGTATTTACCGTACCAACATATTCACCGTCACGCATAACCGTTACTCGGTCAGTGATACGAGCAATTTCGTCCATACGGTGAGAAATATAAGTAATTCCTACACCTTTTTTACGTAAATCATCAATAATCACGAATAATTCATTAATTTCTGACTCTGTTAAAGCTGCAGTTGGTTCATCGAATACGATTACTTTCGCATCCATCGATAACGCTTTTGCAATTTCAACCATTTGTTGTTTCCCAACTGTTAAATGACCCACTTTTTCTTGTGGATTAATATCCAGTTTTAACAAGTTGAATAATTCTTTTGCCTTTTTATTTGCAGCATTATCATCAATAAAGAATCCTTGGCTAATTTCTTCACGACCAATGAAAATATTTTGTGCTACTGTTAAATCATTCATCATATTTAACTCTTGGTGAACAATAACAATACCATCATCCATCGCTTCTTTTGGTTTTGAATATTCCACTTGTTTTCCGTTATAGTGAATCGATCCTTCGTTTGGTTTATGAATCCCTGTTAGTACTTTCATTAATGTGGATTTTCCTGCACCGTTTTCACCCATTAGGGCGTGTACTTCTCCAGCTCTTAAATCAAAATCTACACCTTTTAAAGCTTTAACGGGTCCGAAGCTTTTAACGATTCCCTTCATTTCAAGAATAACTGGATTACTCATGCGTTTCACCTACCTGTTCCAGTTTTATAACACGCTCTTGGAGCGCTTTCATTTGTGTTTGTTGTTCAACGACGATGCCTACCATTTCCAAAAGTAGATGACTATTCATAAAATGATCTTGAGCATGCACTGCTAATAATGTTGGAGAACTTGCTTCTCCTCTAATCTCTAATTGAATCATTTCTGTTTGAACATTATGTGCTTCCACGCCTTTAGTCTTTGCTTCATCGAGTAATTCTCTTGCAGATGATAAATCACCTGCAAGAGCACTCTTCATTGATTGCATCGCTAAAGATGTTACTTTACTACTTTTTACTATGAGTTGCATCAATCGTTGTGTATCTGCTTTTTTAGTATCACTCATAAGCTTATCCTAATAAATCAATACCTTGTCTAAGAACTTCTTCTCCGCGCATATTTTCAAAATCTTCATCTGAAATAACTGCAACTGGAATATCAAGATTAGCTTTAGCTTTTTCTTCAAGATATGCTAATTGTGGTGATAATAGTAAAACATCTACATTTTTTAAATTATCAACTCCTGTAATTCCTACAGAGTAGAATGAATAATCTAATTTATCACGATAAATTACTTCATGAATTCTTTCTACTAACATACTTGTTGTTAATCCGCCAACGCAGGCTAAAATAATTGTTTTTGCCATTTTAGTCACCTCTTTTATTTATGAATTGGACCTAATAATTGACAAGCACGGTAATCAGCTGATTCTAAATCTTCTGTTCCGAATAATGACCAATTTTTCGGTCTGAAAATATCTTCTTCATCTACATTGTGCATATTTACTGGAATACGTAACATAGAAGCTAATGTAATTAAATCTGCTCCGATATGTCCGTAAGAAATTGCACCGTGGTTAGCACCCCAGTTGTTCATTACATCGTATACAGATTTGAATGCGCCTTTTCCTGTTAAACGAGGAGCAAACCATGTTGTTGGCCAACCTGGATCTGTACGATTGTCTAATGTATGGTGAACTTCTTCTGGTAATTCTAATGTGTAACCTTCAGCAATTTGTAATACTGGTCCTACACCTTTTAATAAGTTTAAGCGAACCATTGTTACAGGCATATTTCCTTTTGTTAAGAAGCGAGTTGAGTAACCACCACCACGGAAGTATTCTCTGTTTGCTGCTGGGAAATCAGTATTTTCAAGCATTGCATCTACTTCATCTTGTGATAATTCCCAGAATGGTTTCATAACAGCTTCTCCATCACGAGTAGCTTGACCAGTTCCGTCTAAAGTACAAGAACCTGAGTTAATTAAGTGTAAGAATCCATTTTCAGCATGGCCTTCTAATTTATGTCCTGTTACACGTTCAACTGCATCTGGACTCCAGTAAGTACGAACGTCTGCGAAGATTTGAGGTGTATTTGTTAATAAGTAGTTGAATAACATTGATACACCATTTAATGCATCATTTTCTGTAGCGAAAATGTAAGGACGACGGATACCATTCCAGTCAAATTGTGTATTTAAGAATGTTTCCATAAAGTCCCCATTAGGGAAGTGGTCTGTCCATTGACGTTGACCTTGGAATCCACCAACTAAAGCATAGTGACCAACAGCTTCTTCCTCGAAACCTAGTTCAGCTAAGCGAGGGTTACCAACCATTAAGTCACGACCAATCATGAACATCTTGATAACAAATTCCCATTGTTTATCTTTTTCTTCACGACTTAATACTAAATCTTCACGGTTACGGTCAAAACCTTCTTTAACATTTTCTTTTACCCAAGCTAGAGCACGTTCAAATTCTTCATGGTCATAAATACCACGGTCGATACGACGAGTGAATTCTGTCATATCCACTGATTCATTACGCATTCCTAAATATTCTTGGAAGAAATCAGGGTCTACGATTGAACCACCAATCCCCATTGAAACACTACCCATTGATAAGTAAGCTGTGTCTCTCATTAATCCAGTTGCTAATGCTGCTCGAGCATAACGTAAAAGTTTTTCTTTTACATCTTCTGGAATTTCTGTTGTAGATGCTTCTTGAACATCTTTACCATAAATACCAAATGCTGGAATTCCTTTTTGAGCATGAGAAGCAAGAACTGCTGCTAAATATACAGCTCCTGGTCTTTCAGTTCCATTGAATCCCCAAATAGCATGTGGAATATCTGGTGACATATCCATTGTTTCGCTACCATAACACCAGCATGGAGTTACTGTGATTGTTGCACAAACGTTTGATTTTTTGAACAATTCATGTGAAGCTGCAGCTTCTGGTACACGTCCAATTGTTGATGGTGAAATTACACATTCAACAGGTTGTCCGTCTGGATATTTCAATGTTGACTCAAGCAAAGCTGCTACACTTTTGGCCATATTCATTGTTTGTACTTCTAAAGATTCGCGAACCCCTTGACGACGGCCATCAATCGTAGGACGAATCCCGATACGTGGATGTTGTATCATTTTTTCCTTCCTCCTTGTTTATACCTTTTATCAGTACGATTCCTGTAAAATTTAGAATACATTACTGAATTTTAATAACTTCCTACCATTTAAAACATTTGTTTTAAGTATTTCACCCTCCTTAATTTTATTGATACCTGTTGGCGTTACGATGATGGAATAATCATCAAATCGAATCGAGATATTTTAAACTGTTATACAACTCTTTTTAGTCTTCTTTCTAACAATTCATATCATAAATTCGGTTTTAAACTACTTGTTCATCAAATGTCATAATAGTATCCTCTTTTTCTTGATTTCATCATACCAATATTAGAAAGCGTATACAATATATGAAAGCGCTATTGAAATTTCGCCAAAATTTGTGCTATAATTTATTCATAATTGTTCATAATTGTTCAAGGTGTATTATATCAGGAGGGTTTATTATGGTTTCATACGAAAGAATGACCAAGATTTTAGATATTTTATCGAAAAAAAAGATGATATCTACGATACAATTGGAATCTCTTATGTACTGTTCAACTTCAACCTTAAGAAGGGATTTAATCCAGTTAGAAAAAGATGGAAAGATTATACGAACTCATGGGGAAGTTAGACTAGTTACAACCAATAATGTGGAATATACTTATGATAGTCGAAAACAAGAAGAAACTTCAGGTAAAAAACATATCGCCGAAACAGCTTCAACTTTTTTAACAGACAATCAATCTATTTTTATTGATAGTTCTTCAACAGCTGCTATGCTCGTTCCGTATTTTGCAAACTTACAAAATTTACGTGTTATTACAAATGGGCTTGAAATAGCTCGGCAATTAAATAATTATGATAATATTACTTTATTTTTCTGTGGAGGGCATATTGATTATGGAACAAATTCGGCATTGGGAGATTTTGCTATCCATTTTATCAATAATTTCCATGCGGATATTTGCTTTATGAGTTGTAGAGGACTTGATCGTTTTGGTGCTTATGAAGCAAACTATAATCAAGCTTTATTAAAGCAGCAAATGATTGCGAATGCAGACGTTACAATATTATTAGCAGATTCTTCAAAGTTTAATACGAGTCATTATTTTAAATTATCTAATTACAATGTAATTGACTATATTATTACAAATGAAGCACCTGTTGATTCATTTCAAGACACTGTTGCTAAGGAATGTGAAATTCTTTGGTAATATTTCATAAATAGTTATAAATTTTAGACCTTTTTTGTATTTGGTTTTCTATCCATGCAAAAAAGGATTTTTTAGATACAAAAAGACTTCCCATAGTAGCTTAAGCATGAAACACCAAAGGTGGTTGCTGCCGTCCTTCCGCTACTATAACAAGGAAGTCTATTCGTAATTTTATAAGATTTTTACAGTTCTCTTCTTCCTTCAATTGCTTTGAATAAAGTCATTTCATCTGCATATTCAATATCACTACCAACTGCAAGACCATGAGCTAAACGCGTCACTTTAATACCAGCTGGTTTAATTAAACGAGATAAATACATCGCAGTTGCTTCCCCTTCTGCAGTTGCATTAGTGGCAATAATCACTTCTTCTACAGTAGGATCTTGAAGACGCTGAATGAGAGAAGCCACATTAATATCATCAGGTCCTGTCCCTTCCATTGGAGAAAGAACACCATGAAGAACATGGTACAAACCTTTATATTCCTTCATTCTCTCTAAACTCATCACATCTCGACTGTCTTCAACAACTAGTATTTTTGTTCTATCTCTAGAAGCATCTTGGCAAATCTCACAAGGATCTTCTTGCGTAATATTTCCACAAACAGAACACATCGTTAAATCTCGTTTACAACTTATGAGTGCATTGGCAAAATTCATCACTTCTTCTTCCGGCATTTCCATACTGAAAAAAGCCAGACGAGCTGCTGTTTTTGCCCCGATTCCAGGTAGTTTCATATAACTATCCATTAATCGAGCAATTGGTTCTGGATATTGCATCCTCTCACCTCAAGTCATTAAAATCCAGGGATATTTAATCCTCTAGTAAATTGTCCCATTGTTTGTTCATTCGCTTTTTCAGCTTGCTCTAAAGCACGATTTGTTGCCATCAATACTAAGTCTTGTAATAATTCAACATCATCTCCATCAACCGCTTCTGGTTTAATGGATACAGAAAGTACTTGACGTTTTCCATTCACTGTCACTTGTACCAAGTCACTTTGAGAGCTCCCTACATATTCTGTTTGGTTTAACTCCTCTTGAGCTTGTGCCATTTGTTTTTGTAATTTTTGCATTTGTTTCATCATGCCTTGCATATTTCCCATTCCACGCATGTTGATTCCTCCTTAATTGTTTTCTATTTCTTCTGAAATATGAACAATTTCTTCTCCAAACAAATCAATCGTATTTTGAACTAATTGTTCTACTTCATTTTTTTCTTCTTCATCAGTCGGTTGCTCTTCCATTTCTGTTGCATGAATCACACCTTCTGCTTCTTGCTTTTCTTTCTTATCTCGTAAATAATCTTGTCGAATTTGTACCCATTGTTCTCCTGTCACACTGACAAAATTTCCTGGATACTGCGCTAATATTTGACAATGACGAGCAATATCTTCATGAAGTTCTACACTTTCCTGCGCCCTTTGGCATAAAATTTCATAATCGAATTTTAACACAAATCCATTTGGACTAGCTGCTACAGGTTCACTTGCTTTCAACAACGCTCTTTGAGTGGTCGATAGCATTTGTAATAAATCGCCCCACAATTCTCGAATAAAAATTAAATCTTTACGAGTTGCAGCATCAAGCACTTTATAAACTTCACCAATATTTGGCTTATATGTACTTGCTTTCGCTTGTGGAGTTGATGTCGCTTTTTTAGGAGCTACTACTCCTTGTCCTTGTAATAATTGAGACATTTGTTGCTGTAAACTTTGCAACTGTTGTTCCAATTGTGAGACATATTCCTGATTAGTTGGTGCTGCTTGCTGAGCTACTGCTACTACTGGTTGTGCCATTTTAATCGTAAAGACTTCTAAACTAATGGTTGGTTTTGTTGTAAATCGCATTTCTTGTTGCGTTTGATTTAAAGCATCCATAAAGCGATATAAAAAGGCTTCTTCAACCTCTTTTGCAAACTCCACAAAAGCTTCACTTCTACCAATCATATCTCCTGTTTGTTTTGCCACTAATAAATCTCTAGAAAATTCTAGCCATTCTTCAATTAATCGAGACGCTTCTTTTCCTAGCAATAATAAGTCTTGCAATTGTAATAAAGCAGCTTGCGCTTGTTGTTGAGTCAATAGGCGAACAAATTCAATCATTAAATCGTCCGTTAAACTTCCAGAAACTTGAATAGCTTGCTCAAAACTCACTTTGTCGTCACTAAATGAAATGACTTGATCTAATAAACTTAATGCATCACGCATTCCACCATTGGCACAACGAGCAATGACACTTAGCGCTTCTTCTTCATATGCAATCTCTTCTTGTTCTAAAATATAACGAAGTCTTTGAATAATTTCATCATTTGTTATTCTTCTAAAATCAAATCGCTGTGTTCGTGAAATTATCGTTGCTGGAATTTTATGCGGTTCAGTCGTTGCTAGTATAAAGATGACATTTTTTGGAGGTTCTTCCAATGTTTTTAATAAAGCATTGAATGCTCCTGTTGATAACATATGCACTTCATCGATAATATAAACTTTATACGTTGCTTGCGTTGGCGCATAACGAGCTTTATCTCGAATATCACGAATTTCTTCTACTCCATTATTACTCGCAGCATCGATTTCAATAACGTCCCCAATCGTTCCTTCTGTAATGCCTTTACATAATAAACAGTCATTACAAGGTTCTCCATCTTGAGGATTCAAACAGTTAATTGCTTTAGCAAAAATTTTCGCAGCACTTGTCTTCCCAGTTCCTCTTGGACCTGTAAATAAATACGCATGACTTGTTTTATGATGGATAATCGCATTTTTCAATGTTTTCGTAACTGCAGTTTGCCCCACCATATCTTCAAATTTTTGCGGTCGCCATTTTCGGTATAACGCTTGATAAGCCATCGGTCTTCTCCTTTTGACTTTATACTAAGAAAACACAACGCTACAATTGTAGGTTATGTTTTCTATCCTTTACTATTTTACATTTTTTTATGAGATTTGACTACCGGAATGTTCCAAAAACAGACATTGGTGCTTTAGAGTTTGCAATAAAACTTGTCACCTCTGGAGTCGTAAAAATGTTCAAGCGATGTTTTGCACGAGTACAAGTTGTATAGAACATAAATCGTTCTTTCATCGTTGCATAGCGATCTTTTGTTGCTTGCCAAACAAATACTTGGTCAAATTCTAACCCTTTAGCAACTTCAATCGTTGTCACTACTAATCGACTACCTAATGATTCACTTGTATCTTCTAATAATTCAGCATCATACTCGACTAACTCTTTTTGTAAAGCTTTTGCTTCGTCCATTGTACGGCAGAAAATAGCATTTGTATGATAATATTCAGGTGTATCTTCGATTAATTTCTTCAATCGTTCAATTGAAGGTTCTTCATCAACAAATACCCCTACTTCTTCACCTGTACGTGGGAAGACGTTTTTATCTAATTCCCAACCTAAAATACCATTGGCAAAACGAGTAATTTGCGCAGTACAACGGTAACTAATTTCTAATGAACGATGTTCTAATACACGTTCTTTGAAAAAGGCTGCTACTAATTCTGGATGACGTTCTTCTAAAGAGAAAATCGTTGTAGCTGTTGAGAATGATTGGAATGTATCTCCAACTACTGTAAATTTCGCACGGAAATAATAATTGGATAATGCTGCCATGAATAATAATGATACATCTTGAACCTCATCAATAAATAAGTGAGTATATCCTTGATAATCACGGATTGGAGCAATCATTGTAGCGACATACAGTAACACTCTTACTCCTTCTGCTGTTACTTGAAGACGTCCTTCCCCTGTATCTTTTAAAGGTAATTGAGCATTATCTACTTTTCCTAATTCTTCTCTACGATGTTTTGCCAGTGGCATCCAATCTTGTAGATGTTTAGCAAAATTGACAAAAGCAAACATTTCTACTTGTTGTTCAGCATCCTGTGATTGTTTTTCAAATACTCGTTGTCCTAGCATTTGATAATATTCTGTTTCACTATTAAATTCTTCATTTTTCATCAATACTTCAATTTGCATCGATGACATTTCTTCGTATACACGTTTAGCAACTTCAGAAACATAGAAACGATTCAAGCGACGTTTTAAGTTCTTTTCTAAGACTTCCTGAATTTGTACCAATTGTTGATATAATGTTAATTTAGGATTTACTTGTTCAATAATTTTTTGATAATCTTTTTCACTAAAAATTCTAAATCCTTTAATTGAAATCGGACGGAAATGTAAATTCGCTACCGATAAAGCTGGCAATTGTTCAGTAATAAGAGCTGCCCACTCACTATCTGTTAAATACGCTCTTCTCGTTTTAGTTGGTACTAACATGCTTGTTTTATTTAAGAAAAATTTCTTAAATAATTCTACTGTATGTTGTGCTAATGTTTGTTGATATAATTCACTACCAGTTAAATTAGGAATAACGTGTGAAATATATTTGGCAAATAATTGATTTCTTGATAACAACAACATATCATTATGATTTTGATCTTTTGATTGATACATCAAATACGCAATTCGTTGTAATAAAATTGTTGTTTTACCACTACCTGCACAACCATTAACGATTAGCCAATCTTTTTGTTTATGGCGAATAATTTCATTTTGTTCCTTTTGAATCGTAGCTGTAATTCCTTCCAAATGTCCATCACGATTTGTAGGAGCACTTAATGTTTCCATTAACAATGATTCTTCATTTTCTACATCATAGACCGATTGAATTTTCCCTTTTTTAATCACAATATCACGTTTTAAAAAAGCCTGTCCATGTTGTATTCCTGAAGGTGTTTGATACGTTAAATCTCCTAAAGTTCCTTCATAAAATAAACTCGCAATCGGTGCTCGCCAATCATAAACTTGCACTTGTTTTTCTTCATCAAAAAATGTAGATGAACCAATATACATTTTTTCCATTTCTGGTTCACCTTCAAACTGCACATCAATTCTTCCAAAATAAGGAGATTCTTTTTGTTCTTCTAATTGATGAATTGAAAAATCAATGAAATCTTGACGTTGTTGATCTAAATGTTCATCTTTTAATCTTTGTTTTTCAGATTGTATTTTTGCATCAAATTTCGATTGAACTTCTACTAAGTGCTTTTCTTCCTCTTTGAATCCTTTGTTTTTCACTAGAGAGCTCCTCCATCTATTCCAAAATACTTACTTATAAAAACAGGCTGGAACACTAGCCCCAGCCTGTAATTTCTTCTATGTACATACAGCACATAACGAACGATACTTATAGCTGCTTCCTTCCGGACCTGACTCGATTCATATGTTCGCTATTGCCATATGGCCTAACGGCAGATATTATTATACTCTATTCTCTATTTTTTTGCAACATTTTTTTTGAAATCATTTACGAGGTGTATCAAATACAAGTGATAATGTCCCAAATCAAAGAAGTAACATCACATTACATTTATAATTAATTAGATATCAAGGATGACGGCTAAAACTAATCCAACGTCGACAAAAAAGCCCCTAGGGAACTGACATTCCTTAGAGACCTTGCTATGCTAACGCACTACATTTTCGTAAAATATTATATCACTTAAAATTTAAGCTGTCTAACTCTTGAAAAATTAGCAGTTTTATCTTATTAAATACAAGTAAAAATGATTAAAATAACATTATTATAATAACGTTATTTTTTACACATTCCACTATTATTTTTATTTCGTTTATGGTACACTCTCGGCGTAGAAAGTTTTAAAGCGGTGGCAATCTCTATAAAGGTAGGTGATGCTTATGAGCATCTTCATAAAATCTATCGAAAGGAGGTTGTATTTTGTCAGTCTATGAAGCTTTGACATTAGTGTGTTCTTTTGCATCTTTACTTATTGCATTAGTTTCACTCATTGTCCAATTAATAGATATGAAAACAAAAAAATAACACCGCTCATGACTTTGGTAGAGTGAGCGGTGTTATGCACCAA
>CAUQAL010000012.1:0-33265 GCA_963515985.1 uncultured Granulicatella sp.
ACCTGTTCCCATCTCGAACACAGAAGTTAAGCTTCTTAGCGCCGATAGTAGTTGAGGGTTTCCCCCTGTGAGGGTAGGACGTTGCCACGCTTCAGATTAGAAGGAGAATTTCTGGAAGGAAATTCTCTTTTTTTGTATACTATTTTTATAAACGGTAATGGAGAATGGAACATGAAAAAAATGAATTTATTTCTTTTAAGCTTTATAGCAATTTTCTTTGTGGCGTGTAATAAAGTGATTGACGATAAAGAATTTCAAGATAAATTACTTCAACAAGAATCACACATTAAAAATTATCATTTAGCTTTGAAACAAAATGAAGTGAAGAAAAAAGATAGTACAAGTTCAACTCAAGTGATTGCGAATGCTTCTGTCTGGAGTGATGGTACAGGGTTTGGAACTCGTATAGATAAAACTGATGGAAAAGCAACGAATCAAATTGAAGTCATTAGTGAAGGTAGTAAAGGAGCTATTCGGTATTATCAAGATCGCTGGGAACCAACGATTTCAGCACAATCCAGCTTACAAAATGTTATTGGCTTTTCTTATCATAGTGTATTGCAATTAGCTCAAGATATTTCTAGTTTTGCTAAATGGCAAACCGATGGAACATTTACTTACCAAGGGAGTGATTCTGCGGTACGTTTAGCATTATCTTCGATTAATATTCAGGTGCATGAGAATACTAAAATTATGATAAAAATGAAAGCTGATCAAAAGACAAACGTCATTGAAAGT
This sequence comes from uncultured Granulicatella sp., assembly GCA_963515985.1. GTDB lineage: Bacteria > Bacillota > Bacilli > Lactobacillales > Aerococcaceae > Granulicatella. Next base: position 739 of record CAUQAL010000012.1, read on the forward strand.
TTTTCGTTAGTATTAAATGAAGAAGATGAAACTATTCAGAAGACTTACGAAGTAATTTTTAATGGAATGAATCAACAGCATAAAAAAGAATTACCATTGTAGTATTTTAAAATAGTTTAAATTTCTAGTTATTATTCGTCATACTGTCAATGGATTTCCTATTAAAAGACTACTCATATTCCTGATTTTTTGTTACAATAGGAATGGATAAATTTTAAGAATTGCGAGAAATGTAAAACATTTTGTAGACATGCGAGAGGGAGAATGCTTGCATTCTCCTTTTTTTATGAAGATTGGAGGTAAGAGAATGGGAAGAATCATTTCAGTTGCGAATCAAAAGGGTGGAGTTGGTAAAACAACGACAACAGTTAGCTTAGCAGCTTCTCTAGCAAAACTTGGTAAAAAAGTTTTAATTATTGATAGTGACCCTCAAGGAAATGCAACAAGTGGATTAGGGGTGCAAAAGGCTGAATTAACCTATGATATTTATGATGTTATTGTAAATGAAGTGAATGTTCATGACGTTATTGTACCAACTACTAGAGAAAATTTAATGATAGTACCTTCAACGATTCAGTTAGCTGGAGCTGAAATCGAGTTAACAAATCAGACACATCGTGAACAACGATTAAAACAAGCTTTAACAACGATACGTGATGAGTATGATTATATTTTTATTGATTGTCCGCCTTCGTTAGGACATTTGACGATGAATGCATTTACGGCTAGTGATACAGTATTAATTCCCGTGCAGTGTGAATATTATGCATTAGAAGGGTTATCTCAATTGATGAATACGATCACGATGGTTCGTAAACATTTTAATCCTCAATTAAAAATTGAAGGTGTTTTATTAACAATGTTTGATGCACGAACAAACTTAGGAAATGAAGTAAAAGATGATGTCATTAAATATTTCAGAGAAAAAGTATACCGTACTATTATTCCGAGAAATGTTCGTTTATCAGAAGCTCCAAGTTATGGACAAGCCATTGTGGACTATGATCCTCGTTCAAGAGGAGCAGAGGTTTATCTTGAATTAGCAAAGGAAGTGTTATCAAATGGTTAAAAATCAAAAATCAAAAGGCCTAGGTCGTGGAATTGATGCACTTTTTGGTGGGAATTTTGATAGTATCGAAAATTTAGAAAAAGTAGATACAACGAATGAAACAATTGAAGAAATATCCATAAGTGAAATTCGTCCAAATCCATATCAACCTCGAAAAGAATTTAATGAAGAAGCTTTACAAGAATTAGCAGATTCGATTCGTGAGCAAGGAGTTTTTCAACCAATTATCGTTCGCAAATCGAGTATTAAAGGCTATGAGTTAGTAGCAGGCGAAAGAAGATTACGTGCTTCTAAACTTGCAGGAAAAGAAACAATCCCAGCTATTATTCGTGAATATAGTGAAGAAATTATGATTCAAGTAGCCGTTGTAGAAAATTTACAAAGGGAAGATTTACGACCAATCGATGAAGCACTAGCCTATAAAACATTAATGGATGCGTTAAAATTAAATCAAGAAGAAGTTGCAAAAAAAATTGGGAAAAGTCGTCCATATATTGCCAATTTCCTTCGATTGTTAGCATTACCATTAGAAATTCAAACGCAATTACAAGAAGGACAATTATCAGTAGGTCATGCGCGTGCATTATTAGGATTAAAACAAGCAGATAAGATTGTTCCTTTATCTAAACAAGTGATTGAAGAAGGAATGACCGTTCGAGCGCTAGAAGAATTAATTCAGACAATGAATGAACCGGTTGAAAAAGTAAAGAAAATCAAAAAGATTCAAGAAAAACCAGCTTATATTGTGGAATCTGAAGAAAGATTAATGGATAAATTTGGAACATCTGTCCAAATCACTCCAAAAGGAGAACGTGGAAAAATTGAGATTGAATACCTTTCTCAAAAAGATTTAACTCGTATTTTAGATGTATTAGAAATTGAATTAGATGATTAGGAGTGAATAGAATGGCTGTTATGGAATATGCACTTGGGGATAGTGTTGAAATGAAAAAACCTCATGCATGTCAAACCAATTCATGGACGATCATTCGAATGGGAATGGATATTCGTATCAAATGTAATCATTGTGGGCAAATGGTCTTAATGCCAAGACGAGAATTTGAGCGCAAAATGAAAAAAGTAACTTTGAAGAAAGAAAATAATGAATAGAAAGAGTGTGAAAAATACATGGCGTTAACAGCAGGAATCGTTGGATTACCAAACGTTGGGAAATCAACATTATTTAATGCAATTACAAAAGCAGGAGTAGAGGCAGCAAACTATCCGTTTGCAACTATTGACCCAAACGTAGGGGTAGTAGAAGTTCCAGATGAAAGACTTCAAAAGTTAACAGAATTAGTAAAACCGAAAAAGACAGTTCCAACAACATTTGAATTTACTGATATTGCTGGGATTGTAAAAGGTGCTAGCCGAGGAGAAGGTTTAGGAAATAAATTTTTAAGCCACATTCGTCAAGTAGATGCAATTTGCCAAGTCGTGCGTTGTTTCGAAGATGAAAATATTACACACGTTGCAGGTAAAGTAGATCCAATTGCGGATATTGAAACAATTAATTTAGAATTAGTATTAGCAGACTTAGAATCAGTTGATAAACGAATTGCTCGTGTTGCTAAAATTGCCAAAACAAAAGATAAAGATGCAGTTGCAGAATTAGCAGTTTTAGAAAAAATTAAACCAGTATTGGAAGATGGTCAATTAGCACGTACGATTGAATTTACAGATGAAGAATTACCAATCGTGAAAGGTTTATTCTTATTAACCACAAAACCGATGTTATATATTGCTAATATTTCAGAAGATGATGTAGCAGAAGGTGGACATAATCAATATGTTCAATTAGTAGAAGAATATGCTGCAAAAGAAGATGCAGAAGTAGTCGTTATCTGTGCACGTGTAGAAGAAGAAGTGGCTGAATTAGAAGAAGAAGAAAAACAAGTTTTCTTAGAAGAAATGGGAATTGAAACTTCAGGTTTAGATATTTTAATTCAAAAAGCTTACCATTTATTAGGATTAGCTACTTACTTCACTGCTGGTGAACAAGAAGTTCGTGCTTGGACTTTTAGAAGAGGAATGAAAGCTCCACAATGTGCGGGAATTATTCACTCTGATTTTGAAAGAGGATTTATTCGAGCTGAAACAGTAGCTTATGCAGACTTATTAGAATTTGGTAGTATGGGTACTGCTAAAGAAAATGGGAAAGTACGTCAAGAAGGAAAAGAGTATATCGTACAAGATGGCGATGTTATGCTTTTCAGATTTAACGTGTAATCATCATATCTTGTGGGGGATTGAATCATGACAGAAAATCAAACTGAAGTAAAAAAAGTAGATGTTGCTACATTACGTAGTCAATTAACGAAAAAAAATGAACAATATATTTTACAATTAGAACGTTCATTAAAAGAAGCTCAAGTGTCTAAATCGAAAATCGCTTCAACTTTAGAAGAAATGCTTCCTGTTTTAGTAGAAAAACAGAAAAAAGGCTTAACAGCTCGTCAATTATTTGGTACAGTGACACAACAAACTCAATCTGTATTGGAAGGACCTAAAAAAGATCCAACGGTGAAATCACCAGATTGGCAAATTGCTGTAGATGGTGGTTTAATGGTCGGAGGATTCTTTGCTTTAATCGCTGGAATTACTTTATTCTTAAATCCAGAACAATCAGAAGCAATGGGAGTTATTTCCCTAATCATGAACTTTGTAGTAGGTGGTTTAGCGTTATTAGCGTTATCTAAAGTAACTCCAGATATTAATCAACCAAAAGGAAAACGTGGCTATATTCGTTATTTAGTTGTTAGCTCATTAGTGATGCTTGCATGGTTAGTCCTTGTAATGGGAACACAATTCTTGATTCCGACAAGCATTAATTATGTTTTCCCAGCCATCGTGTACTTATTTGTCGGTTCTGGTTCCCTTGTTTTAAAATGGTATTTGAAAAAAACATTGGATATTCGTGGTGGAATTTTATAAGCCATCTGTTTACTGATGAAGAGAAGTTGTTGTGGGTGTAGAAATGAAAATTTTCTTGCCCACATTTACTATATAAGGGGGAATATGATGAAATCATTACGGAAAATTTTATGTTGGTTCATGTTTTTGATGGTATCTTTATTCTTTTTAAGTTCAAAAATTGAAGCTAAAGGTAAAAGTTTAATCGTTAGTCAATATCATATTGATGCAAGTGTAAGTGCGAATGGTGATGTTCGTTTTAAAGAAGAAATTACGTTTCAAGCGAATGGAAGCTATAATGGCGTTTTTTATAATCTAGATTATTTTGGAGAAGAAGAGCCAAAAGATGTATCTGTTGCTTTTAAAACGAGTGATGGAGAAGTCGTTCCATTAGCTAAAAGAGACACAGGAAATAATAGTACGTATTATTCAGAAAATAGTGGAAAGGTATTGAAATTTAAAGTTTTCTTACCTTTTGCAAATGATTCTAGAACAGTCATTTTTAATTATACGATTCCACATATGATTAAAAATTATCGAGATACCGCTGAATTAAATCGACGAGTTGTTGGACAAAACTGGGAAATTGATCAAAAAAATATTCGTATTCATATAAGTTTACCAGAAGCTGCAACAAAAGAAACATTAAGAGCTTGGGGACATGGTGGAATTGGTGGCAAAGTAGAAATTGACCCAGATTATAAAGGGGCTACTTTTACAGCAAAGAGAAATCATCCAGGAAGTTTTGTAGAAACACATATGGTTTTTCCAACGCACATTACAAAGGATAATCCTGTGACAGAAAATACCGATGCCTTTCAAAGAATTGTAGAAACGGAAGAGAGCCTTGTACAAAAACAAGTAGAAGAACAACAAACAAAGTGGACGGTTGTTGGATTTGGAGCAATCATTAGTCTGATTTCAGTAGTATGGGCATGGTTGAAAGGGCATTTAGCCAATAAAAAACGTTTAGCCAAAGTTCCATTTGTTCCAGAGCATTTATTTGAATTGCCTCAAGATATGTCTCCTGCTGTAATGTCTGATGCCATTTATAATGGGATTGATATGGATGATTTTAGTGCAACAGTAATGAATTTAGTCCGCAAAAAAGTTCTAACATTGACAAGTGAGGAACCGTATATGTTAGAGTTGAAAAATCCTGCTAAGAATTTACTACCTCATGAACAATTGTTATTGGAGATTTTATTTGAAAAAATAGCTAAAGGAAATCAATTAAATTTAGAGGATGTTCAAGAGTATGCAGAATATCGACCACAAAAATATGCAGATATGATGCAAGATTGGTTTGACCAAGTAGAAGAGGATGCGGAAGAATATAGTGCTTATCGCCTAGAAAAAGGTGAGAAAATTCCAAAATCAATAGGGGCTCCTATTTTAGGATTATTAGGGATTCTTCTTAGTGTATTTGGGGCAACTAAGGATCTATTATCACTCATTATAGCTGTAGTAGTTAGTGCTATTGTTTATATTATCATTCTGCGTTTAAGTTTAGTAGGAACTAAACAGAGAAGTATTAAAGGTGAATATGAATATCGCCGTTGGGAAGCATTCCGTAAAATGTTAGTCGATATTTCTAGTTTAGATAGAGCTGATTTACCAAGTATTCAAATTTGGGATCATCTGCTCGTTTATGCGATTTCTTTAGGAGTTGCTGAAGAAGTGATTGAAGTATTAGAAGAAAAATTCCCTGAATGGATTCAAGAAAGTATTTATTATTCACCGACATATGGTTGGCAGTTAGCAATGTATCATAATATTTTACAAGATACATTCTTTGATAGTTACAATTCAGCAATGGATGAAATTGGTTCAAATTCTGATTCACCAAATAGCGGTGGATTTGGTGGAGGATTTAGTGGCGGAAGCTCGTTTGGATCTGGTGGAGGATCCGGCGGCGGCGGTTTTTAAATACCTCATGATAAATAGATAGAAGGAGTAAGTATGTTAAATGAAATGATGTTTCGACCAGTCGTTAAACCTGAAGTGGTCGAATATATGAGAAAAAGTCAACGTTTCTTTCCTGGTAAATTAGGAGAGCTAGAACAAATGGCGAATGATTTAGGAATTCCAATTATTCCTCATGAAACAGCAGTGTATTTAGATTTCTTATTAGGATTGTATCGTCCAACTCATATTTTAGAAATTGGAACTGCAATTGGTTTTTCTGCTAGCTTAATGGCGCAATATGTACCAAAAGGCGGTTCTGTTACAACGATTGATCGATATGAATTGATGTATTCAAGAGCAAAAGAGAATTTTAAAAAATTAGGAATTGATGATATTGTCACTCAAATTGAAGGGGATGCAGCACATGTATTGCCAACTTTAGAACAACAATATGACTTTATTTTTATGGACAGTGCAAAAGCGAAATATATTGAATTTTTCCCTCATTGTATGCGAGTATTAAAAACAGGTGGCGTACTTGTGGTTGATGATATTTTCCAAGGTGGAACGATCTTACAAGATGAGAGTGAAATCCCACGAAAAGTTCGAAAAATTCATCGCCGTCTAAACTTATTTTTAGACTTTGTTCAAAAAGATGAAGCATTAAAATCTACTCTAGTTCCATTAGGAGATGGCATTATTATGATTCAAAAGTTAGAAGAAAAAGATTATCTACCGATTGTTGAAGCATTATTATAAAATTCAGCTCTTTCTTTTCTATGAAGGTAGGAAAGGAAGAGTTTTTTTGTTTTGTAAAAAGAAGAAGTGGTGCATAGAAAAAGAATATAAAAAATGGTAGAATAAATAAAAGAACTAGAACCCGAAAGGACTTAGAAATGAAATTACTAACAATAGCAGTTCCTTGTTATCATTCACAAGAATATATGCATTACTGTATCCAATCATTAGTGACAGGTGGAGATTTAGTAGAAGTTTTAATTATTAATGATGGGTCAACTGATGAAACGCAACAGATAGCAGAAAAATTTGAACAACAATATCCAGGCATTGTCCGTGCGATTTCTCAAGAAAATAAAGGTCATGGTGGGGCTGTAAACACTGGTATGCAACACGCAACTGGGAAATATTTTAAAGTTGTGGATAGCGATGATTGGGTTGATGTCCGTGCTTATTTAAAAATTTTAGAACACTTGCAACAATTAGAAGAGGTGCAAGAAGAAGTGGATGTCGTCATCACAAATTTTGTGTATGAAAATGATCAAGTAAGAAGAAAGAAAATTATGAGATATCAATCTTCATTCCCTGAAAATAAAGTGTTCACTTGGGATGATGCAAAGCCACTTCGAAAAGGAAAGTATATGATGATGCATTCCTTAATCTATCGATTAGATATTTTGAAACAATCAAAATTACAATTACCAGAACATACTTTTTATGTGGATAATTTATTTGTGTTTATTCCACTACAGTATTGTCAAAAATTGTATTATATCAATGTTGATTTTTACCGTTACTTCATCGGTCGAGAAGATCAATCGGTCAATGAACAAGTGATGATTCGCCGTATTGATCAACAAATTAGGGTAAATCAATTATTAATGGAAGCTTATCATAGTGATTGGGAACTTCCAAAAGTTTTAAATGATTATTTATTAAATCATTTAGAAATTACAACACTGATTTCTTGTGCCTTATTAAATAAAGCAGGTACACCAGAGCATCAAGAGAAAAAGAAAGTTTTATTAGAAAAATTAAGAGAAAGTAATCCTCTTGTTTATCAAGAAATTCGTAAAAATATAATTAGTAAAATTGCGATGAATAAAAATGCAACGGCAAGACAAATGTCGAATTTAATTTATACAGTCACTCAAAAAATATTTGGATTTAACTAAAAATAGGACAAATGACTTTTCCGGAAGTAGCGTATATACGATGGAGAAGTCTTTTGTCTTTTCTTCAAAAATGAATGATAATGCTATATTTAGTGAACTATGTTATAATGAGCTAAATGAACTTTAAAGGAGAAGCATAAGATGGCATATGATTATTTAGTAGTAGGTGCAGGATTGTTTGGAGCAACTTTTGCACGTGAAGCTGCTAATCGTGGATATAAAGTAAAAGTAATTGAAAAACGTTCGCATATTGCGGGGAATATTTATACAAAAGAAGTTGAGGGAATTCAAGTTCACGAATATGGAGCGCATATTTTCCATACAAGTGATAAAAGAATTTGGGATTATGTGCATCAATTTGCTATATTTAATCGTTATACAAATACTCCTGTTGCGAATTTTAATGGAGAGATTTATAATTTACCTTTTAATATGAATACGTTTAATAAACTATGGGGCGTTGTGACTCCACAAGAAGCAGCCGCTAAAATTGAAGAACAACGAGCTGTCTTAAAAGGGAAAACTCCAGAAAACTTGGAAGAGCAAGCCATTTCTTTAGTAGGGGAAGATGTCTATTATAAATTAATTAAAGGATACACTGAAAAGCAATGGGGACGTTCTGCAACAGAATTACCAGCCTTTATTATTCGTCGATTACCTGTTCGATATACGTATGACAATAATTATTTCAACGATACGTATCAAGGGATTCCCATTGGTGGATATACACAAATGGTTGAAAATATGTTCAATCATGAAAATATTGAAGTGGAATTAAATGTCGATTTCTTTGAGAAAAAAGAAGAGTATTTACAAAGTGGCGTTAAAATTATTTTTACAGGTATGATTGATGAATTTTTCAATTATGAATTAGGAACGTTAGAATATCGTAGTTTACGATTTGAAACAGAAGTGTTAGACTCAGAAAACTTCCAAGGAAATGCAGTTGTGAATTATACCGATCGTGAAACTCCATATACTCGGATTATTGAACATAAACATTTTGAGTTTGGAACGCAAGAGAAGACAGTTATTACAAAAGAATATCCATCCGACTGGGAAAAAGGTCAAGAACCTTATTATCCAGTCAATAATCAACAAAATAATGATTTATATTCTAAATATAAAAAGCTAGCTCAAACAGTTCCTCAAGTTATTTTTGGGGGGCGCTTAGGGCAATATCGTTATTATGATATGCATCAAGTAATTGCAGCAGCATTAGAAGTAGTCAAACAAGAATTTAAAGAAAAATAATCAATAAGGAGGACGTTTTTTAGAACGCCTCCTTATTTTGTTATAAAAATAGGAGGAAGACTGTATAAATGGAAAGTATTTGAAGGTTAATATGATATAACTACTGTTCATAAATTTTCAAGAGATTTTCAAAGTATCTTTTCATCAATTTCAACAGATGAAAAATATTGAAAAACATGAAAGAAATTGTTGATTACATTGAAATGAATTGTTATAATCGTGACACAATCGGTCTTCATCATCCATCAATAAATCAAGATTTAATGTTGAATAATCGTTTGACGGAGATTGATTATATGAACGGAGCAGTGGTAAGAAAAGGTAAGAAATACGGGGTTCCAACATCTTATTTAGCCTTTTTAACATCATTGATTCATTGTAAAAATCAAATTTTGAAAGCTCACTAATAAAAGGTAGAGAAAGTGTGAAAAGTTTCAACAGCTTTTATCAAGGAGTAGACAAAAAGAAAGAAGGGGTTATATGGAAGCTCAAGAAAAAATGACTGCAAAAGTCTTTATCAATAAAATCTTACAAGGAACTGCATTAGGGGTAATTATTGGATTAATTCCAAACGCTGTATTATCTGCTATTTTAAAATATTTTAGTCAATATCCACTGGCAGTTCAAATTACACAAATTGCTGTCATTTTTCAATTAGCAACACCATTAATTATTGGTACTTTAATTGCTTTACAATTTGGTTTCAAACCAATGCCGATGATGGTTACAGCAGGAGCAAGTTTTGTGGCATCAGGTGTTGTGAAATTCAATCCAGAACTAGGAAAATATGTTGGAGCTGGTACTGGGGACTTAATTAATACAATGTTAACAGCTGCAATTGCGGTATTAGCATTAATGTGGATTAAAGATAAATTTGGTTCTACTGCGGTAGTTGCGATGCCAATCGTAGTCGGTGTAGGTGCTGCATTTATCGGATTACAATTATTACCATTCGTTGCGAAATTAACAGCAGGAATTGGAGCCATCATTAATGAATTTACTCATTTACAACCAATTTTAATGTCTATTTTAATTGTATGTTCTTTTGCATTCTTAATTATTTCACCAATTTCAACAGTTGCGATTGGTTTAGCTATTCAATTAAATGGTGTGTCTGCAGGGGCTGCTGCGATGGGTGTAGCTGTAACAGCAGTAGTATTAGTGGTTCATTCATGGAAAGTAAATAATTCAGGAGTTACTTTAGCGATTGCTTTAGGGGCTATGAAATTAATGATGCCAAACTTATTCAAGTATCCAATTATTTTAGTACCGACTTTAACAACAGCAGTGATTTCTGCAATTCCAGTTGCCTTATTTAGTGTAAGTGGTACACCTCAATCTGCAGGTTTCGGTTTAGTAGGTTTAGTAGGTCCTCTAGCTTCTATCGATGCAGGATTAAATGTTGCCTTAGCAGTAGTTGTTTGGTTAGTTGTACCAGTTGTTGCAGCATTAGCGACTAAATTTGTTTATGAAAAAGTATTAAAATTATACGATTCTAATGTGGTATTTAAATTCCAACAATAAAATAAATCAACTAAAAGAACTGAGCTTTAAGCTCAGTTTTTTAATATGTAAAAACTATTAGCTAGCATGAAATTGAAAACTCATTTATAATAGGTACATGATGGCAAAAGGAGAAAAAATATGCGTATTCAACAATTAGTTTATTTAGAAAAAATTGCAGAAAAAGGATCCATTAATGAAGCCGCAAAAGATTTATTTTTAACGCAACCAAGTCTATCAAATGCCATGAAAGATTTAGAGCAAGAAATGAATATTCAACTATTAGTTCGGCATAAAAATGGAGTTTCTCTAACCGAAGAAGGTCGAGAGTTTTTAGTCTATGCTAGACAAGTATTGGATCAAGTAAACTTGATGGAAGAAAAATATAAGCGTAAAACAAAACGGAAACGGGATTTCTCAGTTTCAGCTCAGCACTATGCATTTGTCGTTCATGCATTCGTAGCATTAATTCGTCAAGAAGCTGGAGATGAATATCAATTTACGTTAAGAGAAACAGAAACTCAAAATATTTTAGAAGACTTAATGAAATTCAAGAGTGAGTTAGGTATTTTATACTTAAATAATTTTAATCGCCAAGTTATGAAAAAATTATTTAAAGAGAAAAATTTAGAATTTACACCACTTTTCACAGCGAAGCCACACGTATTTATTAGTAGAGAAAATCCATTAGCTTCTCAATCTAGTATTACACTAGAAGAGTTAGAAGATTATCCTTATTTATCTTATGAACAAGGAGAAGAAAACTCCTTCTATTTTGCTGAAGAGATTTTAAGTACAATGGAACATAAGAAGAGTATTAAGGTAAGTGACCGTGCGACGATTTTTAATTTAATGGTCGGATTAAATGGGTATACGATTAGTTCGGGAATTATTAGTAGTGAATTAAATGATGATAAAATTGTGGCAATTCCATTAGCCATTGAAGATGAATTAGAAATTGGATATTTAAAACATCATCAAATGGAATTATCACCTGTGGCACATATCTTTTTAGAATTATTAATTACGCACATTAGAGGCTATGGCTTTGAAGTTGCGACAGTATTAGATTAAAACAAAGGAGAATGATGATATGAATTGGCAAGATGTTGCATTGAAATGGGAAAAGTTTGAAGGATTAGAAGATTATTTAAAAACACAATTAGAAAACTTTTCTGAAAAAGAAAAAGAAGAAGCATTTTATGCTCCATTAGAATTTGGAACAGCAGGAATGCGTGGAATTGTTGGCCCTGGGATTAATCGTATGAATATTTATACAGTTCGTCAGGCAACAGAAGGGTTAGCGCGATTAATTGAAACATATGGAGAAGAAGCGAAAAAACGTGGAGTAGCAATTGCTCATGATTCTCGTCATTTCTCTCCTGAATTTGCATTAGAATCTGCAAAAGTTTTAGTAAAACATGGCATTAAAGCTTATGTATTTGAAGATTTAAGACCAACACCTGAATTGTCTTATGCGGTACGTCACTTGCATACATTTGCAGGAATTATGATTACAGCTAGTCATAATCCAGCTGCGTATAATGGATATAAAGTATATGGTGAAGATGGAGGACAAATGCCTCCAAAAGATGCAGATGCTTTAACAGAATTTGTTCGCCAAGTTGAAAATCCATTAGTAGTAGACGTCGTGACAAAAGAAGAATTAGAACAATCAGCATTATTTGAATGGATTGGTGAAGCAGTAGATGCTGCTTACTTAGAAGAAATCAAATCTGTTTCAGTAAATCCAGCCCTATTATCTAATACAAAAGACTTATCTGTTGTTTATACTCCATTACATGGAACAGGGTTAATGTTAACAAAACGAGCATTAGATCAAGCAGGATTTACAGGATTACAAGTTGTATCTGAACAAGCTGTGCCAGATGGGGACTTTACAACGGTGAAATCTCCTAACCCTGAAGAAGCAGGTGCATTTGAATATGCGATTCGTTTAGGAGAAGAAACAAAAGCGGATGTGTTATTAGCAACAGACCCAGATGCAGATAGAATGGGTGCTGCCGTTCGACAACCAGATGGAACTTACCAAGTCATTACTGGAAACCAAATTGCAGCGATTTTATTAGATTATTTATTATTTGCTCATCAAAAAGCAGGAACATTGCCAACGAATGCTGCTGCTGTAAAATCAATTGTATCTAGTGAATTACCAACAGTCATTGCAGAACATTATGGTGCGAAAATGGTCAATGTATTAACTGGGTTCAAATTTATTGCAGAACAAATTAAAAACTATGAAGAAACAAATGCTCATACATTTATGTTTGGTTTTGAAGAAAGCTATGGATATTTAGTTCAACCATTTGTTCGTGATAAAGATGCGATTCAAGCCGTATTGTTATTAACAGAAGTAGCAGCTCACTTCAAGAGTGAAGGAAAAACTTTATACGATGGCCTTCAAGCTTTATATGAAAAATATGGATATTTCTTAGAAAAAACAATTTCTATAACAGTTCAAGGATTAGAAGGTCCTGCTAAAATTAAAGCTTTATTAGATGGGTTACGTAAAGAAGTTCCTTCTAACTTTGGTGGCATTAAAGTAGCATTGGCGCAAGACTTTGCGGTGAACCAACAAGTAGATGCAGAAGGTATTGTTTCTGAAATTGGATTACCAACTTCAAATGTATTGAAATATATTTTAGAAGATGGTTCATGGATTGCAGTAAGACCAAGTGGAACAGAACCTAAAATTAAGTTCTACATGGGTGTAAAATCTACCAGTCAAGAGGAAGCAGAAGAAAAATTAGCAAAATTCCAAAAAGACTTGGATGCCTATATTTAATATAAAAAATTAGAATGAGACTTCTCTGAAGTAGCAGAGGACTACAGTAGTTGTACAGTTAAAATTGATGCTACAAGGGGAAGTCTTTTTTGTTCTCTATTAGATAATTTGGATTCAAAAAGAAAATTTTAGGATTTTTTCCAAAAACTCTTGCTACTTTGTGAAAAGAGGAGTAAACTAATAGTAGGAAGAATACATTGATAAATAAAGAGACTAGATAAAATAGTTTATTCATTTTGAAGGTATTTAAGTGTAAAAATGATGGTTGAAAGAGGGACTAGGAAACTAGTCCCTTTTGCCGTAAAAAAAGAGTTTGGAAAGTTTGTACAAACTATGAAAACTGGTGTACAATAAATGTAATTATAATGAAAAGAGGGTTATGGAACCATGAAATTCCGTTATCAAGATGATAGTTTAACACTACATACTGACTTGTATCAAATTAATATGATGAAGACTTATTGGGAAACAGGTCTTTATGAGAAAAAAGCAATTTTTGAAGCTTATTTTAGAAAGTTACCGTTTGAAAATGGATATGCGATTTTTGCCGGTTTAGAACGTTTAGTTCACTATATTGAAGATTTAACATTTAGCCAAACAGACTTAGACTATTTAAGAAGTTTAGACATTTATCCAGAAGAATTTTTAGATTTTTTAAAAAACTTTAAATTTAAAGGAAATATTCATTCTGCTGTTGAAGGAGAATTAGTATTTGCAAATGAGCCATTAGTTCAAGTGGAAGGAACGCTTGCAGAATGCCAATTAATTGAAACAGCCCTATTAAATATTATTAATTTTCAAACATTGATTGCTACAAAAGCTTCTCGTATTCGAACAGTAGCAGGGGATGATCCGGTATTAGAATTTGGAACAAGACGAGCACAAGAATTAGATGCAGCGCTTTGGGGAACAAGAGCAGCATATATTGGGGGATGTAATGCCACTAGTAATGTTCGTGCAGGAAAAATGTTTGGAATTCCGGTTTCAGGGACTCATGCGCATTCTTTAGTTCAAGCGTATCGTGACGATTATGAAGCATTTAAAGCTTATGCTTCTACTCATCGTGATTGCGTATTTTTAGTCGATACGTATGATATTTTACGTTCAGGTGTTCCAAATGCGATTCGTGTAGCCAAGGAATTCGGAGATAAAATTAATTTCTTAGGCGTTCGTATTGATAGTGGGGATATGGCGTATATGTCGAAAAAAGTTCGCCAACAATTGGATGATGCAGGTTTTACCGAAGCTAAAATTTATGCTTCAAGCGATTTAGATGAAAAAACAGTTCTGAACTTAAAAATGCAAGGTGCAAAAATTGATGTTTGGGGAATCGGAACACGATTAATTACAGCTTATGATCAACCTGCATTAGGCTGTGTGTATAAATTAGTAGCAATTGAAGATGAACATGGTGAAATGGTTCCAACGGTGAAAATTTCTAATAATGCTGAAAAAGTTTCAACACCAGGTAAAAAACAAGTATGGCGTATTACACGCAAGAGTGATGGGAAATCTGAAGGGGATTATATTGCACTATGGCATGAACGTCCAGACGAATTAGAAGAGTTATATATGTTCCATCCAGTTTACACATATATTAATAAAACAGTGACAGATTTTGATGCTCGTCCAATTTTACAATCCATTTTTGAACAAGGGAAATTAGTCTATACATTACCTTCATTAAAAGAAATTAAAGCGTATAAAGATGAACGAGTAGAAGCGCTATGGGATGAATATAAACGTATTTTAAATCCAGAACAATATCCAGTTGACTTATCTACAGAAACATATCAACAAAAATTAGCAAGTATTGAAGCCATTCGTGCAGAAGTGAAAGCAAAATCTAGTCGCTTAGGGTAGCCAGATAGAAAAGGAAATAATCATGAGACCATTACAACAAGAAATTATTGAAACATTAAAAGTACAACCGAAAATTGATGTTCAACAAGAAGTTAGAAGAACGATTCAGTTTTTAAAAGAGTATTTAGTCAAACACTCTTTTTTAAAAGGATATGTATTAGGTATTAGTGGTGGACAAGATTCTACTTTAGCGGGTAAATTAGCTCAGTTAGCGATTGATGAATTGAATCAAGAATATCCAGAAAAAGAGTATCATTTTTACGCTGTTCGTCTACCTTATGGAATTCAAGCAGATGAACAAGATGCGATGGATGCTATTGAATTTATGCAAGCAACAGATATACTGCGAGTGGATATAAAACCAGCAGTGGATGCTTCTATGAATAGTATTACAAGTCTGGGATTACCAATTAGTGACTTTAATAAAGGAAATATTAAAGCTCGAGAACGAATGATTGCACAATATGCGATTGCAGGCCAAACAGGCTGTGCAGTGATTGGTACGGATCATGCTGCAGAATCTGTCACAGGGTTTTATACAAAATTCGGTGATGGTGGAGCAGATATTTTACCATTATGGCGTTTGAATAAACGACAAGGACGTCAGTTATTAGAATATTTAGGAGCGCCAGAACATTTATATTTAAAACAACCGACGGCAGATTTAGAAGAAGAACGTCCGTCACTTCCAGATGAAGTAGCTTTAGGCGTGACGTATGAAGCAATTGATGATTATCTTGAAGGAAAAGAAATTGTAGAAAAAGATGCTCAAACGATTGAAAGTTGGTATACCAAATCAGAACATAAACGTCATTTACCAATTACCATTTATGATGATTTTTGGAAATAATCTAAAAAGTAAAACTCTATTAGATAGGATGATTCCGAGGCTAATAGAGTTTTTTGTTTTAAAAATATTTGATTGAAAATTTGATCTTATTATTTATTCTTATGAAATTTTCTGTTACAATACTGGTAATGACAAGTTGAGGGAGGAAGCGTTATGGATATTAAAATTGTAAAAAATCAAGAAGAAGGCGCATTAGTTGCATTTGAAGTATTTAAAGAAGCCTATGAAAAGGGAGCAAAGGTTTTTGGCTTAGCAACAGGTTCTAGTCCTCTTGGTTTATATGAAAAAATTCGTCAAAGTTCATTAGATTTTTCTGATAGAGTCTCTGTAAACTTAGATGAATATGCAGGATTATCAAATGAAGACGAACATAGTTATCACTATTTTATGAATAAGCAATTATTTGAAGCAAAACCATTTTTAAACAGTTATTTACCGAATGGACTTGCTGAAGATATTGATGCTGAAGTGGAACGTTATGAAAAAATTTTACAAGACAATCCTGTTGACTTCCAACTATTGGGGATAGGGAGTAATGCCCATATTGGATTCAATGAACCAGGAACACCATTTACAAAAAGAACACATAAAGTGGCTTTAGCGCAAGCAACAATTGAAGCCAATAAACGTTTCTTTGAACGTGAAGAAGATGTACCAAGATTTGCTTATTCAATGGGATTACAATCGATTATGGATGCAAAACAAATCTTATTAATTGCATTCGGAGAAAAGAAAGCAAAAGCAATTTTAGATACGGTAAAAGGGGAAGTCACAACAGATGTACCTGCAAGTATTTTACAAAAACATCCTAATGTAACCATTATCGTTGATGAAGCTGCAGCTGCATTATTAAATAGATAATGAAATAGGGTATACATTTACACGGGAAAAGGTTTGGAAGAAAAAGGAGAGCGATAAGATGGTAAAATTAGTTTTTGCTCGCCATGGCCAGTCAGAATGGAATAAAGCTAATCTCTTCACTGGTTGGGCGGATGTTGATTTGTCTGAAAAGGGGATTCAACAAGCAATTGATGCTGGAAAATTAATTAAAGAAGCAGGGATTGAATTTGATCAAGCCTATACGTCAGTGCTAAAACGTGCCATTAAAACAACGGATTTGGCATTGGAAGCTTGTGATCAATTATGGATTCCTGTTGAAAAGTCATGGCGTTTAAATGAACGTCATTATGGTGGATTAACGGGGAAAAATAAAGCAGAAGCTGCTGAAAAATTTGGAGAGGAACAAGTTCATATTTGGCGTCGTTCTTATGATGTTTTACCTCCAAAAATGGATCGTGATGATGAATATTCAGCACATGGCGATCGTCGATATGCAAAGCTGGATGATTCTGTCATTCCAGATGCAGAAAATCTTAAAGTGACTCTGGAACGTGTTCTTCCATTCTGGGAGGATAAAATTGCTCCAGATTTAAAAGCTGGTAAAAATATTTTAGTTGGTGCACATGGAAATTCTATTCGTGCATTAGTAAAACATATTAAAGGATTGTCAGATGATGAAATTATGGGAGTGGAAATTCCGAATTTCCCACCTTTAGTGTTTGAATTTGATGAAAACTTACATGTTGTTTCAGAATATTATTTAGGAAAATAATTTTCCAAAGCTTTGAAACTGAATCGTTATACCCTTAGGACTTATCGATTGAACGGTAAGTCCTTCATTATTTGATATAAGAATAGTTCATAATCTCTTTAAAAGTTGTGAAAGTAATTTCTAATTTAAAGGGAAAATGTGAATCGATTATCGGATTTTTTGAAATTACTTTCAAAAAAACGAGTAGATATTGAAAATGTTTTCTTGTAGAAGTATACTATTCTTGTAAAGGCTTTTATAAAACTATAAAGGAGGCTGAATATGAGTATTCAAGGGCAATTAATCGTATCTTGCCAAGCGTTGCCACATGAACCGTTGCATAGCGATTTTATTATGGCTCGTATGGCAGTCGCAGCGAAGGAAGGAGGAGCAAAAGGGATTCGAGCAAATTCTGTTATCGATATCAAAGCAATCAAACAAGCAGTTGATTTACCAGTAATTGGAATTATTAAAAGAGATTATAATGATGCAGATGTTTATATTACAGCTACTATTAAAGAAGTAGACGAATTAATGGAAGCAAAACCAGAGATTATTGCATTGGATGCAACTATTTCTACTCGTCCAAATGGACAAAGTTTAGATGAATTTTATAAAGAAATTCGTCAAAAATATCCAGAACAAAAATTAATGGCAGACTGTTCAACGGTAGATGAAATGATTCATGCAGATGAATTAGGGTTTGATTATATTGGTAGTACGTTAGTAGGATATACCGAACAAAGTAAAGGAGATAAAATCGAAGCAAACGATTTTGAAATTCTTCGAGAAGTCTTAAAAGTTATTAAACATCCTCTTATTGCAGAGGGAAATATTGATACACCTGAAAAGGTGAAACGTGTACTAGAATTAGGTGCATATAGTGTAGTAGTTGGTTCAGCTATTACAAGACCTCAATTAATTACAAAGAAATTTGTAGAGGCAATTCATTCATAAAAGGAAAATAAATTTTTAGGAGGAAACCATATGTTTAAAGTATTACAAAAAATTGGTAAAGCCTTTATGTTGCCGATTGCTATTTTACCGGCAGCTGGTTTGTTATTAGGGATTGGTGGTGCGTTGTCAAATCCAACGACAGTAGCTACTTATCCAGTGTTGAATAATCGTGTACTACAAGCTATTTTCACAGTGATGAGCTCAGCAGGGGAAGTTGTATTTGCGAATTTAGCATTACTACTCTGCGTAGGTTTGTGTATTGGCTTAGCAAAACGTGATAAAGGTACAGCAGCACTTGCTGGTGTTACTGGATATTTCGTAATGACAGCAACGATTAAAGCTCTTGTAAAATTATTTATGGCGGAAGGAGCTGCCATTGATACAGGAGTAGTTGGTGCTATCGTAGTAGGTTCTGTAGCGGTTTATTTACATAATCGTTATAGCAATATTCAATTACCTCAATTCTTAGGTTTCTTTGGAGGTAGCCGTTTTGTTCCAATCGTAACTTCATTTGCTTCAATTGTAGTCGGAGGAATTTTCTTTGTAATTTGGCCTCCATTCCAACAATTATTAGTATCAACTGGTAGCTATATTTCTCAAGCTGGACCATTTGGAACATTCTTATATGGATTCTTAATGCGTCTAAGTGGTGCGGTTGGGTTACACCATATGATTTACCCATTATTCTGGTATACAGAATTAGGAGGAGTGGCAACTGTTGCTGGTCAATCTGTAGCAGGAGCTCAAAAAATCTTCTTTGCTCAATTAGCAGATCCAACACATGTTGGTCTATTTACTGAAGGAACTCGTTTCTTCGCAGGTCGTTTCTCTACAATGATGTTTGGTCTTCCAGCAGCCTGCTTAGCAATGTATCACTGTGTTCCCAAAGATCGTCGTAAAAAATATGCAGGTTTATTCTTTGGGGTAGCTTTAACATCATTCATTACTGGTATTACAGAACCAATTGAATTTATGTTCTTATTCGTAAGTCCAGTACTTTATGTTGTTCACGCATTCTTAGATGGTGTAAGCTTCTTTATTGCTGATATCTTAAATATTTCAATCGGTAATACATTCTCAGGTGGGGTTATCGACTTTACATTATTCGGGGTAT
The DNA here is from genome assembly GCA_963515985.1 of uncultured Granulicatella sp. Taxonomy (GTDB): domain Bacteria; phylum Bacillota; class Bacilli; order Lactobacillales; family Aerococcaceae; genus Granulicatella. Next base: position 20,480 of record CAUQAL010000012.1, read on the forward strand.
TACAAGGTAATGATAAAACAAATTGGCTATTACAAATTCCATTTGGTTTAGTATGGAGTGTTTTATACTATGTAGTATTCAGATGGTTTATTGTTCAATTTAACGTTGCAACTCCAGGACGTTTAGATGAAGAGTTATTAGATGATGAAAAACCTGTTGTAGAAACAAAAGATTCATTAAAACAAGACAGTGTTCGTATTATTGAAGCTTTAGGTGGATCAGAAAATATCGAAGATGTAGATGCATGTATTACTCGTTTACGTGTAGCTGTTCGTTCAGTCGATAAAGTAGATAAAGCGACACTAAAAGCAATTGGTGCGGTAGATGTATTAGAAGTTAAAGGTGGAGTTCAAGCTATCTACGGAGCAAAAGCTATTCTTTATAAAAACAATATTAACGAAATTTTAGGTGTAGATGACTAATCGTTATCTAAATACTATCAAGCTAGGGGATGAATTTCTCCTAGCTTTTTATTTTTTTGAAACACGAGAGTTGAAAAATATGATACACTAACAGTAATGAAAAGGTTAAGGGAGTAAAGAAATGATATCTTTTGAGAAAAAAGTCACACCATTAATTGAATCGATTTATGATACATTAACCCCTAATGAAAAAACAATTGCGCAATATTTTTTAAATCAAAATTCTACAGAAGAATCTTTGTCAGCTAGAGCCGTATCGGAGAGGTTATTTGTATCTATTCCATCATTGACACGCTTTGCACAAAAATGTGGCTATAAAGGCTATCGACAATTTATTTATGATTTCCAGGAAAGTAAAAAAGAAGGTCAAGTAGTTCATAATGATTTAACGAAAACAGTTTTATCGGACTATGAAGAACTACTATCCAAGTCTTTTTCGTTGATTGATGAAAGTCAAGTGATTAAAGTGTGTGGGCTGTTGAATAATGCTAAGCGAGTATATATTTATGGACAAGGAAGTTCGGGCTTAGCAGCTCACGAAATGAAATTTCGATTTATGAGATTAGGAATGATTTGTGAAGCAATTACGGATTTACATACGATGTTAATGAATCGAGTTCTTGTTGATGAAGACTGTTTAGTCATTGGGATTTCCGTTTCTGCTAATGCAAGTGTTGTTGAAGCAGTTCGACAAGCCAAAAAACAAGGAGCAAAGACGGTGTTAATCACTTCAAAAAGAAGTGAAGACAGTGGGAAAGCATGTGATGAGTTAGTTTTAATAGCGATGAAAAATGCATTAGAACAAGGTGGATTGATTTCACCACAATTTCCGATTTTAGTTATGATTGATATTTTTTATAGTTATTATAAGGAAATTGATAAGGATTATAAACATCATTTATTCTCGAATACATTGACAGCTTTAGGGGCAAAAGAAGATAAAAAAGAATAGGCATAAAGAAGATAAAGAACATGAAAGCGTTTTGTTCTTTATCTTTTTTTATATAAAAATCGGAATTTTTCAAAAATATTTTGGAGCACCTAAAAAACTCTTGACGAGAGAAAGTATTTAGGGTAACCTAATTATTGGCATAGGATTTATGAGAGAAAGAAGGAGGTAGACTCATGATTAAAGTCGAAAATCTGGGAGTATCTTACGCAATGCAACCAGATGTTTTAAAAGATTGTCATGTAGAAGTCAATGGCCCAACGATTTTGGGAATTATTGGTCCTAATGGGGCAGGAAAATCTACTTTATTAAAAGCAATTCTAGGATTAATTCCGCATACGGGAAAAGTGACATTTGATGGAGAAACAGCGAGTCAATCGCTAGGGAGAATTGCATACGTTGAACAAAAAAGTAATTTGGATTTTACATTTCCAATTACGATTCGTGAATGTGTAGCATTAGGAAAATCCGTGAAAATGAAGCCATTTCAACGGTTGAAAGCTCAAGATTGGAAAGATGTCGATGAAGCGATTGAAGAAGTTGGTTTAACAGAATTAGCCAATCGTCCAATAGGAGCTTTATCAGGCGGGCAATTCCAAAGGGTATTGTTAGCACGTTGTTTAGTCCAAAAAGCAGATTACATCTTCTTAGATGAACCATTTGTTGGGATTGATATGATGAGTGAAAAAGTGATTATGACTTTAATTCGTCAATGGAAAGAAGAAGGAAAGACTATTTTAATGGTGCATCATGATTTATCTAAAGTACGGGATTATTTTGATCAAGTGATTTTAGTGAATCGTGGAATTGTAGATAGTGGAAAAACTGAGGAAACATTTGTTCCTGAAAAAATTAGAAAAACTTACGGTGGAGAAGTTTTCGTAGCGCAAGGGGGACAAACTCATGAATAATTTTTTACAAGGATTAATGAATTATCATTTTGTGCAAAATGCATTAATTTCTTCCGTTTTAATTGGGGCAGTTGCCGGAATGATTGGATGTTTTATCATTCTTCGTGGGATGTCGTTAATGGGAGATGCGATTTCTCATGCGGTGTTACCAGGGGTAGCATTATCTTTTATTCTTGGAATTAACTTCTTCTTTGGAGCACTAGCATTTGGATTATTAGCATCCTTTATTATTGCCTTTATTAATCGAAATAGTGTCGTAAAAAGTGATACTGCGATAGGAATTACCTTTAGTTCATTTTTAGCTTTAGGAATTATTTTAATCGGTGTTGCGAAAAGTTCGACTGACTTATTCCATATTTTATTCGGGAATATTTTAGCAGTCCAAGATTTTGATTTATTGATTACGGCAATTGTGGGAATATTTGTTTTTGTAACGATTATTTCTTACTTTAAAGAATTACAAGTAACGAGTTTTGACCCAGTCTTTGCTCGTTCGGCAGGATTGAATGTATCATTCTATCATTACTTATTGATGTTTCTTTTAGCATTAGTTTCGATTACAGCAATGCAAAGTGTCGGAACAGTTATGATTGTAGCGTTACTGATTACACCAGCAGCAACAGCATATTTATATTCGAAGAGTTTGAAAACCATGTTAGCTTTATCAGCAATGTTTGGTTCACTTTCTTCGATTGTTGGTTTAGTAATCGGCTATACGTTTAATATTGCAGTAGGGTCAACCATTGTATTAACTGCTGCAGCATTCTTTGTGATTAGTTTTATTGTATCACCAAAACAAAGGGAAGGTAGGAAAAAAGCATGAAAATCGGGAAATTATTAACAGTCGGTTTATTATCATTAGTTGGTTTTGCAGGATGTTCAACAAACTCAACATCATCAACTACAACAAAAAGTAATGAACCTAAAAAAGTACAAGTAGTAGCAACAAACTCTATCATTTATGATATTACAAAAAATGTTGCTGGGGATTTAGCGGACATTCACAGTATTGTTCCAGTTGGACAAGATCCACACGAATATGAACCATTACCACAAGATGTACAAAAAATTCATGATGCAGATTTAATTTTCTATAATGGAATTAACTTAGAAAATGCAGATGATGCTTGGTTTACAAAAATGGTTAAAAATGCTGGTAAAGTAGCAGATAAAGATTACTTTGCAGTAAGTGATGGCGTTGATGTAATTTACCTTGAAGGGGAAAAAGAAAAAGGTAAAGAAGACCCTCATGCATGGTTAAACATCGAAAATGGTGTGATTTATGCTAAAAACATTGCAAAACAATTAATTGCAAAAGATCCAGAACATAAAGATACTTACCAAAAGAATCTTGATAAATATGTTGCTGAGTTGGATAAATTAGATAAAGACGCAAAAGAACGTCTTGCTAAAATTCCAGAAGAGAAAAAATTAATTGTTACAAGTGAAGGATGCTTCAAGTACTTCTCTAAAGCTTATGGAGTTCCATCAGCTTACATCTGGGAAATTAATACTGAAGAAGAAGGTACTCCTGAACAAACAACTCGTTTAGTAGAAATTCTTAAAAAATCTAAAGTTCCTTCATTATTCGTTGAATCAAGTGTTGACGAACGTCCAATGAAGACAGTTTCACAAGAATCAGGTAAGCCAATTTACTCAACAATCTTTACTGACTCAATTGCTGAAAAAGGTAAAGATGGAGATAGCTACTTAAGCATGATGAAATGGAACTTAACAAAAATTATTGAAGGTTTAGAAAAATAATTAGCAGTCTAATAGTATGGTGAGCTATAAAACTGCAAATAAGCCAGGGTGTTAAACCCTGGCTTTTTTGCGGTTAAATATCTTTAGTAACGCTGCCTGAGGGGATCGAACCCCCATTATAAGAACCGGAATCTTATGTGATATCCATTACACTAAGGCAGCTAAACAATGTAAGAATATTTTATCCAAATTCATATGAAAAAACAAGAAGAAACTCTTACAAAATAAGATTAGAAATTACAAGGGATAGATAGGAAAGAGGGTATTATGAAAAGAAAAGGAAACAAAACAAGGGACTGAAAATGTCCCTTTTGATTTCTTTTTTAAAAAATATTAAACACTTTCAAGTTGCATTTTACAAAGATTGTTGGTACAATATTTTTGTAATTAAAAAAGTTTTCTATGTATAGATAACTAGTTTTCAGGGACGGTTTTTAGCCCAGTAATGAAATGAAGGGAATTGGAATTATGGATTGTATGACATTAATGCAACTTCTAGTCCCCGAAAGCAATCAATTGTTAAAAATTCGTTTCCAAATTTTGCGAGCGATACAACAAACACAACCGATTGGTCGAAGAGGGCTTGCAAAACAGTTGGAAATATCAGAACGTATTCTTCGTTCTGAAACGGATATACTAAAAGAACAAGGTTTAATTACATATTCTGCAAAAGGAATGTTAGTCACGGATTTAGGAAAAGAAACTTATCTAGGATTAACAACGATCATTCAACAGTGTATTGAGATGACTACTTTTGAAAAGGAAGTTTCTAAAAAGCTAGGAATTAGATTTTGTAAAGTAGTGTATGAAAGCAATCCTAACAAAGGGATGCAGATTAGTCATCAAGTACAAGAATTAATGAAATGGATGTTACCTGTTGATCAATCAATCGTAACAGTAACGGGTGGTAGAACGATGGCTACGGTAGCAGAATATTTTTCAAAAGAGATTTTACAACAACGTGAGATTTCATTTGTACCTGCTAGAGGAGGAGTGGGTGGTTCCACTTTAATCCAAGCAAATAGTGTTAGTGAGAAGATGGCGACAAAAACAGGTGGAGAACATTTTTCATTATATGTTCCAGAACATGTAAGTAAAGAAACGTATTTACCTTTATTACAAGAACCATTAGTGTCGCAAACATTAACAATGATGAAACAAGCGAATTGCTTATTATATAGTGTTGGAAACGCAAGTGTTATGGCTGAAAGAAGAGGGTTGTTGCCTCAAGAAAGTCAATTCATTGCCAATCAACGAGCAGTTGGTGAAGCGTTTGGTTGTTTCTTCGATGCAAAAGGAAAGGTAGTTTTTAAACTTCCACGAGTAGGTTTGCATCTTAGTGATTTAGAGTTGATTCCACATAGTATTGCTATTGTGGAAGGCTCTCAAAAGGCAGAAGCATTAAAAGCTTATGCCAAATTAGCTCCTATCGATCGAACATGGTTTGTTATCGATGAGAGTTTAGCAAATATGGTTTTGAACGGGGTAACCCGCTAAAAATAAAAAAAATATATTCCTAGGAGGAAAAACTATTATGACAGTTAAAGTTGGTATTAACGGTTTCGGACGTATTGGACGTTTAGCATTCCGTCGTATTCAAGAAGTGGAAGGGTTAGAAGTTGTTGCAATCAACGACTTAACAGATGCTAAACAATTAGCACACTTATTAAAATACGATTCAACACAAGGACGTTTCAACGGAGAAGTTGAAGTATTAGAAGGCGCATTCCGCGTAAACGGTAAAGAAGTTAAAGTATTAGCTAACCGTAATCCTGAAGAATTACCATGGGGAGAACTAGGCGTTGATATCGTTTTAGAATGTACTGGTTTCTTCACTTCTAAAGAAAAAGCTGAATTACACTTAAAAGGTGGAGCTAAACGTGTTGTTATCTCTGCTCCTGGTGGTAACGATGTACCAACAGTTGTTTACAATGTAAACCATGACATTTTAACAGGTAAAGAAACAGTTATTTCTGGTGCTTCATGTACTACAAACTGTTTAGCACCTATGGCTAAAGCTTTAAACGATAACTTCGGAATCGTTGAAGGTTTAATGACTACTATTCATGGTTACACTGGTGACCAAAACACATTAGACGCTCCACATCCAAAAGGAGACTTACGTCGTGCTCGTGCTGCAGCTGTAAATATCGTTCCTAACACAACTGGTGCTGCTAAAGCTATCGGTTTAGTAATTCCAGAATTAAACGGTAAATTAGATGGAGCTGCTCAACGTGTTCCTGTACCAACAGGTTCATTAACAGAATTAGTAACAGTATTAGAAAAACCAGTTACAGCTGAAGAAATTAACGCTGCTATGAAAGCTGCTGCAACTGAATCTTACGGATATACTGAAGAACCATTAGTATCTACTGATATCATTGGTATCACTTATGGATCATTATTTGATGCTACTCAAACTAAAGTAATGACTGTAGGAGACAAACAATTAGTTAAAACAGTTTCTTGGTACGATAACGAAATGTCATATACTGCACAATTAATTCGTACATTACAATACTTTGCAAATCTATAATTTAAAGTTTTGATATAGCTAATCGTATCGAATTTTTCAGGGCGATGGAAGCATTCGCTTCCTCGCCCTGTTTTCATAATGTGGGTATTACACTCGCTCCAAATATTTAAAACTTAGGAGGCTATTCTATGGCTAAAAAAATTGTAACAGATTTATCTGTTGGAGGAAAAAAAGTATTAGTACGTGTTGACTTCAACGTTCCATTAAAAAATGGAGTTATTACAGATGACAACCGTATCGTACAAGCATTACCAACTATTCAATATTTAATTGATAATCATGCTAAAGTAATTCTGTTCTCTCACTTAGGAAAAGTAAAATCTGAAGAAGATAAAGCTCGTTTAAGCTTACGTCCAGTTGCTGAACGTTTATCAGAATTATTAAAAAAAGAAGTAACATTTATTCCAGAAACACGTGGAGAAGCATTAGAAACAGCTATTAATGGTTTAGCTGAAGGAGATGTTTTATTATTTGAAAATACTCGTTTCGAAGATTTAGATGGTAAAAAAGAATCTAAAAACGATCCTGAGTTAGGAAAATATTGGGCATCTTTAGGAGAGTTGTTCGTAAATGATGCATTTGGTACAGCTCACCGTGCTCACGCATCTAACGTTGGGATTGCTAGTCAATTAGAATCAGCTGCTGGTTTCTTAATGGAAAAAGAAATTAAATTCATCGGAGGAGCAGTAGACACACCAGAACGTCCATTCGTTGCTATTTTAGGTGGAGCGAAAGTTTCAGATAAAATTGGTGTAATCGAAAGCTTATTAGATAAAGCTGATAAAGTATTAATCGGTGGAGGAATGGCTTACACATTCTTCAAAGCTATGGGCCGTGAAGTAGGTCTATCATTATTAGAAGTAGATCGCATTGAATTAGCAAAACAAATTATGGAAAAAGCTGGTGACAAATTAGTATTACCAATCGACAATGTAGTTGCTAAAGAATTTTCAAATGATGCAGTTGCTACAACTGTACCTTCTGACCAAATTCCAGCAGACCAAGAGGGATTAGACGTTGGACCTAAGACTGTTGAATTATTTGCTAGCTACTTAAAAGATGCTAAAACAGTTGTATGGAATGGTCCTATGGGTGTATTCGAATTACCTAACTTTGCTAAAGGAACAATTGGTGTTTGTGAAGCTATTGCTTCTTTAGAGGGCGCTACAACAATCATCGGTGGAGGAGATTCTGCAGCAGCAGCAATTTCTTTAGGATATGCAGATAAATTTACTCATATCTCAACTGGTGGTGGAGCTTCATTAGAATACTTAGAAGGTAAAGAATTACCTGGTGTAGCTTCAATTAGTGATAAATAATTAAAAACTATTGAAAAGGACTCACTGAAATGAATATTCATTTTTGTGAGTCTGCTTCATAAACAATTTTAGGAGGAAAAATTATGCGTAAACCAATTATTGCAGGAAACTGGAAAATGAATAAAAATCCTAAAGAAACTCAAGCATTTGTTGAGGCTTTAGCAGGAAAATTACCATCATCAGAAGTTGTTGAGTCTGCTGTAGCAGCTCCAGCAGTTGATTTATCTACTTTATTAGCTGCAGCTGAAGGTTCTGAATTAAAAGTAGCAGCTCAAAACTGCTATTTCGAACAAGAAGGTGCTTATACTGGAGAAACATCTCCAAAAGTATTATCAGAAATGGGCGTTCACTATGTTGTGATTGGACACTCAGAACGTCGTGAATATTTCCACGAAACAGATGCTGACATTAATAAAAAAGCAAAAGCAATTTTCGCAAATGGTATGTTACCAATCATTTGTTGTGGTGAAACATTAGAAACTTATGAAGCTGGTAAAGCTGCTGAGTTTGTAGGAGCACAAGTTTCTGCTGCATTAGAAGGATTATCAAATGAACAAGTTTCATCATTAGTAATCGCGTATGAACCAATTTGGGCAATCGGAACTGGTAAATCAGCTTCTCAAGATGATGCTCAAAAAATGTGTAAAGTAGTACGTGACGTTGTAGCGAAAGACTTCGGACAAGAAGTAGCAGACAAAGTTCGTGTACAATACGGTGGTTCTGTTAAACCTGAAAACATTAAAGAATATATGGCTTGTCCAGATGTGGATGGAGCTTTAGTAGGTGGAGCAAGCTTACAACCTGAATCATTCTTAGCTTTATTGGAGGCAGTAAAATAATGTCTAAATCACCAGTAGCGATTATTATCTTAGATGGTTTTGGATGGAGACCAGAAGTAGAAGGTAACGCTGTAGCACAAGCAAATAAACCAAATTTTGACCGTTACTATAATGAATTTCCTCATACAACATTAAAAGCATCAGGTTTAGATGTAGGTCTACCAGATGGACAAATGGGGAACTCAGAAGTAGGCCATACAAATATTGGTGCAGGTCGTATTGTATACCAAAGCTTAACTCGTATTGATAAAGCAATTTTAGATGGTGAATTTGATACAAACCCAGCATTAAATGGTGCATTTAACCATGTATTAGAAAATGGTTCTGCATTACACTTGTTCGGATTATTATCTGATGGTGGTGTACACAGCCATATTAATCATTTATTAGCATTAATTGAAACTGCGAAGGCAAAAGGAATTTCTAAAGTATATGTTCATGCATTTATGGATGGACGTGATGTGGATCCAAAAGCTGGCCCAGCTTACATTAAGACTTTAGAAGAAAAAATTGCAGAAGTTGGAGTAGGTCAAATCGCAACTGTATCAGGTCGTTATTATGCAATGGACCGAGATAAACGTTGGGAACGTGTTCAATTAGCTTATGATGCAATTGCTCATGCAAAAGGACCTCAATTTGAATCAGCTCAAGCAGTCATTGAACATAGTTATGCTGAAAATGTGACAGATGAATTTGTAATTCCATCAGTAATTGTTAAAGATGGACAACCAGTTGCGAAAATTGAAGAAAATGATGCAGTTATCTTCTTTAATTTCCGTCCTGACCGTGCGATTCAATTATCAAATGCATTTACAGATAAAGAGTGGACAAACTTTGATCGTGGTGAACATGCTGCAAATGTTAAATTTGTGACAATGACATTATACAATCCAAGTGTGGATGCAGAAGTTGCATTCCCACCAATTCCTATGACAAATGTTTTAGGAGAAGTATTATCTAAAGCAGGATTAGCACAATTACGTATTGCAGAAACTGAAAAATATCCACACGTTACATTCTTTATGAATGGTGGACGTAATGAAGAATTCCAAGGAGAAAACCGTATTTTAATTCCTTCTCCAAAAGTTGCAACATATGACTTAAAACCTGAAATGAGTTGTTATGAAGTAGGAGATGCATTATATAATTCGATTCAAAATGATGAAAATGATGCAATCATCTTAAACTTCGCAAATCCAGACATGGTTGGACACTCAGGGATGTTAGAACCAACGATTAAAGCAATCGAAGCAGTGGATGAAAACTTAGGTAAAGTAGTAGATGCTATTTTAGCTAAAGGTGGAACTGCCATTATCTTTGCTGACCACGGTAACTCTGAAACAATGGTTACTCCAGAAGGTACACCACATACTGCCCATACAACAGTTCCAGTACCAGTTATTGTAACGAAAAAAGGTATTACATTACGTGAAGGTGGTCGTTTAGCAGACGTTGCACCAACAATGTTAGACTTATTGAATGTAGCAAAACCTGAAGAAATGACAGGCGAAAGCTTAATTCAAAAATAATCTTAAAAAAATGATTTCAATTTCAGGAAAATATTGCATATAAAGCATTTTTCGACTAAAATAGAAACGTACAAATAAATATAAAGGAGTTAATAAATCATGCCATTTATTACAGATGTATTAGCAAGAGAAGTATTAGATTCACGTGGTAACCCAACTATCGAAGTTGAAGTTTACACAGAAAGCGGAGCGTTCGGACGCGGTATGGTTCCTTCAGGAGCTTCTACTGGTGAATACGAAGCAGTTGAATTACGTGATGGCGACAAATCTCGTTACTTAGGAAAAGGAGTTCAAAAAGCTGTTGATAATGTAAACAACATTATTGCTGAAGCAATCATCGGTTTTGACGTTCGCGAACAAATGGCGATCGACAAATTAATGATCGAATTAGATGGAACTCCAAACAAAGGTAAATTAGGAGCTAACGCAATTTTAGGCGTATCTATCGCTGTTGCTCGTGCGGCTGCTGATTACTTAGATCAACCATTATACCAATACTTAGGTGGATTCAACACTAAAGTATTACCAACACCAATGATGAACATCGTTAACGGTGGATCTCACTCAGATGCTCCAATCGCATTCCAAGAGTTCATGATTTTACCAGTTGGTGCGCCAACATTCAAAGAAGCTTTACGTTGGGGTGCTGAAGTATTCCACGCATTGAAAGCTATCTTACACGACCGTGGTTTAGTAACTGCTGTAGGTGACGAAGGTGGTTTCGCTCCAACATTCGAAGGAACTGAAGATGCTGTAGAAACAATCTTAGCTGCAATCAAAAAAGTAGGTCTAGAACCTGGTAAAGATGTATTCTTAGGATTTGACTGTGCTTCATCAGAATTCTTCAAAGATGGCGTATATGATTACACAATCTTCGAAGGTGAAAAAGGTGCTAAACGTACTCCTTCTGAACAAGTAGAATACTTAGCAGAATTAGTTGAAAAATACCCAATCATCACAATCGAAGACGGCTGTGACGAAAACGACTGGGATGGATGGAAATTATTAACTGAACGCTTAGGCGGTAAAGTTCAATTAGTTGGTGACGACTTATTCGTAACTAACACTGAAATCTTATCTCGTGGTATTGAAAAAGGTATTGCAAACTCAATCTTAATCAAAGTAAACCAAATCGGTACTTTAACTGAAACATTCAACGCAATTGAAATGGCTCAAAAAGCTGGTTACACTGCAGTTGTTTCACACCGTTCTGGTGAAACTGAAGATTCAACAATTGCTGACATCGCAGTTGCAACAAACGCTGGACAAATCAAGACTGGTTCATTAAGCCGTACAGACCGTATTGCTAAATACAACCAATTATTACGTATTGAAGATCAATTAGGTGACTTAGCTGTTTACCAAGGTCTTTCAGCATTCTACAACTTAAAAAAATAATGACATTTTAGGATGTTTTTAGTGGGCTAGCATTTTGCTAGCCCTATTTTTTACATTAGAAAGGGGTGCAACCATGATTTATACCATTACGTTTAATCCAGCGGTAGATTTAGTCATTCAAGTTCCAAATTGTCAATTAGGAACCTTAAATCGATCAATGAGTGAGGAATATGTAGCAGGTGGTAAAGGGATTAATATATCGGTTGTATTAAAACGCCTAGGGGTTGATAATATTGCTACAGGATTTCTTGGAGGATTTACAGGGAAGTTTATTGAAGAATTTCTCGAAAAAGAAGGCGTTATAACTCACTTTATTTCTGTAGATGGAACTACAAGGATTAATGTTAAAGTAAAAGGAGAAGTAGAGACTGAAATCAATGCAGCTGGTGCTACTGTAGATGCTAAAAAATTTCAACAACTAGTGAGATATTTGGAAGATCATTTACAAGAAGAGGATATTGTATTTTTAGCGGGAAATGCTGCACCAGGACTAGATGAGACGTCTTATGTTGAAGTTGCAAAGCTTTGTCATACAAGAGGTACAAAGTTAGTGCTAGATACAACGAAAGCTTCATTATTAGCCTGTTTACCTTATCAGCCGTTTATGATTAAGCCAAATCAGCATGAATTAGAAGAATTATTTGGAGTGAACATTCAGACTCAAGACGAAATCATTCATTATGCATTTCAATTACAGAAAAAAGGTGCTTGTAATGTGTTAGTGTCTTGCGGGAGTGAAGGAGCATTTTTAGTCAGTGAAATAGGAGAAGTATTTGCTTCGAATGTTCCAACAGGAAAGTTGATTAATTCAGTAGGAGCAGGAGATTCAATGCTAGCTGCTTTTATGGCGAAATTTATTGAAACAAGTGATTATCAAGAGAGTTTAAAACAAGGAGCAGCTGCTGGAAGTGCAACAGCTTTTTCGATAGGGGTTGCAACAAAAACAATCATCAATACATTGTTATCAAAAATTGAAATAAGAAAAATTCAACATTAGATTCTAAAAATGAAAAAATGAGTTGAAAAAAACTGAAAGAGGGAGTATACTAATTTCATTCTAAAAAATACAAAGAGGTGCCATTGGCTGAGATGTATTTACAAACTCTTAGAACCTGTTAC
>CAUQAL010000013.1:0-24935 GCA_963515985.1 uncultured Granulicatella sp.
ATTTCATCCTCATTCATTCCGATAACGCGGGAAGCGTCTGTATTTCTACAAAAATTCCAATCAGGAGCATAAATTTTGTGGTCATTTTCACCGACTAGACCTCTCTACTGTTAAAATTCTTTTATCTGACTGGGCAATACTCATTTAGTATAAGAAAAACTCTAACATTTGTCAAATAATTCAGTAGGATATTTGTTTCCTTTACTAACCAAGAAAAATTGCTTTTGTATTATCATTTTAAAGTTTTAACGATATAGAAGCAACACCTCAGAAATCTTTTTTTAGTGCACTTTCAAATTTTTCACAAAAAATAAACTCTTAGAAAATCCTAAAAGTTTATTTTTCTTTCGACAATTGCTTCTGTTAATGTTTGAGAAAAATTTAAACCTAATTCTCTGCCTAACTTATCAGCCCATCTCGGTATCGTTAAAGTCTTTTTTACTGGTTCTTGATTTCCTAAATAGTGATTTACATTTACTCCTACCATAGAAATAAACGATTTTTTTGAATCAAATTTTAATTCAATATCTTTATCATTCTTAAAAGGATTGTGTTCCACTAAAGATAAAGAATTTATATCTGATGGTTTAGGTAAATCTATATCATTTTCGATACAATCAGCAGTATTCATACCTAGCCATTCACTTGCCATTTCCAATGCATCACTAATATCTTTTCCTTGAGTACCAGACATATTTGAAAAATCTGGAAAATGTACAAAATAAGGTGAACTTGTATCATCTGAATCATCATAATAAAATAACGCTGGATAAGTCACTAACATTTTCATACCTCCAATTAGAAATATTATAGTACGTGTTACACGTGTTAATCAAGAATAATTACCTTCTCTCTCATGTTACTATAACAGGAAGGCTACATCTCAAACGTACTCTCATCTCCATAAGAAAAACGGAGAAAGACTTCCCAAAGTAGCATCCATAATAGTAGCCGAAACTCGGCTACTATGATTAGGAAATTTCGAGACTAAGGCTCGAAATTTAGCAATGAAACCCAAAGGGGTTGCTTGCATCCTTTGCTACTATTTTGGAAGTCTTTCGTAGTATTGTGTCCTACTTCAATTCCGGAATATACTCATCATCCCCATAATTGAAAAACAATTCAGTAGGTCCCTTTTGTTCAAATATGTCTAACATTTGATCCAAATGCCATAATGGTTCTCTCTTCTTCAAATCTTCTAAAGAAATCCAAAACATATCTCCCTCTGACGAAGAACGAAGTTCACCAGTGTAATGATTCGTTTTATATAAAAAGACAATATAACGTGTTCCATCTGGTCGAATCCAATCTTTAATTCCACAAAACTCTAACTGACTAATTGTTAGACCAGTTTCTTCTTTAATTTCTCTAATAGTCGAATCTACAATCGATTCCATTGGTTCAACATGACCTCCAGGAAATATTAAGCCTTGTGCATAACTCAAATTTTTCTCTTGTACTAAAACATTACCCTCTTGGTCATAAATCATACACATATTTGTCAATTCAGTATGAACGGTACGACTCATTTACTCACTCTCTTTCTCTTTATTAGGAAAATTTGAGACAAAGGCTCAAATTTTAGGCATGAGACCGCAGGGCTGCTGCCGTCCTTTGCTACTATTTTTGGAAGTCTTTCGTAGTCTCCCTCTTTAAAAATATTGAAGAAATTCTCCATATCCTTCTTTTTCTAAATCTGCTTTTGGAATAAATCTTAATGCAGCAGAATTAATGCAATAACGTAATCCACCTAATTCTTCAGGTCCATCTGGGAATACATGCCCTAAATGAGAATCCGCTTTTGGACTACGAACTTCTGTACGAACACGATTTAATTTATGGTCTTCTTTTTCTGTTAGTGTTGTATTTTGAATCGGTCTTGAAAATGATGGCCATCCACAACCTGCATCAAATTTATCTTTTGAACTAAATAATGGTTCACCACTCACTACATCTACATAAATTCCTTCTTCATAAAATTCATCATATTCTCCTGAAAAAGGACGTTCTGTAGCTTCATTTTGCGTCACTTCATATTGAATTTCTGTTAATCGTTGTTTTAATGCTTCTTTTGAAAAATCTGACATTTTTCTTCCTCCTAATCTTCAAACTTCCACTTTGATTGATGTGGATCTTGAATTCGTTTAAATAATTTTTCCAAATCTTTATTGCTTAAATGAACTAATACCGGTCTACCATGAGGGCAATTATACGGATTTTTACATTTTGCTAAGTCCACTAATAATTGTTCCGCTTCAAGCGTTGTTAAACGATGATTCGCCTTAATCGAACCTTTACAGCTCATCATAATGGCAGTTGCCTTACGTAGTTGAGCAACCGTTACTTTTTGATTTGAGAGAACTAAATCAATAATTTCCTCAATGATTTCCTTTTCTTCTCCCTGTTTAATCCAACTAGGGTGAGATTGAATTTGAAACGTATGAGTCCCAAATGGTTCAATTTCAATACCAAATTCACGAATCATTTCTAACGACTCTTGTAATTTGAGCGCTTCTTTTTTAGAAAATTCCATAACAAGCGGAATCATTAAGGGTTGACTCACTGGCGCTACTTCTCCAATAGAAACTTTAAAAATTTCATATTTAATCCGTTCTTGAGCAGCATGTTGATCAATCATGTATAATCCTTTTTCATTTTGTGCAAATAAATACGTCCCATGCATTTGTCCAAAATAATGTAATTCTGGAAAATCAGTTTCAAAATTTTCTTCATCCAATTCTTGAGACAATTTCCAATAATTCGCTTTTTCTTGGTGAAAATCTATTCGACAATCTTCACATTCCTCTTTATTATGAGCCGTTATTCGAACTGGAATTTCCTCTGTTTGTTCTTCAGAAGTTTCTCCCTCAGATGGAATCACTTCAGTTTCTAAAGGTAGCTCTTCATAACTTACCGCTTCGTTCGTATACGAAGTAGTCTCATCTTCTTGTATCCACTCGCTAGGAGTTTCAACTCGAATGGACGGCTGAACAGGTTTTAAGTCAAAATTTAACGTTTCTTGTTCCACTACCGGTCGGGCAGTTGTCGATTCCGTTAATTTACGTTTAAATGGTAAATCTTCTAATGATTCAGGAATTCGTTGTACCCCTTGAATCGACTCATGGATTGCTTTTTGAATAAGTGCTGAAAGTTCCACTTCTTTACTAATACGCACTTCCTGCTTTGTTGGATGCACATTGACATCGACTAATTGGAAATCCATTTCAATATCAATCACTGTAATTGGAAAACGTCCCACCATTAAAGTAGAACCATATCCTGCCACAATTGCTTTAGAAATCGCAATATTACGAATCGAACGGCCATTGATAAAAATGGAAATATAATTTCGATTGGATCTTGTTAATTCTGGTAAAGAAGTATAGCCACTGACTTTAAAATCATCATCTTCCCCACTAAATGCTAACATTTTACGAGCGTTAGTAGGACCTAAATTACCTGCAATAGCTTGACGTAAGTCCCCATTACCTGCAGTTCGAATTAATTCATTTCCTTCATTTCTTAAAATAATCGAAATTTCTGGATGACTTAAAGAGATTTTACTGACAACATCTGTAATATGAGCAATTTCTGTTTGAAGTGTTCGAACAAATTTCAAACGAGCAGGAGTATTATAAAATAAATCTGAAACTTCAATGGTCGTCCCTTTTAATGGAGGTACTTGTGTTTCTTCTACAATAGTTCCTGATTCCACTTTTAACTGAGTTCCCACTTCTTCTCCTGTTGAAGTCGTTACAGTCACTTTTGAAACTGCTGTAATACTCGCTAAAGCTTCTCCTCTGAATCCTAATGTTTTAATGCGAAATAATTGTTCAGGTGAATAAATTTTACTCGTCGTATGACGGCGAATCGATAAGACGGCATCTTCACGACTCATCCCTGAACCATTATCGGTGATTCGTATCAGTTTTAATCCTGCTTCTTCAATTTCAATGACAATTCTTGTACTGCCAGCATCTACTGCATTTTCCAATAATTCTTTGACAACAGATGACGGTCGTTCAATCACTTCCCCTGCTGCTATCTGATTGGTTAATAAAGCACTTAATTCTTTAATTTTCCCCATAGACTCACCCTTTCAGTCTTGTTTGCCATTGGTCGATGAATTGCAATGCTTGAAGTGGCGTTAAATTCATCACTCGAACAGATTTTATCTCCTCTAATACTTCTTGGTCGAGATTACTTGTAAATAAATCCAATTGTTCTGATTCGACACGCGGAACTTCAACGGTAGCACTACTTGCTACAATTTCTACTTCATCCTTTTCTACGGGAGCATCTTCTTGAAGACTTACATTCGCTTGCGAATTAGTTTCTAAAATCGTTAAAATATTTTCCGCATGACTTAATAATGATGTCGGTAATCCAGCTAATTTAGCGACATGTATTCCATAACTCTTATCTGCGGGACCTTCCATAATTTTATGAAGGAAGACCACTTCACCATCTTTTTCAATGGCTCCAACATGGACATTTTTCAAATCTTCATACGTATCACTTAAAGCTGTTAATTCATGATAATGAGTTGAAAAAAGGACTTTCGCAGTTAAATGTTCATGAATATATCCAATAATGGCATGAGCAAGAGCCATCCCGTCATAGGTAGCTGTTCCTCTTCCGATTTCATCAAATAATAATAAACTTGTTGGATCAGCTTGACGTAATGCTGTATTGGTTTCCATCATTTCTACCATGAAAGTACTTTGACCAGAAATTAAATCATCTGCTGCTCCAATTCTTGTAAAGATTTTTGTAAAAATTGGAATTTTTGCACTTGTCGCTGGAACAAAGCAACCAATTTGAGATAGAATCACACAAAGCGCCAACTGTCTCATATACGTTGATTTACCAGACATATTTGGTCCAGTAATTAATAAAATATGGTCTTCTGGCGTCATTTGAATCGAATTAGGAACATAGCTAGAACGTCCCATCACTTTTTCAACAACTGGATGACGACCATCAATAATTTCTAACGAGCGATCCATTAATGAAATCGTAGGTCTTGTTAATTGATAGGCTTCACTAACGGTGCTAAACGACTGCAGTACATCAATCGTTGCGACTGCTTTTGCCAATTCTTGTAATTGATCTGTAAAAGTTTTCACTTCTTCACGAACAGCCACAAATAATTCATATTCTAGTAAACTGGATTTCTCTTCTGCTTCTAAAATCAACGCTTCTTTTTCTTTTAATTCAGGCGTAATAAAACGTTCTGCATTACTTAATGTTTGTTTTCGTTCATAACGACTATCATCTAATTGAGAAAGATTCGCTTTTGTTACTTCGATATAATACCCAAACACTTTATTATAACTAATTTTTAAGGACTTAATTCCTGTAGCTTCTCGCTCTGTTTGTTGTAATTGAGCAATCCATTCTTTCCCATGTGCCATCGTTTCACGGTAAAGGTCTAGTTTTTCATGATAGCCTATTTTAATAATATTCCCATCTGATACAGATACCGGAGCATCTTCATCAATGGCTCTTTCAATACGTTCATATAATTCTGGAATCGCATGTAATAGTCGTTTTAACTTTTGCCACTTCGGATGATTCAAACTATCTGCAATTGCTCTAAAAATAGGAACTTTTGCTAATGTTTGTTTTAATTGTAATAAATCTCTCGCATTAGCAGTTCCAAATGAAACTTTCCCAACAATTCGCTCTAAATCATATACACCTTTTAACGCTTCAATAAAATCTATTCGTTCAAAATAATGTTGTGTTAAGCTTTCTACTAAATCATGTCGTTCTTCAATATCAGTTTGAAGTACTAATGGTTTTTCAATCCATTGCTTTAATAAACGAGCACCCATCGCTGTTTGAGTTTCATCTAGGAACCAATAAAGAGAACCTTGTTTTTGCTGCGTACGAATCGTACTCGTTAACTCTAAGTTTCTTTTCGCTTCATAATTCATGAATAAGTAAAAATCTCGTTCATAATAGCTCGCTTTTTGAAGGTGAGTAAAACTTTTCTTTTGAGTTTTTGCTAAATAAGATAATAAACCTTCCAGAACTTCATAAACATCTTCCTGTTCGATATCTTCTAGCAACGCATCAAAACTTCCTTTTTGAATGTCTTCAGTTGCTAAGGTAGATGGTAAAATATCAAAATACAAGCACATTTCTTCTAATGCTTCCGAAGAAAAATCTCCTACTTTCACTAATTCTCTCGTTTTTAAACTCGAACATTCACTGCGCACCTCTTCCATTGATTGGACACAAGTCCCTTTTAATTCTCCTGTCGCAACATCGACATAGCCTAAAGCATAAGAATCTTGTGCTAATGGTTTTATCGCTACTAAATAGTTATTGGCATGCTGTTGAGAGTACTCCGTATACGTTCCCGGTGTTAAGACTTGAACAACATCTCTTTTGACCATTCCTTTAGTAAATTTAGGGTCTTCTAATTGCTCACAAATGGCAACTTTCTTTCCATATTCAATTAATGTTCGAATATATTCTTTCGCAGAATGATGAGGAACTCCACACATCGGAATAGGATCTTCTGCATTTTTATTTCGACTGGTTAATGTAATTTCTAATAGACGAGCAGCTTCTAGCGCATCATCATAAAATAATTCATAAAAATCTCCCAAACGATAAAACAATAAACAATCCGGATATTGTTCCTTAATCGAAAAATATTGTTCCATCATGGGCGTTCTCTTCGTTTTTTGAGGCATTCGTAAAATTTTCTCCTTTACTATTCCATAAATGGTTGATCTGGTGAAATTTTAATGGGTAAAATTTTCTTCACTTTTCCAGTTGCATCATCGCATTCAATAAAACAAGCGGATAATTGAATCTCATCAGAATCAGACACTTCGAATCTTGTTGGTAATTGGTTTAAAAATTTACCAATTATCGCTTCTCTTTCCATTCCTAAAATTCCATTATAAGGGCCAGTCATACCAACATCACACATCACAGCCGTTCCCTGTGGTAAAATACGGGCATCGTTCGTTTGTACATGCGTATGCGTTCCAATAACAGCTGTCACTTTTCCATCTAAAAACCAACCCATTGCTTGTTTTTCACTTGTCACTTCCGCATGGAAATCTACAAAAATAATCGGTGTTCTCTTACGAGCTGTTTCAATGAATGACTGAATTACTTGAAATGGATCATCTAATGTATTCATAAAGACACGACCTTGTATGTTAATCACACAAACTTCCATTTGATTACACTTCACAAATACCATCCCTTGTCCTGGAACTCCTACTGGATAATTCGCTGGACGAACCATCTTCTTTGCATCATCAATAAATTCAAAAATATCACGATTATCAAAAGCATGATTTCCTAATGTCACAACATCTGCACCAGCCTGTAATAATTGTTTATAAATTTTCTCAGTAATGCCCTTTCCATTCGCAGCATTTTCCCCATTGACAATCGTTACTTGAGGTTTATATTTTTTCTTTAATTTTGGTAAATAATCTTCAATAGCTTGACGACCTGGAGCACCAACAACGTCTCCAACAAATAATAACTTCATGTGACTCCTCTTTCTATTTCATCTTCTATTAGTGTAACAACAAATGTTTTGAAATGGTAGTGTTTTGCTGAAAGAAATTCTAATAGAATGGAAAAAACTCCTAAAGCCTTTATTAAGACCTTAAGAGTTCTTTTACCTAATTATGCAAATACTACTTGAATTAAAATCATATAAATCATCGTTGGAACGAAAATACTTAATAAAGTATTTTGCTTCCACCAATGTAACACTACAACACATGCAATACTAATAAGTTCTGCAGCTCCAAATGGCGCTTGAGTCCATGCTACGTCTTTGACACAGTAAATGACTAATGTCGTCATAATGGCTTTAGGCAATACTTGCGCAATAAATTGCAATCTAGGAGGTAATACATCATGATGACGGAACATCACATAGGGGAATAATCTCAATCCAAATGTTACAATCGTTGCAACCATCATGCTTAAAAAAATCATCAATGGTGTCATTTCGATACTTCCTCCTTCAATGAATGTTTCATATTTTTTTCAAAAATTAGCATTAATAAAATAACGGTACAAGCTAAACTTGGTAGTAAGAAGTATTTTGGACCAACTGCAATTAACCAGAATAAGGCACTACTTCCACCGATTAAAAATGGATAATAACGATCACTTTGCATGATTTGATTCACAACAATTAACACGAATAATGCCGTCATTGAAAAATCAATGCCTTTTGCAGAAAATGGAATAAAGTTTCCAGCGATAACACCAACCATCGTCCCGAATACCCAGTACACATGATTCAAAAAGGCAAGATAGACGTGAACAATATCAGAATAAGTTCCCTCTCCTTCTTGTTTCATCCCAACCATTACAGAAAATGTTTCATCTGATAATGCAAAAATTAAATAGAAAGCCTTCCAACCTAATCGCTTAAATAATTCAATAAAACTAATGCCATAAAACATCATACGAGCATTAATAAGTAAGGTCATAATCGCAATCATACCTAGCCCTAATCCAGCATTCATAAAGCTAACAATGGCAAATTGCATTGACCCAGCATACATAAAAATACTAGAAAAAATTGCCCACCAACCTGAGTAACCATCTTGAACCATTAAAATGGCAAATGCAATTCCTAAAAATAAATAGCCAAAGAAAATTGGTAATGATAATTTAAATGCTTGTTTCCACTCTTTCATTCCTTAACTCCTTTTCATTCATATACAAATGACAGTGTACCTAATCTTCTACAAGCTTGCAACTAATAACTATGGAAATAACGGAATAAAATACAAGAAGGACAAGTATTTTGTATGTAAGACCGCCAGCATCCCTTGCAGCTCTCATGGCTAAAATTCGAGCCTTAGTTTCGAATTTCACCTGTAAAAAATCTAGCTTGCTGGATTTTTTTACTTTCACTACAAAAAATTTTTCTTCTTGTATTTTATACTTTTAAACGTATTTTCAGCTTTAGAATACTTTTTCAATACTTTTTCAATACTATTAAATAAACTTGAAAACCGAAATCATACTTTGTAGTTTTAGTTCCATTATTTAAATAATAATTTTTTACGATCGTATCTAGTTTTGTTTCTATTCTACAATCTGCTTCTTTACTAGATACCTTATTGGCATAACTTTAAATAAAGTTCCTATCAATAACTACTTTTTTTCCAAAATTTTGTAATTTTTCTTGTACTTTCTTTTATTTTAGACTACCTTTATAGTATTAATTTCATTAAATTCTTGATAAAGAATTTATCGAATAAAAAAAGATAGTTCCCATGGTTGAGAACTATCCTTTATTTTTAAACACATTTATTTTTTTCTACAATCACTTGACATTCGCTTGTTCCTATTAATGTTTTATTTTCAGGAACTTCAATGCTTTTATCTGTAATAACATAATCGAGAAGAGCACCTTTACGAATAATAGAATTCGCCATAATGACACTATTTTTTACAACAGCTCCTTCTTCAATGATAACATCTCTAAAAATAATACTATTTTCAACAGTACCATTAATACAAGAACCATCTCCTAATAAGGAACTTTTAACTTGTGAGGTATCTCCATAACGTGTTGGTACACTATCTTGTACTCTCGTTAAAATATCTGTTCCACTATCAAACAAAGTTGTTAATGTCTCAGGTTTTAATAAGTCTTGGTTGAAATCAAAATAATCTTTTACCGTATTAATAATTTTAGAATATCCTTTAATTTCATAGGCATAAACATTTAGCGTATCTAAATTTTTAGAAACATAGTCTCTTAAAATATCTTCCCAACCAAGAGTCATACCTTTTTTAATAATAGCATTTAATAATTCTTTTGTCATAATATAAATTTTGACTTGTGTAGCACATTTTTCTTTTCCACCGTTAAAATGGTATAAACTTTCATATACTTTATGATCTTTATCAAAAATAATTTGAGACTCTCCAATTTCAGGTTTACGATAATGATAGGCTAAAGTAATATCTGATGCTGTATCCACATGGTATTGGAACATCTCTTTAAAATCAATTGTTCCAATAACATTAGCATCTGCTAAAATACAATATTCTTCTGTTAAATTTTCCGTATAAACCATTGTATTCCCTAATGCTTCAATTTTATTTTGAGGAATTCGAGTAGATAAATAATTAGATAATGGCGTTAATAAAGTTAACCCTCTATTTTTTCTATTTAAATCCCAATCTTTTCCCCAACCAACATGGTCACGTAAAGATTTATAATTATGGTTGGTCACAATTCCAATATTATCAATATCTGCCTTCACTAGGGAAGATAACATAAAGTCCACTAGACGATATCTCGAAGCTACTGGTAAAGAAGCTAATGTTCTTGAACGGACTAATCCTTGTAAGTCATCTTGTCTATAATTATCTGCAAATAAAATCGCAAAAGCTTTTATCATATTAACATCCTCCCGCTTTCATTGGTTCACTGACAACTTCATTGCGACCAATTACCGTAATCATATCTTTTCCTAATTCAATTTCTTGATGACCGATAGATACACCAGCTTTAATAACTGCACCTTCTGCAACGATGGAATGATAAACAGATGCACCTTTTTCAATTGTAGCATTTTGCATAATAATACTATCTTTAACGACTGCACCTTCTGCAATAACAACACCTGAAGATATAATCGAATCTTTTACTTCTCCAAATACTAAAGTACCGTCTGAAATCATAGAAGATTGAACATCTGAATGGTCTCCTAAAAATTGTGGCAAGCGTCCTTCATGACGATAGTATATTCTCCAACTTGTATCATCAATATCAAATGCTTCTCTACTCTTAATTAAGTCCATATTAGCTTCCCATAAACTTTCGATAGTACCAACATCTTTCCAATATCCTTCAAATGGGAAGGCGAAAATCTTCTTATCTTCTTCTAGTAACATTGGAATAATATTTTTCCCAAAATCCTTCTCACTTTCAGGATTTGCTTCATCTCGGATTAAGTACTCACGTAATACTCTCCAATTAAAAATATAAATTCCCATAGAAGCTTTTGTAGATACTGGTTTTTCAGGTTTTTCTAAAAACTCAACAATACGAAGGTCTTCATCTGTATTTAAAATTCCAAAGCGATGTGCTTCTTCCATCGGTACATTAATATGAGCAATCGTTAAATCAGCTTCTTTTTCCTTATGGAACTCTAACATTTTATTGTAATTCATTTTATAAATATGATCCCCAGATAAAATCAAGACATAATCAGGTTCATATTGTTCAATATATTTAATATTTTGATAGATAGCATGAGCTGTTCCCTTATACCATTCTCCTGTTTTTCCTGCGGTATATGGTGGTAAAATCGATAATCCACCATCCATTCTATCTAAGTCCCATGGTTGGCCATTTCCCATATAAGAATTTAATTCCAATGGTTTAAATTGTGTTAAAACACCAACTGTTGAAATACCTGAGTTGGCACAATTGGATAATGGAAAATCAATGATACGATACTTTCCACCATAAGGTACGGCAGGTTTTGCCATATCTTGTGTTAATATTTGTAAACGAGTCCCTTGTCCTCCTGCTAATAACATTGCGACCATTTCTTTTTTTCTTGCCATTTTTGTCTCTCCTTATCTAGTTTAATCAATTCTTTCAAGATATAGTGTTGAAAAAGCTGGTATGTTTATTTTTAAAGTAAACGGGAATTCTCCACATTTTTTCTGAACGGTTTTTAAGTTTCGATTTAATACACCTTTCCCACCAAATTTTTTAGCATCTGAATTAAATGCCATTTTATAACGACGTTCTGTTTCAAAACCAATGTGATAAGAATCCCAATTTTGACCAGAAAAATTAGAAATCACTAATACTTCCTGTTGTTCAGCTTTTCTTGAAAAAGCAAATACATTATGGGAAGCATCTTCTACGACATGCCATTCAAATCCTGCCCAACCACCATCGTGTTCCCACAATGCTGGACTGACTTTATAAAATTGATTTAATTCTTGTACAAAGCGATGCGTACTTTGATGAAGAGGATAATCTAACAAGAACCAGTCTAATTCCCGTTTTTCATCCCATTCTATAAACTGGGGAATTTCGCTCCCCATAAACGTTAACTTTTTACCTGGGTGTCCAAACATATAGCCTAAAAAAGCTTTATAATGCGAAAACTTTTCTTCATAATTCACTGGCGCTTTATCTAATAAGGATTTTTTTCCATGAACGACTTCGTCGTGAGAAATTGGTAATATAAAATTCTCAACAAATGCATAACACATCGAAAACGTTAATCGATGATGACATCCTTGACGAAAATATGGATCTACCTCGATATAATCTAAACTGTCATTCATCCAACCCATATTCCATTTATAATGAAATCCTAAACCACCTTCATCAATTGGAGCAGTTATTTTTGGATATGCAGTCGCTTCTTCAGCAATCATCATAACTCCTGGATAATTATGGCGAACATATTGATTCAATGTTTTAAAGAAATCTAATACTTCTAAGTTTTCATTTCCACCATAAATATTTTTTGCAGCTAAATGTTCAGGACGATCATAGTTTAAAAATAACATTGAACTTACTGCATCTACTCTTATACCATCTAAGTGAAATTCTTCAATCCAGTAACAAGCACTGGAATATAAGAAGGAGCAAACTTCACCACGACCATAATCAAAAACTCTTGTTCCCCATGACAAATGTTCTTTCTTTCTTTCATCAGAATATTCATAACAACATTGACCATCAAATTCATAAAGACCGAATGCATCTTTTGTAAAATGCCCGGGAACCCAATCTAAAATGACTCCAATACCATTTTGATGTGCTTTATCGATTAAATATTTAAAATCTTCCGGTGTTCCATATCTTGAAGTAACTGCAAAATATCCTGTTACTTGATATCCCCAAGATGGATCATAAGGATATTCTGTAATCGGAAGAAATTCAAGATGCGTATAATGCATCTTCTTTACATAGGGAATTAAAGTATCTGCTAATTCTCGGTAACTATAAAAATCACCATTTTCTTTATTTTTCCAGGAACCTAAATGTACTTCATAAATATTCATTGGTTTTTGATAAGAAACTTCTCTTTGTTTCATCCAATTATCATCATTCCACTCGTAATTTAAGTCTGTATAAACTTTTGAAGCTGTTAATGGACGAGTTTCAGCATGTCTAGCATATGGATCTGCTTTCCAGAGCATCCGACCATCATTTGTTTTAATAACATATTTATAGGCATCATAAGAATGAAGTCCCTCAACAACCCCTTCATAAATCCCTTGATCATTGATTTTATTTAATGGATAAGCTGTTGGATTCCAGTTACAAAAATCTCCTGAAACATAAACTTCTTCTGCATGAGGTGCCCACACTCGAAAGGTACAATGATTTCCTTCTAAAAAAGATCCCAAATACTCATAGGTACGAAAATTTTTTCCTTCATGGAATAAATATTCTGCTAAAGAATTACTCATACGCACTCCTCCTCTATCATTCTTCAATCCGTTTTACGATTTTTTACAAGCGTTTACATTTTTTGTTGCATAAAAACCTATAAATTCTTTTTTTCCGTTTATTTACAATTTGATTATAACATATCTTTGCCTATTTTCGTATATTTTTTTCAAAAAAATAAAGCGTTTTATTTATTGTCATATTAACTATTCTATCAAACTATTTCTTTTTTCTTCATTTTATACTACAATTGAAATAATACGAGTTTTTTTAGAAAGGAAGATATTTTTGATATTATTTAATCCGATAAAAAATAAATATCCAAAAGGAGCCGTCTCTTCTTCTCAAGAGATTCTCTTTGAAGTATGGATTCATCAAGATTTTTATTTTAGAACACTTTCTCTTACTTTATTGAATGATTTTACACATCAAAAAAATATTTATGTATTACATAAAACGGACATTTTAGAAAAACATTATAGAAAATATACTGTTACCGTTCCAGCGTTAGAAACAGGACTTTATTTTTATGATTTTGAAGTTACATTTGATGATTCAATTGGTTACTTGAAAAAACATGAATTTGATGCTGTTCTAACAATGAAAGAACAATCTTACTCTTCTTGGCAATTAACGGTTTATGATGCAGACTTCCAAACTCCAGATTGGATGAAAGGAAGTATTATGTATCAAATTTTTCCAGATCGCTTTAAAAAGAGTACTCATTATCAAGCAACCCTTGCTGCTAATGAAGAAACAAGAGTTCGTCATGACGACTGGAATGCCATTCCATATTCTTCTATTACCCATGAAAATTATCGAGCACAAGATTTCTTTATGGGAAATTTAAAAGGAATTCATGAAGAATTACCTTACTTTAAACAACTAAAGGTTGATAGTATTTACTTGAATCCAATTGTTGAAAGTCCTGAAAATCATCGCTACTCTACTTCGGATTACTTTAATGTAGATCCTTATTTAGGTACGGTGCAAGACTTTAAAGATTTATGTAAAGATTTTAAAGAACAAGATATTCGTATTACATTAGATGGTGTATTTAGCCATACGGGTGCAGATAGTATTTATTTCAACCGTTATGGGCATTATGATAGTGTTGGAGCATTTCAATCTCAAGATTCGCCTTACTATCCATGGTTTACTTTTAATGAATTTCCAAATGTGTATCAATCATGGTGGGGATTCACGAATTTACCAACGGTTATCAAAGAAAATAAGGAATATCAAGAATTTATGTTTGATGCTCAAAATGGTGTAATTCCTTATTGGCAACGATTAGGCATTAGTGGATGGCGAATTGATGTAGCAGATGAATTTCCTGATTTCTTTATTGATCAATTAAGAAAGTCTGCTAAACAAGAAGATCCTGATTGCTTCTTATTAGGGGAAGTTTGGGAAGATGCAACAACTAAATTCTCATACAACACAAGAAGAAGATATTTCTTAGGAAAACAATTTGATAGCGTCATGAATTATCCATGGAGAGATGCCATTATTCACTTTGTTAAACATAAAAATGCACATCAATTTTCTCTAGCACTATTAGAATTACTAGAAAACTATCCAAAACCTGCTTTGGATGTTTTAATGAATTTATTATCTACTCATGATACAGAAAGAATTTTAACAGTTTTAGCTTTTGATAATCCTGAGGAATTCCCTGTTGAAAAACGACCAGATTACAAGCTAACAGCGAGTGAATATCAATTAGCAAAAGAAAGATTCTTTAGTGCCTCATTTATTCAATTTACCCTTCCTGGTGTACCTAGTATTTACTATGGAGATGAAATTGGTATGTATGGCTTTAGAGATCCATATAATCGTATGCCTTTCAAATTCAACGAGAAAGATGATGAAGTTTTAGCATTCTATCAAGAATTAACAAACTTTAGACATCAACATCAAGAAGATTTTAAAGCAGACTGTGAGATCATTAAAGTAGCTGATGGCTGTATTGCTTATAAACGTGGCAAACTATTATGTATCATCAATTTAGATCATTCTGCTCATTTTATTGAAAACTATTCAGGAGAAATCCATTATCAAAAAGGAACATTTTACCCAACTCCTCTTGGTATTGTAGTAGGACCAAATAGTTTTGGAGCCATTCAATTAGATTAAATTTTTTATATTAATAGAGAGTGAATAGAAATACAGCTTGTATCCTATTCACTCTCTTATTTTTATCTTATCCACGAATGAGACTAAATAATGGGATTAACACAATGGGTAAAAACATTGCAGGTAAAAAGTTCATGACTTTTATTTTTGTTAATTCTAATAAATTCAATCCTAATGCTACGAGTAATAAAGAACCCACTGCTGACATTGCATAGACAATCGATTCACTTAAATACGGTGCTACAAATTGAGCGAGAACCATCATTCCACCTTCATACAAAAGAATGGCTAATGCAGATAACATTACTCCTGCTCCTTTTGTCGTCGTCAAAATAATCGAAGCAAATCCATCAATTAAAGCTTTCGTTATTAAAATACCGTGATTATTTCTCAATCCTGCTTCAAGAGACCCCATTACCGCCATTGCTCCAACACAAAAGATTAATACAGCTGACACAAAACCTTCTGCCAATTGATTTTGAGTCCCCTCTTTTGATAGTTTATCTTGAACCCACTCTGCAAATTTTCGAATATTCTCTTCTAATTGCATCATTTCCCCAAGATATCCTCCAAGTGAAATAGAAACAATTAACAAAATCATATCTTGATCTACTAAAGCTCCTTTTAATCCAATGATAAATGTGATTAATGCAAGACCTTGCATAATATGAGAAGACATCTTTTCAGACATTCCTCGTTTTAAGAATAATCCAATCGTTGTACCAATTACAATCGCAATAACATTTATGATTACACCCATTTAATTCTAGCTCCTTTTAGCAATACTGCTACAAGTATACCGCTATTAAACTAGAAAATCCATTAGAATTTAGCAATTCTAATGGATTCCTTATTTACTTTAAAGAATTAAACCCATTCTCCATTTTCGTTTACATTGTATCCATCAGGAGTTTTCGTATTGACTAATAATTCACCTGATGCATCAACATAGTACCATTTTCCATTGACTTCAAACCATTGGTTTTCTTTCATTGCCCCACTTTCTTCTAAGTAGAACCATTTTCCATTTAAGAATATCCAATCACTTTCCATCTTACCTGAGCCATTATAGTAATACCATTTATTACCAATTTTTTCCCAAGTATTTCTTAAATATTTCCCTTCAGAATTTACATAGTACCAAGCATTAGATTTTTGATCGTGAATCCATTCTGACTTCGCCATGTATCCGCCAGATTTTACATAGTAATCTCCAACCCATTTATTTTCAACATATTCCCCATTAGAATCAATAAAGAACCAACTTTGATAAGTCACATCATAAACCCATTGATTACTTACCTTTTGTCCTTCTTCATTTATATAATGTTTGCCATCAAAACCTTTCTTTTGAACAGGTGTTGTTTGAGTCGTATTAGAAGATATTGAAGATTGATTATTTGAAGCAACATAAGTATTATTATTTGTCGCTGGTGCAACTGTTGTTGTTTCAGTAGGTTCAGCTGGTTGAGGTGCAGTAGGTTGTAGACGATCTAATACTTCTTTTAATGGTGTCACATCGATAAATGGACTTGCTAGTGGTGTTTTTGTTTCAACAGCTTTTTCCATCTTAGATTCTACATCTTTCATTAATTGGAAGACAGATTTTGCAACTGCAATTGATTTAGCAGTATATTCATCAGCATGTTCTTTTACATAATCATCAGATTTACCTGTATATTCATCAATTAATTGATTTTGGTAACCTATTAATAATGCTTCCATTTTTTCCCAATTTGAACGAATAGTCTTTCCAAATAATTCTGGATGATCCATCACCATTGTATCAATATTAGTAGCTACCCAATACCAAGAATTAGCATCATATTTATTTCCTCTTACTTTATAAGCTTCAAATGTATCTTTAATACTACCAAAATAAGGAACATATGGTGTATTACGTGAACGACCTAAACTTAACCACATTACTCCACCTAATGATTGTGGTAATTTTTGATTAATTTGATAAACGTGTGGGTCAATTACATTTTCATTCCCTGGAGCATAAGCATATTTACCATAGTTTGGATCTGATGGATCTGCTTGTTTTCTATAAGCATCTGTCTTAGTATCATAACCTGGAACTTGGTCATCAGGTACTAATTCTCCGTTTAATGTTTCAAAACGATTTCTTTGAACATTTAATCCATCGATTACAGTGAAATCTCTTCTTGGGCTATCTTGTAAAAATTCATAACGTTTATCTTGGAATGTCACATTAGATGATGGGTTTAATAATTTAATTCCTGCATACACACGTGAACGGTCACCACGTTCTAAAGGTGGCGCATAAGTAGCAGCTAAATCAATTTCTCCTTTACTTTCATCTCCTACAAATACTCCTGCTTTTTTAGCTGTTTCAATAATTCCTTTTGAAGCAATAATATTTTCTTTATCATTAATATTCACTTTACCTAAGAAATACGTATTTGGGAATACAGAATATTTATCGTCTGGATATTTAAATGCTACATATTCATGACCTGAATAAATTTCCATATACCATAATTCGTTTTTATCAGCAAAAACAATAATATTTCCTTCTGCAGATCCTTTTTCATCAATTTCTTTTGCTAATAATTGAGCTGCTTCTTTAGCTGTTTTTACACGTGGTAAAATTAAATCTGTTACAATTGCTTCAGTAACTCCTGCTTTTACTAGTGGATCAATTTCTGGATATTCAACTTCATTTTCTGGGCCTTCCAAAACTCGTCCATCTGCTGCAACTTTTGGAGCTTTACCTCCTACAACTTCACTACGTGGTGTAGCCGTTACTGTTGCAGTCATTGAAACCCCATGTTCATTAAAGCCATGTTCAGAGAAAATACCTTCATTTGAATCTCTTGAATCATCCGCTACTACTGTATATTTATATTCATGTTTTAAATGAGGATAAACGGTTCCAGTGGATTTATCCAACAGAACATCTCCTTCTTTATAATCCTTAGCAGGATTTACAAAGAAATTTTTATTATGAGTATGTTCTTGAGTTCCATCTTCATGTGGATATGGATAATCTTCCGTACGTCCATATAAGAACGAACCATCTTTTGTTAGTCCTTTACCAATAATAAATGCAGAACAAGCTTCAACAGCTTGTTGAGATAACACAAGTCCAATAAGGACGGTAGATAATAATGTCTTACTAACTTTTTTATTCATAGCTATCCCCTCTTTTAAAAAGAATCTATTATGGTTAAACGATTATTTTAACCAATTGTAGAATACGCTTTCTTTATTATAAAATCAATACTTTTCATTGATTTATAATAATTATAATTATTATATAAAAAAAGAACCGGATATGATTCGGTTCTTTTTCGATTGCCACTATATGTATGTTCTACAAGTAGTTTGGCTATCAGTTTATCGACAAATTAAGCGTGTGGTTGTTCACTAGCTGACGTTGCAGGTTGTGAAGCAGTTGTTGTTGTAGAAGGTGCTACATTTTCTTCTACTTTTTCATTGGATACAGGTTTTTCATTTTCACTAGGACTACTTGTAACACTTGTAGAAGTTTCCTTTTCCTCTGATTTTGGAGTTGTTGTATTTTCAGAAGTTACTTGATCTTTAGATTTTGGTGTTGCTAAATCTTTCTTCACATCTTCAGATAATTCTTCAGTGAAATCTGAAGTTGGAATTGAATTATCTTTATCTTCTTGATCCAACGCAATTTCAGCCATTTCTTTCATCTCAGCTAATTTACTCATAGATTCTTCATCATCTGGTTTTGCAATGGCTTTGTACTTCTCTCCAACACGTGTATCCACTTTTTCAGATGGATTTTCATGAGCTTTTTTGATTTCTTTTGTGGCAAAATAAGATGGACTAATAATTGCTTCAGTTGTTCCTGTTTCACCAGGAATGAATTTTGCTTTCGATAATTTTGCAATTAAATCAGAAACTTTTTCTCTTAATTCAAAAGGTAATGGCTTATCTTGAACATGTTGTGTTAAGAAGTATAAATACTTCATACCTTCAACTCCAAGACGCTTATTCGCATCTTGTAATGCTTGTACATAATCTCTTACAGCTTCTAAAGCTTTCATATCTTTTGCTTCAATTGCTTTATTCGCTGCAGCTCTTAACTCATCTTTTGTAACATTATAATCAGTTAATTCTAAATCATTAATTGTACGAATAATACTTTCGTGTAATGCGTTTAGAGCTTTCTCTTCTTTAGAAAGTTCTGGTGTTGTAACTGTTGATGCTTTTTCAATATATTTTTCATCAAATTGTTTTAATAACTCTAAATATCCTTGAGTTGAATTTCCTTTTTCATCTAAACGTTCTTTAATTTCACGTAAACTTGTAAGGATACGACTTAATTCAACAGGTTGAGTTTTATATTTTTCAGCTGCTTTATTCGCTAAAGATTCAATTTGATTTTCAACTGCTTTAGTATCTAAATCTCCAGCAATATAAGTAGGTGTAATTTCTTTCAATTTATTCGCAACATATTTTTTAGCACCTTCAATATTTTGAATTTTTAGAGAGTGACTATGGTCTCCATGTGGTACTTCAAATTTATCGCCTAAAATTCGAATATCTTTTACAGAAATTCCCATACGTTTTGCTAAAGATGCAATTTCTTGTGCAAATCTTAATTCAGGATCAATTGATTCATCTGAACTAGGAACTTCAAAATTGCGTAGTGGAATCGCCCAAGGATGGATATGTGTTTTATCTTGACCTTGTTCCATATTTTGGAAAGCAAATACTTTTCCTACATATTTTCCATCTTTATAAGCAGATTCTAATTTAATTGAATCTCTTTCAACACCATATGCATACGCAATATAGTCCAAATATTTTTGAACTTCCGGAGATTTTTCATTTAAATCTTTTTCATTTGGAATTGTAGAAACATGATTGTCTGAATTAGTTTCATTTTCGTGATCATGCTTATCACCATCATGGTCATGGTGTTCTCCTTTGTGCTCATGTTTATCTCCATCATGGTCGTGGTGTTCTCCTTCGTGCTCATGTTTATCTCCATCATGATCATGGTGGTGATTATCTAAAATTGGTTTTCCATTTTTGTCTTTATAAACAAAATGGAAATGATTGCCGTGACGAACTACATATCCTGATTCAGTTTCACTTACAATATCTTCTTTTCTAAATACAAAGCCATCATGGTCATGATCGTGATGTTCGCCTTCATGCTCATGTTTGTCACCTTCGTGGTCGTGGTGTTCTCCCTCATGCTCATGTTTGTTACCTTCGTGGTCGTGGTGTTCTCCCCCATACTCATGTTTGTCACCTTCGTGATGGTGTTCAGCACTAGCAGCTGGTTTTCCATCTTTATCTTTGTAAATAAAGTGGAAATGATCCCCATGGCGGACTACATATCCTTCTGACGTTTCACTCACTACATCTTTTTTATCAAAGACGTATCCATCATGGTCATGATCGTGGTGTTCTCCCTCTTCTTCATGATTATGGTGTCCATCTCCGTCTTTATGGTGTGTCGTAGTTGTTACAGGATTTTCTTGTTTATCTTTATAAATAAAATGGAAATGGTCTCCATGACGAACGATATACCCTGTTTCAGTTTCACTTACAACATCTTTTTTATCAAATACATAGCCATCTTCAACTTCTTCATGATGATTATGAGCTACTGTATTTGTAGCCATTGTTGTTGCAATTGTTTGTTGAGCATTATTTTTATAAATAAAATGGAAATGATCTCCATGACGAACTACATAACCCATTTCATTTTCTTCTACAATATCATTTGGATTAAATACATAACCGTCATCTGTTGAACTCATTGCTGTAGTAGAATTCTTTTGTTCATAAATAGCATCTGCTGGTGGAGTTCCATATACAAAATGATAATGATCCCCATGTTTTTTTAAATATCCATTTTCGAATACTTCTCCAACAATTGTTTTTGGTTTATTATTTTTAATTTCTTCTGCAAGTTTTTCAAATTTTGTCATTTGAGCATTAGAAACTGTTGTTTCTTCCACTTGTTGTTGTGATTGATTATCTGATTGTCCTTGGAATAAACCGCAAGCTGCTGTACTTAATGCTAGTACACTACTTAAACTCGCCATCCAAAGTTGTTTTCTAGTAGGCTTCATTTGTATCTCCTTTTTTAAATCGTAAATATTACGTTTTATAAAATAACCTTTTTTTAAACATTTGTCAAGACTTATCTCTTATTTTTTATAAAAAAAGAAGAGACGACATTAGTCGCCTCCATACTGAAATGATTTTTCTCCATAGCATTAGTCATAAGATTCGCTTTGCAAATCCACTGACGTCCATTGCTAATTCAGAAAAGTCAATTTCTAATATGCACTCTTATTTTTACAACGTTAAAAAGAAAGGACTTATCGCAGTAGCGTTAGTACTAGAAGCCACATCGGCTTCTAGTACAGGAAACTTCGAGACCAAGGCTCGAAGTTTAGGCATGAGACCGACAGGGCTGCTGCCGTCCTTCGCTACTTCAGAGAAGTCCATTTCATCTATTTCACTTGTTGAATATGCCAAATTCTATCTGCATATTCTCTTACGGAACGATCTGCTGAGAAAATACCCGCTTTTGCAGTATTTACTAAACTCATTTTTTCCCATTGTTTTTCATTATTATATGCAGCTTCAATTTGTTGTTGCGCATGAATATACGATTCAAAATCAGCTAAACACATAAACGGATCATGATTCAATAAGTAATCTACTAAGAAATTAAAGTTCATACCTCCAACCGTCATCGTACGAATGAAGTCAAGTGTTTGTTTCACTCTTTCAGAACGATTATACCATTCCCAAGGTTTATAACCTTCTTCAACTAATTGATTTACGTCTTCTGTTTTTAATCCGAAAATTACAATATTTTCTTCTCCAACAGCTTCAAGAATTTCAACATTAGCTCCATCTAATGTTCCTAATGTAATAGCCCCATTTAACATTAATTTCATATTACCAGTACCACTTGCCTCTTTACCTGCTTGAGAAATTTGTTCACTGACATCCGCTGCAGGTAAAATAATTTCTGCAAGACTTACTTTATAATCTGGAATAAAGACTACTTTAATATATTCTCTTACTAATTCATCACTTTCAATTAATTGTGAGATGGAATGGATAAATTTAATAATATTTTTTGCCATATCATATCCAGATGAAGCTTTTGCAGCAAAAATAAATGTTCTTGGAGTTGGTCTTAATCCTTGATATTTAATCGCTTGATATAAATAAACAATATGCAAAGCATTTAATAATTGACGTTTATATTCATGAAGTCGTTTCACTTGTACATCGAAGATTGAATTTGGATTTACCGTAATCCCTAATGTATTTTGAATGTACGCTGCCAATTGTTGTTTCTTCTGATGTTTAATATTTTTTAATGCATGTAAAACTTTCTCATCATCTTGATAGTCTAATAATTTAGAAATCTTCGATAAATCTTTGACAAAATCAATGCCAATTAAAGATTCTAAATAATTCGTTAATTCAGGATTTGCTTGTCCTAACCATCTTCTATGGGCAATCCCATTCGTTACATTGCCAAATTTATCCGGATATAAAGCATAAAATGCACGGAATGTAGAATCGACTAAAATATCACTATGCAATTTTGATACACCATTGAAATAATGACTACCAACGATTGATAAGTTTGCCATCTTAATCATACCATCATAAATAATCGCTGTTTCTGGTAATGTCATTTCGTACCCCATATCAATCACCCATTGACAGAAGCGACGATTAATTTCTTCTATAATGGAGTAAATTCTTGGAAGAATTGGTTGGAATAAGTCCACTGCCCATTTTTCTAATGCTTCAGACATAATCGTATGATTTGTATAAGCAAATGTTTTCGTAGTGATTTCCCAAGATTTTTTCCAAGAATAATGATATTCATCAATTAATAATCTCATAAATTCTGCTACTGCCATCGCTGGGTGAGTATCATTAATATGAAGCGCTGCATATTCATGGAAGTTCTCTAATGTTCCAAATTCATGATAATGGTTTTTCACTAATTGTTGTAGAGATGCACTAATGAAGAAATATTGTTGTTTAATACGTAATTCTTTTCCTTCTCTTGTGCTATCAGCTGGATATAATAATTTAGAAATAGAAGACGCAATCGCTTCTGCTTCTGAAGAACGAGAATATTCTCCACGTTCAAATAATTTCATATTAAATCCAGTTTTTGCTTTTGCTTCCCATAAACGTAATGTATTGACTGTATCCGTATCATACCCTGAAATTAATAAATCATATGGTTCTGCTTGAATAGCCGTATAATCTTCATGAGTCACACGGAATCCTTCTGGTGTCATTTCTTCTTTAATATTTCCATAGAAACGTACTTCTACTTCTTCATCATTTCGGTAAACTAAACCATATTTTCCTAAATCTAACCAGTGATCAGGGAATTCTTGTTGCCATCCATTATTAATCACTTGTTTAAAAATTCCATATTCATAAAGAATAGAAAATCCTGTAACTGGATAATCTTGACTCGTTAATGCATCTAAATAACAAGAAGCAAGACGACCTAAACCACCATTTCCAAGTCCTGGATCAGGTTCAATTTGATAAATTTCATCTAATGAAATGTGATGTTTACTTAAATATGTTTCAATTTCTTGTTCAATTCCTAAATTAAATAAATTATTTCTTAACGTTCTTCCCACTAAAAATTCCATGGACATATAATACGCACGTTTTACTCTACGTTTTTTTAATTCTTGTTCATATCCAAATTTCTTTTGAGATAAAATCTCACGAACACTTCTCATCATCGCTTCATAAACTTGACGTTTACTAGCATGATCAATTGTTACACCAAATTGAATTTGTAATGTTTGTTCTATACGTTGTTGAAAATTTAATGAATTCACAAAAATCACCTTTACCCTTTTTATAAAATTGATTGATATAATGAAACATATTGCTTCGCAGACTGATTCCAACTAACATCTTTAGTCATTGCTTGAGATACAATCGAAGCCCAGTTTTCTTTTTGAGAATCATAAACTTCTTTTGTACGTCTTACTGCATCTAATAAATCTCCTGAATTAAAACTTTCAAATGTAAATCCTGTTCCATGAACCCCATCAAATGGTTGAACAGTATCATATAATCCTCCTACACGATGAACAATTGGAACTGTTCCATAACGCATAGAAATTAATTGTGATAAGCCACATGGTTCAGTTTTAGAAGGCATTAAAAATGCATCACATGAAGCATATACTTTTGAAGACATTTCACTTGAGAACATGATTAAGCTTCTTACAGCATCATGTCTGCGATATTCTAATGAGCGTAAGGCTGATTCATAATGAGCATCACCCGTTCCTAAAATCAC
>CAUQAL010000014.1:0-24413 GCA_963515985.1 uncultured Granulicatella sp.
TCGGTCAAAATCAGGACGTGCTTTCTTCTATTTTTGAGACTTTTTGCCCAGCCTCTTTTTTGTTAACATCCTTCCAAATGGAAAATATTATTCTGATGTGATTATTTGTTAACATTAATTTAAAAACTCTTTGATAAACTTGTAACAGAAATTATAGAAGTAAGGTAAAAAGGGAGTAACAAATGTGAACTTGTTAGAAGAAATACAACATTATTGGAATTATCGTTACTCAGGATATTCTAAAGTGAATCAAAAAGAATTAGAGGGAATTCAAAGAGAAAGATGGAAAAAACAATTTGAACGATTGTTACCAGCTAATAAAAATCTAAAAGTTCTAGATATAGGAACTGGACCTGGCTTTTTTACAATTATTTTAGAAGAGTTAGGTTATACCAATATAACGGGTATTGATGTTTCCGAAAAAATGCTAGAAGTTGCTAAAGAGAATATTCAAAAATATGGTAAAAAAGATTCAAGTATAGAACTCATTCAAATGGATGCCCAAAAGTTAGAATTTAAACCAGAAAGTTTTGATATCATTGTTAGTCGGAATTTAACTTGGAATTTAGAAAAACCTCAACAAGCTTATTCAGAATGGTTAAGAGTGTTGAAAGCCAATGGAGCTTTATTTATTTTTGATGCGAATTGGTATGCATTTCTTCAAAATGAACAATTAGAAAAAGAATTTGAAGCAAAGCGTCAACAAGCGATTGAAGAAAAGTTAGAAGATTATTGGCAAGGTGAGGGTGTTGATGAAGAAAAAATGGACTGGATTGTTCAACAATTGCCTTTAACTTATCAACTAAGACCGCAATGGGATACAAAATATTTTTCTATACAAGAAGGCATATTAGTAGAATCGGAAGAAAACTTTGGAGATTTAGTGTGGGATTATGAAGAACAATTGAATTACGGTGCAACACCAATGTTTTGTATTAAAGTTGTAAAGGGGGATGCGTAATGATATCGGATCAAACAATACAAGAACGTGTTGAAAATTATTGGACAAATCGAAGTTCCTCTTTTTTAGAACAACGAACAAGAGAATTTCATAGCCCATTAAAAGACAGATGGATTACAGAATTTGGAAAATATTTACCACAAAAGACTGAGTTAAAAATTTTAGATATTGGATGTGGAACAGGATTTTTTACAGGCATTTTAAGTCAAATGGGTCATGCAGTAATAGGAATTGACTTAACAAAGGAAATGATTCATTTAGCTACTGTATTTGCTAAACAGGAGAAGTTCGATGCTCAATTTTTAGTGATGGATGCTCAAAATCTTGAGTTTAAAGATGCAAGTTTTGATATCGTCATTGCAAGAAATGTTACTTGGACATTACCAGATGTTCCAAAAGCTTATCAGGAATGGCTTCGAGTATTAAAAAAAGGTGGATTACTCATAAATATCGATGGGAATTATGGTGCTTCTAGTATGACAGATACGAGTCATTTACCACAGCATCATGCTCATCATCATTTAAGTCAAGATACTTTAACAGAATGCGAAATGATTCAAAGAAGTTTAATGATTTCTAGCGAAGTGCGACCTCAATGGGATGTGCAATATTTATTAACTCAAGAAGTTGACTCTCTTCACATTGATCGATCGATTAGCCAGAGAATTTATCTTGAAAAAGATGAATTTTATAATCCAACACCTTTATTCTTACTATGTGCTAAAAAGTAAGGAGTGGCAGTGGATGTTTAAAGTATTGAAAAAAATTTTAACGATAGTTGTATTATTTGTTGGTATTTCATTTTTTGTATTTTCACTCGTTCATCTAGCACCTAGTGACCCAGCTTCTGTCAAAATGTCAGCTGGAACAGGTCGTGTCTCTACAGAAGCTCTTTCACTCATGCGTGAGG
Organism: uncultured Granulicatella sp.; assembly: GCA_963515985.1. GTDB lineage: Bacteria > Bacillota > Bacilli > Lactobacillales > Aerococcaceae > Granulicatella. The sequence goes on from CAUQAL010000014.1 coordinate 1,872, forward strand.
AAATGGGATTGAATAAACCATTACTTGTACAATATGGAAATTGGCTTTTTAAATTTCTTCAAGGAGATTTTGGAAAGAGTTTGATGTCAGATATCAGGGCAGAGAAATTAATCATTCCTGCAGCTATGAATACGATTCAATTGGCAGTGATAACTTTAGTGGTTTCACTAGGAATCTCCATTCCATTGTCGATATTTTTTGTACGATGTCAAAACCGGATTGTAAAATCACTCTTTCAAATGATTTTATTTTTCAAAATGTCATTGCCGTCTTTTGTGATAGGCTATTTCTTGATGTTTGTATTTAGTGTTCAATTAAAATGGGTTCCTTTACTAGCTAAACAAGGTGGTACTGGATTAATATTACCGATTGTTACGATCGTTGTTCCAGTGAGTGCAAAATTTATTCAACAATTTTCAGCGTTGTTGGAACAAGAATTACAACAGGAATATGTTAAAGTGCTTTATTACCGTGGAATAGAGGAGTCCAAAATCTTTCAACGACATTTATTGAAAAATATATTTCCTACTATGGTGACCATTATTTTATTATCGTTTGGTTCTTTAATGGCGGGTGTCGTTGTAGTAGAAACCATTTTCTATTGGCCAGGAATTGGGAAGTTATTAATGGATAGTATTAGTTCGAGAGATTATCCACTCGTACAAATGATTGTAGTCTGTATTAGCTTTTTATATTTAGTGCTCACTCAAATTTCTGATGGATTACAAAATTGGACAGATATCCGGATTAAAGGCGGTGAGTTGACATGATAAAAAGGGAAAAATGGGGAATTGGAATTATTATTTTAGTAGTTGCATTACTATTGTGGAGTACATTATTGTCAAACTACGAAACGATAAATGCCAATGATTTGTTAAGTCCACCAAGTTCTCGTCATTGGTTTGGTACTGATGATTTTGGTCGAGATGTTTTTATTCGAGTGATTGTAGGAGCTAGATATTCGATTGGTGCTTCTTTGTTCATTGTTGGATTATCTTATTTAGGCGGTATTCTTCTAGGAGGACTAGCGGGAGTCTTTGGTGGATGGATCGATAGAATCATAACAAGTATGTTAGATATTTTGTTAGCCATTCCTAGTTTATTGATTGCCATTACGGTAGCTGGAGTATTAGGTGGAGGATTAAGAAATGGCGTCATTGCTCTTGTTATTAGTTATTTACCGTATTATGCGAAATTAACAAGAGGAGAAATTCGTAACATTAAAGTTCGAGAATATGTAACCGTAATGTATATGCAAGGAGCACCATTATGGTATCGGATGATGACGATTTTAAAAAATATTCAACGACCATTAGTGACGTATATGATCGTCAATATTTCGAGTACTATTTTAAGTTTAGCAACTTTATCTTTTTTAGGAATAGGAGTAAAAGTTCCTCAACCAGAATGGGGAACAATGTTAAATGAGGGAAGATTATCGTTTGAACAAGCGCCATGGTTAATGATTGCTCCAGGACTTGCGATTACGATAACGATTATTATGTTTAACGGAATTCATAATTGGATTCAACAGAAAGGGAGATCATGATGAAATTAAAAAATATGTTATTAACCATTGCAGCAGTAGTATTAGTGGGATGTGCACCTGTACAGCCAACCTCACAACAACAAGAAAGTAGCCAAAATTCAACTTTTAAAATTGGATATTCTCAATTCACAGCCGGAATTGACCCAGCAAAAGATTGGGAAGGTTGGTATACGATTCGTTTTGGAATTGGGGAAACATTATTCCGTTTAACAAAGGACTTTGATGTAGAACCATGGTTAGCATCCTCATATAAGAAAATTGATGATCAAACATGGGAAATTCATTTAAAAGAAAATCTTACTTTTTCAAATGGAAAACCTGTGACTAGTGATGCAGTTATTGCTAGTCTTCAAAGATTAGGAGAAAACCATAAGTCAGGAAAAATTTTTAAAACAGCTACTTATGCAGCTAATGATTCACTAACTTTTACAGTACATACTGAAAAACCGAGTCCTCAATTTATTCATGAATTAGTGGATCCTAAAACAGCTATTGTAGATGTAACAAGTACCGACAAAATTATAGGAACAGGTCCTTATGAAGTGACAGAATTTAAACCAAATGATTCTATTTCATTAATGGCTTCTACTCATTATTGGGATGGGAATGCATCGATTAAAGAAGTTCATTATCAATTAATTCCAGATCAAAAAACATTGGAATTAGCGATTAAATCAAAAGAAGTTGATGGTGGATTAGACTTAAATGATGATGTAGCAGATTCATTAAAAAAAGATTCTTCTGTTCAAGTATATAATCAACCAAGTACGAGAACGTACCATTTAGAATTGAATAAAGCAAGACTACAAGATAAAAAAGTACGTCAAGCGATTTTACTTGCGATTAATAAACAAGAATTGACACAAGACTTCTTAAAAGGTCATGTCACTCCTGCAGATGGTGCTTTTTTAGATTCAAGTATTTATTCAAGTGGTACATTTGCTAATACACAATATCAACCAGAAATGACGACAAAATTATTAGAAGAAGCTGGCTATCAAACAAAAAATGCAGATGGTATTTTAGTGAATGCTCAAAATGAACCATTACAAATTGTTCTAAAAACTTATAAGAGATTAGCCAATGAAAAAATTGCTACAGCACTCCAACAACAATTCAAACAATTAGGGATTGATTTGAAAATTGATATTCAAGAAAAAGTCGATGGATTAAACCAATTAGATTATGATATTGCATTAGCTTCAGCATTAACATTGCCAACGGGAGACCCTCATTATTTCTTAAATGCAACTTTATCTAGTGATGGAGCTTTAAACTATGTGAAGAATGCAGACTCGTGGTTGGATGAAAAAATTTCTACCTTAGGCCATGAAGTAGATGCAGCTAAAATCCGTAGTGAAGTCGCAGAAATTCAAGATTATGCAAGAGAAGAAGCAGTTGTTGATTACATTGGATTTGTCAACTTACATGGAGCAATGAATCAATATATTCATCATTTTGAACTTTCTCCATCTGATTTCTATCATATTACGAATAAATTGGTAAAAGACTAATGGGAAAAACAATTTTTGACGTTAAACAATTAAATGCTTCATATGGACAGGAAGTAGTCCTCAAAGATTTAGACTTTTCCATTAAAGAAGGAGAAGTCATTGGAATTATTGGGGAGTCTGGTATTGGAAAATCAACATTTTTAGAATGTTTACTTGGTAATATTCATCAAAAGGTAATGATGAATGCGAGTAAAATGAAGTTTTTAGAAGAAAACTGGTTAACCTTATCTAGTAAAAAGAGAAGAGAATTTTTAAGACAGGATATTGGCATCATTTTCCAAAATGGACTACATAGTTTAGATCCTTTATTTACAATCGGTCAACAGTTGGAAGAATTAATGGTACAACCCAATCATCAAACAATGATTGAAGTTCTTAAAATGGTTCAATTAGAAGAAAAAGTATTACAATTATATCCACATGAGTTATCTGGAGGAATGCTACAAAGAGTGATGATTGCAATGGCATTTATCAATCAGCCGAAATTAATTATTGCTGATGAACCTTTTAGTGCTTTAGATGCTCCTTTGCAAATGGAGATGATGCAATTAATTGTTAATCTTGCAAAGCAATATGATACTGCAACGATTATGGTGACGCATCAACGTGAGTTAGCGTATCAATTTTGTACGAAAGTGTTGACTTTAGAAGAGGGAGAATTAGTAGTACAAAAGAATGAGCCTCTTAAGACTTTCAAATTTAATTATTTATCTAATAATATAAAAGAAACATTTTTCCAATTGAAAAACGTAACAAATTATTATAAAGATGAGGATGTTATTCTTCAAAATCTTACACTTGATATTCCAAAATATGAAGTAACAGGAATCATCGGGCATTCAGGAGCAGGGAAGACAACACTCGCAAAAATTTTATCTGGCTTTATTCCATATGAAGGCAGTATATTGATTGAAGGAAAAGAATTAAGAGAAGTATTGACTCATGAAAAACAAAGCTATTACCGAAGAGTTCAATATTTATTCCAAAATAGTTTATTAGCTTTTAATCCAAATCAAACAATATTGAAAAGCTTAGAAGAACCGTTAAGATTTATGCGAAAAATAAAAAAACGTCCAGAACGGATTCAAAAGATACAGGATTTATTTATAAAACTAGAGTTAGAATTCAATTGGTTAGAAAAATATCCTCATCAATTATCTGGAGGACAATGTCAAAGATGTGCCATTGCAAGGGCTATTTTAGCACAACCAGAATGCTTGATTTGTGATGAAATAACAAGTGCACTAGATGATGCGAATCAGGAAAAAGTTATAAAAGTGTTACAAAAAGTTCAAGAAGAAACCAATATGACCATAGTATTGATTAGCCATAATCAGATATTAATTGAAGCGATTTGTTCGAATGTTATTGTGTTAAATGAGGGTCAATTGATGGAGAGAATAGAGAAAAAGTAAAAAAATAAGTAGGTTAATCATTAAAATAAGATTTATCATCAAAATTTAACATTTCTATTCACATTACTTGACAAATAGTTAACTTTTTAGTAAATTAGTATCAATTTCATAGGAAATCCAATGAAGGAGCTAAGTAGATTCACAGCAATTAGAGAGAGAAATCATGGCTGAAAGTTTCTCATAAAGACTGAAAGAATTGAAAGACACTCTGGAGGAGAATAATGCAAAGTTATTCCGGCAAAGGAGCCGTTATTTAGTAGAGGAATAGAGGATTGCTCTATTCAAATTTAGGTGGTACCACGAAATAATCGTCCTGACTCATTCATTTGAGTCAGGATTTTTTTACATATTTTTTATACATAGAAAGTAGGGATAAAATGATTCAAAAACCAAAAGGAACAGCCGATTTATTACCAGAGGAAATAAAAATCTGGCACTATATTGAAGAAACTGCTCGCATTATTTTAGGCGATTATCAATTTGAAGAAATGCGTACACCAATGTTTGAAAGTTATGAATTATTTAGTAGAGGTGTGGGTGATACTTCGGATATCGTTTCTAAAGAAATGTATGACTTTTATGATAAGGGTGACCGTCATATTACATTACGTCCAGAAGGAACAGCAGCTATCGTTCGTGCGTATGTAGAAAATAAATTATTTGGACCAGAACATAAGAAACCTTATAAAGTTTATTACATGGCTCCAATGTTCCGTTATGAACGTCCACAATCAGGACGTTTAAGACAATTCCACCAATTAGGTGTGGAAGTATTTGGTTCAACAAATCCAGCAACAGATGTTGAAACAATTGCAATGGCATGGGATTTATTAAAAGAACTTGGCTTATCCAATATGCGTTTAGTGATTAATTCACTTGGAAAAACAGCAGATCGTATCGCATATCGTCAAGCTTTAATTGATTATTTAGAACCATTTACTGAAGAATTAAGTGAAGATTCTAAAAATCGTCTTCACAAAAATCCATTACGTGTATTAGATAGTAAAGATAAACGTGATATTGAAATCGTAAAAAATGCACCACGTATTTTAGAATTTTTATCAGATGAAGCACGTATTCACTTTGAAAAAGTGCAACAATATCTAAAAGCATTAGAAATTCCATTTGAAATTGATGAAACAATGGTTCGTGGATTAGATTATTATCAAGATACGATTTTTGAAATTATGACGGATTCAAAATCATTTGGCGCTAAAACAACGATTTGTGGTGGAGGACGTTATGATGGTCTTGTTCAAGAATTAGATGGACCAGAAACACCAGGATTCGGATTTGGATTAGGAATGGAAAGACTTGTGTTATTAATGAAAGATGAACAAGTAGAAATTCCTGATTTACAAGAATTAGATGCTTATATTGTTGGGTTAGGAGAAGAAACGGAAGAGGAAGTATTAAAACTTTCTATCTCTTTACGCCAACAAGGTTATTCTGTAGATCGTGATTTCTTCGGTAGAAAAGCAAAACCTCAATTTAAAAATGCTCAAAAATATGGAGCAAAAGTTGTGATTACTTTAGGAGAAGAAGAATTGGCAAGTCGTCAAGTTCCACTAAAAGTAATGAGCACTGGTAAAGAAGTAAAAGTTGACTTAGCAGATGTATATGAAGATTTTGATAGTCTATTCCGCCAAGCAACAATGGATACAACAGCAATTGATGAATATTTTGGAAAATAGAAAGTAGGGATTTGTATGAAAAAGAGATCAATTTATTGTGGATTAGTCACAGAAGAATTAGTAGGAAAAGAAATTACATTACATGGTTGGGTACAAAAACGTCGTGACCATGGTGGAGTCATTTTTATCGACTTACGTGACCGTGAAGGTGTGATGCAAGTGGTATTTAACCCACAACATAACCAAGCAGCTTTTGAAATTGCAGATACCTTACGTCCAGAGTACGTTATTGAAGTAACAGGTACCGTTGCATTACGTGGAGAAGGATTAACAAATCCAAACTTAAAAACAGGATCAATGGAATTAGAAGTTCACCAAGTTGAATTATTAGCGAAAGCTAAAACTCCACCAATTTACATTGAAGATGACAAAGTAGCTTCAGATGAATTACGTATGAAATATCGTTATTTAGATATGCGTCGTAAACCTGTCTTAGAAAACTTACGTTTACGTCATAAAACAACTCGTGCGATTCGTGAATATTTAGATACTGAAGGATTTATCGATGTAGAAACTCCATACTTAGCAAAATCAACTCCAGAAGGAGCTCGTGACTACTTAGTACCTTCTCGTGTACATGAAGGAAGTTTCTATGCTTTACCACAATCACCTCAAACTTTTAAACAATTATTAATGGGTGGGGGATTAGACCGTTACTACCAAATCGTTCGTTGCTTCCGTGACGAAGATTTACGTGGAGACCGTCAACCTGAATTTACACAAGTTGATATTGAAACAAGTTTCTTATCAGCTGAAGAAATTCAAGAAATGATGGAAGGTTTATTGAAAAAAGTGATGAAAGATACATTAGGAGTAGAAGTAACAACTCCATTCCCACGTCTTTCATTTGCTGAAGCAATGAGCCGTTATGGTAATGATAAACCAGATACTCGTTTTGCATTAGAATTAATTGATGTAGCAGATATTGTAAAAGATTCTGACTTAAAAGTGTTCAGTACAGTTGTTGAAAATGGTGGACATGTTAAAGCCTTAAACTTAAAAGGATTAGCAGATGAATATTCACGTAAAGATGCGGATAGCTTAGCACAATTTGTTGCTAAATACGGTGCTAAAGGATTAGCTTGGTTGAAAGTTGAAGAAGATGGTCTAAAAGGACCAATCGCTAAATTCTTAGTAAACCAAGAAACAGCATTAAGAGAACGTTTAGATGCAGAAGTGGGAGATATTATTTTCTTCTGTGCGGATAAACCAAGTGTTGTAGCTCAATCATTATCAGAATTACGTTTACACTTCGGTAGAAAACATGAATTAATTGATCAATCTAAATTCAACTTCTTATGGGTTGTTGATTGGCCATTATTAGAATATGACGAAGATGCAAATCGTTATGTTGCAATGCACCATCCATTTACTCGTCCAGTAAATGAAGATTTCAATGCTTTATTAGAAGATCCAGCAGCAGCTAAAGCTCAAGCTTATGATATTGTATTAAATGGATACGAATTAGGTGGAGGTTCATTAAGAATTTATAGAAGAGACATGCAAGAAGCAATGTTTAACGTATTAGGATTCACAAAAGAATCTGCACAAGAACAATTTGGATTCTTAATGGATGCATTAGATTATGGATTCCCACCACATGGAGGAATTGCATTAGGATTAGACCGTTTAGTTATGTTATTAGCTGGAGAAGATAACATCCGTGAAGTAATTGCATTCCCTAAAAACGGTTCAGCAATGGATACAATGACACAAGCACCAAGTCCAGTATCTGAACAACAATTACAAGAATTATCATTAAAAATTCGCTAAAATCAATGAACAATGGAGAAGTCGTCAATGAGGGCTTCTCCTCTGTTCTTCATAGAGAAAAAAGGAACGAATACTAATGAAAAATAGCAAAGGTGTTGTGTTTAAAAGACAACAAGAAATTTTGAAATTATTACAGGAACATAGGCAATTATCTGTGGAAGAATTATCTGCCAGATTAGAAGTTTCTGAAATTACAATCCGTAGAGACTTACAACGTTTTGAAGATCAAGGACTGATTGAACGTTTTTATGGTGGAGCAAAATATATTACTGGTAAAATCGAAAAAGAAAATATTGAACAAAAACAATACAATTCCACTAAGAAAAATATTGCACGCCGAGCATCTGGCTTAGTTCGCGAACATGATATGGTCTTTATTAATTCAGGTTCTACAGCCTTTTTATTATTGAATTATTTAGCAGACGAGAATGTAACAATCTTAACGAATAATGGTCGTTCTATTTTTAAGAAGGCCTCCTCAAAAGCGTCTATTGTTTTAAGTGGAGGAGAAATTTTTGAGCAAAAGAAATCTTTAGTCGGAGATTTTGCCATTAATTCTTTTTCAAAAGCTCGTGCAAATATTTGTTTCTTAGGTGTCGGTGGCATTAATAAAAATGGAATTACGACTGTTGCTTTACCTGAAACAGCAGTCAATCGTGTCATTTTAGAACGGACGAATGGTCCTAAGATTGTTGTTGCTGAAGGAGCTAAAGTTGGAAGAGAATCCAATTTCCACACTGCAGATTGTTCCATGATTACTCATTTAATTACGGATTATTCCGCTGATGCTGAGACAGTAGCTTATTTAAAAAGTATTGGTGTAAAAGTTTTATTTATTTCCTAATGGAAAGAAAGGAGTAAGAAATGTCGGTAGAATTAGGCCCAAGACTAAAAACAGTAGCTTCTTTTTTAGAAGGAGTGTCGTTATTATGTGATGTTGGTTCTGACCATGCTTATTTACCGGTGTATGCCATTCAGCAAGGATTGATCACTAATGCAATTGCTGGAGAAGTTGTAAAAGGCCCTTACGAGTCTGCAATGCAAACCGTTCAAGATTATGTTTTAAACGATAAAATTTCTGTTCGTTTAGGAGATGGATTGGATGTTGTTACTTCTAATGACGAAGTTACAGCCATTTCTATTTGTGGAATGGGCGGAGAATTGATTGCTCGTATTTTAGAACAAGGTCGAGTAAATGGAACTTTAACTGGTAAAGAAAGATTAGTGTTGCAGCCAAATGTTGCTGAACATTTATTAAGACAGTGGTTAGTGGACCATCACTATGAAATTTTAGAAGAAGTTGTAGTGGAAGATCATCATCGCTTATATGAAATTATTGTAGCTGAAAAAAGAGAAGAGAGTGTCCCATTAACAGCAACGCAAATTAAATTCGGTCCAAAATTAATTGAGAACCCAACGGATTTAGTGATTCGTAAATGGGAACGACAATTACGTAAAATTGAAGAAATTTTAGCGCAATTGAAACAGAGCAAAGAACTTCCAACTGAAAAAGTAGAAACATTTAACCATCAATATCTTGAATTGAAAGGATTGATTGACAATGCCAAATGTTAGAGAAATTATCCGTAAATTTGAACAAAGAGTTCCGAAGTCTTTAGCCATGGGTAAAGACCCAATTGGGTTACATTTTGGGGATTGGAATCAAGAAGTTCGAGTAGTGATGACGACGTTAGATATTCGTCCTTCAATCATTCAAGAAGCGATTGAAAAAAATGTTAATTTAATTATAGCGCATCATCCTCCAATTTTTAGACCAGTACAACAATTTGATTTGATGAATCCGCAACATAAAATGTATCAAGAAATTTTAAAACATGATATTGCGATTTATGCGGCTCATACAAACTTGGATGTTGTTTCAGGTGGGGTCAATGATTGGTTAAGTGAAGTATTGCAATTAGAAAAAGTAGAAGTACTATCTCCAACAGGAACACTTCGCCAAATGAAAATTGCAGTTTTTGTACCAAAAGAACAAGCAAACGCAGTTCGACAAGTAATGCATGAAGCAGGAGCAGGACAAATCGGTGATTGTTACAAGGAATGTAGTTTTACAACTAGTGGAGTAGGACGCTTTACACCAACTGATGGAGCGAACCCAGCAATTGGACAAGTGAATCAAGCAGAAGAAGTAGCTGAGGAAAAAGTAGAAGTTATTTGTTATGAAAATCAAGTGGATGCTATTATTACTGCTATGAAAGCAAGTCATCCTTATGAAGTTCCAGCTTATGAAGTTTGGGCATTAGAAAATGATTCAAAAACACTAGGAATTGGACGAATTGGACAATTACCTCAACCATTATCTGTGGAAGAATTTGTCACTTATGTAAAAAATCAATTCCAATTAAAAGGATTACGTTTTGTCACTCCACGAAATCGTTCGTTAGACAAGATTCGTAAAGTTGCCGTTCTAGGAGGTTCTGGTGGAAGTTTTTACCAAGCAGCTGTAGGTAAAGGGGCAGATGCATTTGTAACAGGTGATATTACGTATCATGTAGCTCATGATATTCAAGAGTCACCAATGTTATTAGTGGACGCAGGACATCATATTGAAGTCGTTTGTATTGAAAAATTAGCGAACTGGCTTGTACAATGGAATCAAGAAGAAAATTGGAATGTATCAGTGATTAAAAGTACGATTGATACAGATCCATTTGAATTTTTATAAGAAAGAAGGAATGTAATATGCCAAATCAATTAATTGATCGTTTTATTCGTTATGTAAAAAAAGAAACTCGTTCAGATGAAGCAAGCGCAACTGTTCCATCAACACCAAGTCAAACAGAGTTTTTAAAAGACTTAGTAGAAGAATTAGTAGAATTAGGATATCAAGATGTAAGATTAAATCCTAAAAATAGTTTCGTAACGGCAACAATTCCAGCTACAACTGCAAAAGAAGTACCAGTTGTTGGTTTTATTGCTCACGTAGATACAGCTGATTTTGAAGCTCGTAATGTACAACCACAATTCCATGAAAATTATGATGGAGAAGCTATTGTATTAGATAAAGAAGGTAAATTTGTTTTATCTCCAAAAGATTTTCCAAATTTAAAAAATTATGTTGGGAAAACATTAATTACAACAGATGGTACAACATTATTAGGTGCTGATGATAAAGCAGGTGTTAGTGAAATTGTCACTGCAGGTGCATACTTATTAGCTCATCCTGAAATTGAACACGGAAAAATTCGTGTAGCATTTGGTCCAGACGAAGAAATTGGACGTGGTGCTGATTTATTTGATGTGGAAGAATTTGGCTGTGACTTTTCCTATACTATGGATGGAGGCCCAGTAGGAGAATTAGAATACGAAAGTTTCAATGCTGCTCAAGCTGAAATTACAATCCAAGGGAAAAATGTTCACCCGGGAACCGCAAAAGATACAATGGTGAATGCTTTAGAACTTGCACGTCAATTCCAAAATGCTTTACCTGAATTTGAAGTACCAGAACATACTTCTGGTCGTGAAGGATTCTATCACTTAATGTATGCTAATGGTGTCGTTGAAGAAGCAAAATTAGTCTATATTATTCGTGACCATGATCGTAAATTATTTGAAGCGAAAAAAGCATATTTACAATTAGTTGCAGATCGACTAAACGCATCATTAGATAGTAATCGCATTTCAATTGATATGAAAGATCAATATTACAATATGGCTGAAATTATTGAAAAAGATTTTAGAGCTGTTGAAGTTGCTCAAAAAGCAATGGAAAACTTATCAATTACGCCAATTATTGAACCAATTCGTGGTGGTACAGATGGTTCTAAAATTTCATTTATGGGCTTACCAACTCCAAACATTTTTGCAGGTGGAGAAAACTTCCATGGACGATATGAATTCGTCGCTGTAGAATCAATGGAAAAAGCACGAGATGTCATTATTGAAATTGCACAATTACTAGCGAAATAAAAATATAAAATATGGCTTTTCTTATAGTAGCTAAGGACGGCAGCAAACAGCTCTGCTGTTTCATGCCTAAAAATTGAGCCTAAGGTCTCAATTTTTCCTGCACTATAAGCCCATCTGGCTTATAGTGCTAAAGCTACAGAGAAAAGCCAATTTTATTTTGACGAAAGTTTATGAGTGGACGTTTAAAACTGAGCTTTTAGTGGAGAGCTATACTATTTTGTGTTCACAATAGTTTATTGTAGACTATCATTAAATTATGCTAGAATATGTTTGAAATATATTTTCAAAGGAGAGTCAATTATGAAATCTAAAGTTCTAGTCGTAGATGATGATATTGCTATTTTAAGACTTATCAAAAATGTTCTAGAGAGTAAAAACTTTGTCGTGGACACACGAACTACTATTCCTGAAATTGATATCTGTCATTTTATCGGCTATGATTTAATTATTTTAGATATCATGATGCCCCACGATGGAATTGAAATCTGTAAGTATATCCGAGAATTTATTACTGTTCCAATCATATTTTTAACAGCCAAAAATTTAGAAGAAGATATTGTATATGGCATACAGTCCGGTGCAGATGACTATATCACAAAACCATTTAGCATACCTGAACTAGTAGCTAGAGTACAGATGCATATCCGTCGAGAAGTACGCAATAATAATTCTAGTGAGATTCTACAATTTGGAGCATTGGCAATTGATAAAACGAAAGAAGAACTTAGAATTGCGGATATACATATTCCCACTACAAAAAGAGAATTCCAATTAATTTTGTTACTCTCCAGCAATCCGAATAGAATATTTTCAAACGAAGAACTCTTTGATTATCTTTACCCTCATGATTCTGAAACTCAGGGGAGGTCAATTACAGAGTATGTATACCAAATCAGGCAAAAATTAAAACCTTATGAAATTAATCCAATTAAAACAATCTGGGGAGGTGGTTATCAGTGGATAACGCTCTGACTTTTAACCAACTGATTAGACAAACATACTTTAAGATTTTAAGGCAATTTCTTATTAGTCTTTTTCTATTTTATTTTCTACCTATGTTATTTACTGCATTTACTAATATTACTGAAAAAAATGCAGGGGCATTTACCATTTATTTCAGCACGATTTCTTGGATTTATATTAGTCTTATTTTGTTTTCTATTATTGCTAAAAATATTAGCAATCTTTTAGAAAAGATCAAGCAAGAAACAAATATTGTTTACAATCAAAGTCTATTTGGGGATATAAATGAACAATCCTCAGCTAAGTTAACTTTAATTGAACTGATTGAAACAAGACAAAAAATTCAGGAAATGCAGTCAACGATTAAAAAAATGATTCAATCTGAAAAACAGCAAAAAAAGGAATTGATGTTTCAAGTCTCAGCTGCAGCGCATGATTTGAAGACACCTTTAACAATTATTCAAGGAAATGCTCAATTTTTAAAATCTTTGGATATTACTGGAAATATCGGGCAATGTTTAGGAGATATCGAACTTGCTAGCCAACAACTTAATAAATACTTTAACCAACTAATCAATTATTCTAAAACATTCTATAATGATACTTCTAATTGGGAGAGTTTCTCATCGGATTACTTAGTTGAATTATTTGAACAAGAAATTAAGTTACGTACTGATAAAAAGGCTAAAATCCAATTTTTAAATAACCTACCAATCTCTATTAACTTAACACTTAATCTAAATCTATTCCTACGAGCTATCCTAAATATTATCAATAATGCGATTGACCATTCCACAAGCAATTATCCAGTAATAAGAGTAGAATATCAGTTAATAGATAATAATTTTTACATTTCCATATGGAATAGCGATTCCTCATTTTCGGAGAATATACTTGAAAAATATGGCTTACTTTTCTATGAAGACAATCAGGAAACAAATTCAGAACAAGGAAATCATTTCGGAATTGGATTAGCATTTGTTAATCGGGTAGCAAAAATCCATGGTGGAGAAATAAATTTGAGTAATTTTGAGAATGGTGCTCTTGTCACTATTTCTATACCAGTCTAGTCTTTAGTTTTCAACTATGATAATCTTCAAACTTTAAATTAATAACTACTTTCGTCATCTTGTTTAAGGTGGCGATTTTTTTATTGGTTTGATTTACTTTTATATCTATTTCTATGATAAGAATTTCTGATATTTTTCTGATATTTATTTTGTATAACAAGAAGTGTAGACAACATACATATGGAATTTGATGGTATACCAATTAATTTATTTAAGTCTCAAAAATTATATTTGTAAAAGGTGGAAAAGATAAATGATACAATTTGAGAAAATTAACAAAGGTTTTAGTAATAAGAGTGTTCTTTCAGAAGTTTCGTTTACGGCAAAAGAGGGAGAAATAACGGCACTAATTGGTCCAAATGGATCTGGTAAATCGACTTTAATAAAAATATTACTAGGTTTGATTTCCCCAGATGAAGGCAGAGCGACTTTTGATGGAAAAAGTTATGAAGAATTAGGTAAATACCCCTTTAGATATGTAGGTGCATTTTTAAATAGTTTTCAACCAAATCCAACAAGGACAGCCTATAGTCACTTAAGGTGGATTGCTTTAACTAGTGGTATAGATAAGAAGAGATGTTTAGAATGTTTAAAATTAGTTGGTCTTCATGATGTTGGTAATAAAAGGATAAAAGACTACTCCCTTGGAATGAAACAAAGATTGGGGCTGGCTACGGCTATTTTAGCGAATCCTAAAATACTTATTTTGGATGAACCCATTAATGGACTCGATCCAGATGGAATTAGATGGGTTAGAGAGTTTCTAAGAGAATTTGTTAGAGACGGTAAAATAGTTTTAATCACAAGTCATTATATGAATGAATTAGAACTTACAGTTGATAAAATTGTAGGATTATCAAATGGTAAGATAGTAATTGATGGTAGTAGCAAAGATGTTCTTGAAGAATATGGCTCTTTTGAGGAAGCCTATTTTAAATCTGTTATAAATTAAAGGGGGTTAAACTTTTATGAAAAATATAAGTAGTGAATTATACAAAATATTCTCATTGCCACTCTTTTGGAGGGGAGTAGCAATTTTGATTGGAATCAGTGTATTCTTTACCTTTCAAAATATTCAAGTAATTAATGCGATAGCAAATGGGAATACAGAAATTCTTATACTAGAAGATACGACTAGTCAATTAACAGAGTTTCAAACAGTAAGAGATGCGATATTATCTTCTCCTTACCAATCTAGTATATTATTTTTTCCAATCTTATTTGCACTGATTCTATCTACGGAGTATAAATTTGGACAGGAATCATTTACTAAACTATTAACACCAAAATGGCAGACAGTTTTAACAGGTCAGATTTGTTCTGGAATAATTGTATCTAGTATATTGACGGTTGTTCTATCTTTAATAAATAGTGCGATGCTCTATGCAATGTTAGATGAAACATTACAAAATTATCTTAACTTAGGTCTTGTTTTAGAAGTAACGTTAAGAATTATTATCTTTTCCATAACACTGACATTACTTTCAATGTTTTTAGTAAAGATAACAAGAAAGCCTATTCCGTCTGTCATTATTATTGTAAGTATTCTTGTTATAACTTTATCAGGCATATTGAGAATTGTTTCTCCGACGCTTGAAAATTTATTTCCTTTAACAGGTGCAAAGTCATTCGCATTTGGAAGAGTAGAAAATAACAATCCTTCAGAAATGTATGGTTTATTATTATTATTATCTCAAGCATCAATAGTAACTATAATGATGTATATTAAAGCTTGGTATAAAAATAAGAAGGAGAAGAAACATGGATGAAATGATATATGCTCTTATGTATAAAAAATATAGTTTAATTACTGTGAAAATACAAATTTTAAGTCAGTTATTGCTTACTTTATTTATCTGTATTCTTAGTTTAATAACATTTGAAATCAATGATAATGATATTATACTATCTAATAATCAAATTTTGGTAATTGCATCTTATTTATTTATGATAGGAGGTCTGATAAATGGCTCTATGGAAGTCGAGAATTCAGAATCTAAAATCGTCTATTTATTAACGGGAAACAAAAATAACAGTACACAAAAAATTATGATTGTTGAGATAATAGACTGTGTATTACAAGCAATTCTATCATTGTTAGTTATCGTAAGTTTCTTCATTGTTAAAGGAACTATTAAGGAAGTTAGCTTAATACAGTTTTTCTCTTATCTTTTTAGTAGCATTTTGTGTTTCTTGATTGCATATTATTTAACTTTATTTTTTAAGAGTTCGATGACAGCATTAGCTACTTTGTTACTATTTCCAATATTAGTTATTCCCTATATTGAACGTGTACTTCCTGTAGTATTACCATACATCTATTCTGAAGCTATTGCTGAAAGTTTCAAAATATCAGCAATGTCTTCTAGTCATATTCTATTATTATTATGGAATTTGATTTTACTCTTATTAATCTATTTGAAAGTCAAAAAGAGGTTGAAAAAGGATTAGTCGAAATATGTTATCTACAGTTGAAAATCCCATATTTATCGAAAATACATCAACATCTGACAAAATACAAATGGCTTTTCTCTGTAGCTTTAGCACTATAAGCCAGATGGGCTTATAGTGCAGGAAAAATTGAGACCTTAGGCTCAATTTTTAGGCATGAAACAGCAGAGCTGGTTGCTGCCGTCCTTAGCAACTGTAGGAAAGCCATTTGTATTTGTTATCTATGTTTTCTTATCATATCAGTAGATAAATTCTCTAAAAATCGTTACAATAGAGTAGAGTTTAACAGTAAAATCTAATCTAACGACGAAACAAAATATAATAGATTTGGATTTATAATTAGATAAATTCAAATCTATTTTTTTATCTATATGGAGGAACTTATGACATTTGATGGTTTATTTACAAAATGGATGACGGATGAAGTTTCTAAAGAAATTATTGGAGGGAGAATTAGTAAAATTCATCAGCCCCTTCCTTATGAAATTCAATTAACGATTCGTTCCAATCGTAAAAATTACTTACTATTATTATGTGCTCATCCCATGATGGCACGTTTCCAATTTATTACAGAAAAAGGGGATAACCCTGAAATTGCTCCTAATTTTTGTATGATTTTAAGAAAATATCTTGAAGGAGCGATTATTCAAGATTTTACTCAAGTTGGATCTGACCGTATTATTCATTTAGATGTGGACACAAGGGATGAACTTGGAGATGAAGCAAAATGGCGTTTGACACTTGAAATGATGGGGAAACATAGTAATGTTTTCTTAGTGGATCGAAGAAGCCAGCAAATTATTGATTGTTTAAAACGTATCCCATTAAGTCAGAATACTTATCGTACATTACAACCGGGGGCTACTTATCAATTACCTCCTCATCAAATGAAAATGAATCCATTTGAGATGACCTTATTTGAACTAGATGCCAGATTAAATAGAGAACTTTCGCAAGAAACACTCGCAAAATCATTAATGAATCTTGTTCAAGGGATGAGTACATTAACAGCAAATGAAATTGTCGAACGTTCCATGATGTTTGATGAGACGATTGCTGAGAGTTTATGGAAATTTTTGGAACAAAATAATGAAAAGCCAACTCCCACTTTAGCAAAACTTTCGAATGGAAAAAGCTATTTCACAGTTTGTCCATATTATTCCTTCCAAAATGCTGAAAATCAATCTTTTGAAACATTATCTGAATTATTAACTGCCTATTATGTTCATAAAGTTCAGGAAGAGAAAATTCAACAGTTGGCAGGAAATTTACTTCAAATGTTGAAATCAGAATTAAAAAAAAATCGCGAAAAATTGGTTAAATTTGAAGAAGATTTACAAAAGAGTGAGAAAGCAGAACAATACCGTATTAAAGGGGAGTTATTAAATACTTGCCTGTACAAAATAGAAAAAGGCCAAACTGAAATTCAAGTGGAGAATTATTACGATAACAATGAATTACTGACGATTCAATTGTCTACATGGTTAACACCTTCTCAAAATGCACAAGCTTATTTTAAAAAATATCAAAAATTAAGAAATTCAATTGAACATATTGAAAAACAACAGGAAGTTACTCATCAAGAAATTCAATATTTAGAACAAGTACTATATCAAATTGAAGAAGCAGATGTACAAAACTTAGAAATTATTCGCGAAGAATTAGTAGCAAGTGGTTACTTAAAGCGTTCCGCAATGAAAAAAGGAAAACAAAAAACAAAACCTTCAAAACCTTATGTTTTCTACGCAAATGATGGTACAAGAATTTTAGTGGGTAGAAATAATTTACAAAATGATACCTTAACATTAAAACAAGCCAAAAAAGAATATTTATGGTTACATGCCCAAAATATTCCTGGTTCACACGTTATTGTAGAATCTGCAAGTCCAAGCGATGAAACAATTGGGCAAGCAGCGATGTTAGCAGCTTACTATTCAAAATATCGTCATTCAGCAACTGTTCCAGTGGACTATGTTTCTGTTTCAAAAATAAGAAAACCAAATGGATCTAAGCCAGGATTTGTTGTGTATGAAGGACAACAAAATACATATATCACTCCAGATGAAGCAGTGATTCAACAAATTCGTGAAAATAAACCAAAAGAATAAGGAGAAACAAATGAACGCAGTAAGAGCAGCTTATATTCATATTCCATTTTGTTCGCATATTTGCTATTATTGCGATTTTAATAAGGTATTTATTGAGGGGCAACCGGTTGATGAATATGTTGATTTATTAGTAAGAGAAATGCAATTACGAGCAAAGTCTCATTCCATCTCTTCTTTAGAGACTTTATATATCGGGGGAGGAACACCTTCAACTTTAACGCCCAAGCAATTAGCAACATTATTTGAAGGAATTCATCACTATTTACCACTCGAGAAGAATTGCGAATTTACAATGGAATTAAATCCAGATGATGGACAAATGGAACGTTTAGAAGTGATGAAAGAATATGGGGTTAACCGTATTAGTATGGGAGTTCAATCTTTTAATGATGAATTATTAAAAAAAATTGGACGTAAACATAGTAAAAAGACAGTTTTAGAAAGTATAGAAAATGCTCGAAAACTTGGATTTGAGAATATAAGTATTGATTTAATTTTTAGACTACCTCAACAAACGATTCAAGATTTTGAAGATAGCTTAAAAATAGCAATGAATTTAGATTTACCACATTATTCAATTTATTCTTTAATTTTAGAACAAAAAACAGTTTTTTATAATTTAATGAGACAAGGAAAACTTCCTTTGCCAACACAAGATGAGGAAGCAGATATGTTTCAATTAGCCATGGATTCTATGGAAAGTTTTGGACGGCATCATTATGAAATTAGTAATTATGCACTTCCAGGTTTTGAATCAAGGCATAATTTACATTACTGGAAAGCAGATGAGTATTTAGGATTTGGTGCCGGTGCTCATGGTTATTTAAATCAAGAACGCTATCAAAATTGTGGTCCCATCCAACATTATTTAGAACCATTACGGAATTCTCAACTTCCAATTTTACAAAAGGATGTACTAAGTAAAAAATCTCAAATCGAAGAATTTATGTTTTTAGGGTTAAGAAAAATGTCTGGTGTTTCTAATCTTGAATTTAAGAGAAGATTTGGAAGAAATATGAATGATATTTATCAAGATATTATTGAGGATTTATTAGAACAGGAATTGATCCAATTAACAACAGACGGAATTGCTTTAACTCATAAAGGAAAGTTTTTAGGAAATAATGTATTTCAAGCGTTTCTTTTAGAAGAATGAGTTAATATTTTATAAAATTGCTTTCACAAATAGGAAAGAGGTGGTAGAATGACACCGTCAAGAAGAACAATTAAAAGATGGAATTACTGGAAAATCGCTTTTCTTGCTTTAATGGCATTCAATTTATTCGTAATGATTTCTTCATTAATTCCTAGCCGAACTAAACATCAAGTTTCAACAACGCAAATTGTAGAACAAGGAGAGAATTGGATGGAAGTAACTTTAAGTAAAACGGAAATTCAAAATATTTTAGAGATTGTTACGAAAAAGAATCAAATAGAAAATCCAAGTTTTCCAAACTTTGTGATGAATGATTCAGTCATTCAAATTACTGGAGATGCTACAGCATTAGGGGTTACTGTTCCTTATAAAATGACGACTGTACCATATGTAACCGAAGAAGGAGCTATTCAATTAAAAATACAGTCTGTTCAATTAGGCGGTTTCTCGTTACCAGTATTTTTAGCTTTAGGTAGATTACAACAAATGGAGTTTCCTGAATGGTTTCAATTAAATACTGAAAAACAGTATTTTCTACTAAATTTATCGGGACTTCATGAAGGAAATACGATTAAAGCAAAAAAAATTAATTTAAAAACGAATGAATTTATTTTTTCTATTTCAATTTCTAATGACAATATAGTAGAATATCTACAGTAAGAAAAAAATTTTAAGTCTATAAGACAGTTAGGAGATCACACATGAGTGTACATATTAATGCAATAAAAGGACAAATCGCAGAGGTAGTATTAATGCCAGGAGATCCACTTCGTGCAAAATACATTGCGGAACATTATTTAACAGATGTCGAACAATATAATAGCGTAAGAAATATGTTTGGATATACAGGTTTATACAAAGGACAACGAGTATCTGTTCAAGGTAGTGGAATGGGTATTCCTTCAATGATGATTTATGCCAATGAATTATATACTGAATTTGGTGTTGAAAAGATTATTCGTATTGGTTCAGCTGGTTCAATTCAACCTGATGTAAATGTTCGTGATATCGTATTAGCTCAAGGAGCTACAACAGATTCATCAATTATTACAAATATTTTCCAAGGACAAGTAAACTTCGCACCTTTAGCTTCATTTGATTTATTAGATAAAGCGTATCATTTAGCTAAAGAACGTGATGCAACTGTACATGTTGGAAATATTTTATCCTCAGATCGTTTCTACAATGCTGAATTAAATAAACAAAAATTACAAGAATATGGCGTACTAGCAATTGAAATGGAAGCTGCTGGTTTATATGCATTAGCGGCACAACATAAGAAACAAGCTCTAGCAATTGTAACGATTAGTGACCATATTTTAACAGGTGAAGAAACAACTGCTGAAGAACGTGAAAAAACATTTAATGAAATGATGGAAATTGCTTTAGAAACAGTTCATAACGGTTAATGTGTAGGTAAATGTATGGAAGAAAATCAAGAAAAAGTTGTTAATAAACCTAAAAAAGGAATTCGACTATGGGTTTTTATTGTTTCAATGATTGCATCAATTATCGTTTCTGTAGGATTGACGATTGGTATAATTTGGACACAGTTACCAAAACTAATTAGTAATCAAACTCAAGCACATGCATTTTCTAAGCAAGAATTATTTCAAATTGAGAAAGTATTTTATTATTTAAAACAAAATTATTTAGATAAAAATATTACCAATGAACAATTAATTCAAGGTGCCTTAAAAGGAATGGCAGAATCAGTTGGAGATCCTTATACTACTTATTTAGTAAATGATGAAACAGCACAATTAGATGAAACGGTCAATGGAGCATTTGGTGGAATTGGTGCGGAATTAAAATCAGATCAAAGTCGAGTAGTAATTAGTACAACAATGGAAGGAAGTCCTTCACAACAAGTAGGCCTTCAAGCAGATGATGTGATTACAAAAGTTGATGGCGAAGATATGACTGGTAAGACCATTTCTGAAGTTGTAAAAAAAGTACGTGGAGAAGTCGGTACAGATGTTGTGTTAACTATTGAACGTGCTGGAACTTCTTTAGAAGTTAAATTAACTAGAGCAAGTATCGCCATTAATACTGTAAAAGCTGAATTAGATAAAGAGGACGCCACAATTGGTCATGTTCGCATTACTAGTTTTGCAAAAAATACCGCTCAAGAATTAGAAAAAGCAGTGAAAGATTTAACCGATAAAGGCGCTAAAGCATTTGTATTCGATGTTCGATACAACCCTGGTGGATTATTAGATCAAGCCTATAAAGTCGCGAATATGTTTTTAAAAGACGGTGAACCAATTGTTCAAGTAGAAGACAGATTTGGTGAGAAGAAGATTTACAAAGCTTCTTCTGATATTGGAAAATTTAAAATTACTCAACCTTATGTTCTTTTAGTAAACGAAGGAAGTGCTAGTGCTTCTGAAATTCTTGCTGCAGCGGTAAAAGAAGGTGCTGGAGCACAAATTGTAGGAACAAAAACTTACGGTAAAGGAACTGTTCAAAGTGTAATTGATATTTCGGATAATAGTGAATTAAAATATACAAATGCTAAATGGTTAACTCCAAATGGAAATTGGATTCATAAAGAAGGAGTAACTCCAACAAAAGAAGTAAATTTACCGGATTATGCCTTTTTAAAAATTATTGATGCAAGAGAAACATTAAAAGAAGGCTCCGTTTCTCAAAATGTCCTTTCAGTCGAAACAATCTTAAAAGGGTTAGGATATTCTGTTACTGCTGACGGTTATTTTGATAGTGCTACTCAAGAGGCAATAAAAGCTTATCAACAAAAAGAGGGGTTAACTGTAACAGGAGAAGTAGATGAAGAGACAGCGCAAAAATTAATGAATAGTGTAAGACAATTAATTCAAGAAAATGATACACAGTATCAAGCTGCAAAAGAATTATTAAAATAGAATGGAGGTTTTTAAATGGAAGAAGTAAGTTCAT
>CAUQAL010000015.1:0-23635 GCA_963515985.1 uncultured Granulicatella sp.
CCAAATCCTGGGTTAACAGTCATCACTAGTACTAAGTCAACCATTCCTAATACAGCACTAATCGCACTCACTGGAGTTCCTGGATTAATCACAATCCCTGCTTTTACTCCTTCGGATTTAATCAATTGTAAGGTACGATGAATATGATTAGTTGCTTCAATATGAACAGAAATATAGTCCGCACCCGCTTTTGCAAATTCCTTTACAAAACGCTCAGGTTCTTGAACCATTAAATGACAATCTAATGTTAATGTTGTAATTGGACGAAGTCCTTCTACAATATTTGGTCCAAGTGTTAAGTTAGGAACGAATTGACCATCCATTGCATCGATATGAATCCAGTCTGCTCCTAATTGTTCTACTTTCTTAACGTCTTCTCCTAATGTTGCAAAATTTGCACTTAAAATTGAAGGTGCTACTTTCATGTTTTTGACTCCTTTATAATAATTATTTTTTTCTTTGATACATTGGTTTTCTTTGGCTAATTTCTTCATAGAAATCTTGATAATGGTCATATCTCTCTTGCCAAATTTTCCCCTCTTTTACAGCTTCTTGTACGCCGCAATGAGGTTCATGTTGATGAGAACATTCTCTAAATTTACATTGAGAAGAGTATTCTTCAAATTCAGGAAACAAATACGGAAGGTCTTCTTTTTCCACACCAATAAAGTCTACCGTACTAAATCCAGGGGTATCTGCTATCCAAACTTCTTCTACTTCATGTAAAGAAACTTGTCTAGTCGTATGTTTCCCTCGACCTAATGCGCTAGAAATTTCTCCAGTTTCTTGATTTAACTCTGGAATTAATTGATTCAACATTGTTGACTTTCCAACCCCAGATTGCCCTAAAAAGACAACTAGTTTCCCTTTATAGGGAGCTAAAAATTCACTTTGATGATCTTTTACTTCTGAAGAATACCATACTTCATATCCTACTTCTTGGTATTTCTTTTTCACTGCTTCTAACCGTTGTAATTGTTCTGAAGTTAATAAATCTACCTTCGTAATTAATAAAACGGGTTGAATTTCCATACCTTCTAAATACACTAAAAATCGATCCACTAAATGCGTTGAAAAATCTGGTTCCACAGCAGACATCACCACTACACCAATGTCTACATTTGAAACAGGTGGACGAACTAAAGCATTTTTCCTAGGATAAATTTTCTCTAATACTCCTTCTTCCAGAGAATCACTTGTAAAATCCACAATATCTCCCACCAATGGAGACTGCCCTCTTTTTCTAAAAACTCCACGTGCTCGAGTTTGGTACACTTGTTGTGAGGACTCTATATAATAAAAGCCACTTAAGGCTCGAATAATTTTTCCTTGAGGCATAATCGCTCCTTTGTTTTTTGTTATCAGATATATTATAAAGAGTTTCAATAGAAATTGCTATGCTTTCTACTCGAATTCATCTTGAAATTTCAACTTCTTTTAGAATTTTTTCATACTTGAGGCTAAAGAAAAGAGTTTCTACAGTAGTATGAGATTTGCACAGCAAGGCTGCTGGCTTCCTAATACTACTATCAAAAACTCTTTTTCTAAAAATTATTTTTTTAATAAATACCATCCGCTAATAACTGCAACAATGCCCATAAAGGCACTTGCCATATAAAATGGCGCAATAAACGGATTCCAATTCATCCATTCAGGTAATTTTGTCATCACAACAGGTGTCAAAATCACCCCAATATTTCCACCAACTAACACAATACTCGTCGTTAAATGAATCTCCTCTTTTTCAAAAATTTTCGAAATAAAATAGAAAATATAAGACATCGTACCTACAAAACTTACCCCTATTAAAACGCTCGCTACATAATAAAGAACGATATGTTTAAAGAAAATAAAGATTAAACTACCCATCGCCATACTAAATAGCATCATCGGCAATGTTAAATCTCCAATTTTCTTCAATAACATTCCAAAAATAAAACCAGCAATCGTACCACTGAGTGCTAAAATCGTTAATAAATTACGAGATAGAGCAACCTCTAATTGATAGTGTGTTAAAATAAGAGATGGAATCTTTATAGTTAATCCCATATAACTCACCCCTACTAAAAAGGTAAGTAGTATTAACACAATAGTTGCTAAACGAATGTTACCTTTTTTCTTATTAAGTTGTTCAACTGAAGAGTTTGGAACATATCGATAAAATAACAAGAAAATCGGAATCGCAATTAGATAAGTTAAAAATACCGCACGTTCACCAAATAGTAATAAATAACCCGATAAAAATGTCGTTAGTGCTTTCCCAATATTTAAGAAAGCCGTTCTCATCCCGATCATTGTTGCTTTTTCATCCGATTCAAAAAAGTCACTCATCAAACTAATGGATAAAGAATTAAATAATCCAATTCCTGCTCCTAACAACATTCGACTCATCATCACTAATTTAAAATTCGTTAAAAAAGCTGGAAGTGGTCCAAAAATAATAATCAAACCAATCCCTAATAATACCGTATTCTTTTTCCCGATTTTATTTATGACAAGATTACTAAGTAACACAAAAATCGTAATCATCATTGCTGGAATGGTTGCTAAACTTTCCACAGAAGCCAATCCTAGTTCTGGATTCATCCCATGGTAATACTCGTATAATTTAGGTAGTACTGGGGAAATGGCTAAATGAGACATTAATAATGTCGAAATACTCACTAATGAGAATTTTGAAATAGTTGATATCTTCATACACATAACTCCTTAAAAAACATAGTATCTATTTTACGAGTATAAAAGAATATCGTCAAGTTCATCTAATCTTTCATGAATCTCTTAATCCATCCCATAAAACAACTTGCCCATCTTGTAAAGACTTTTGTACGTCAATAATTCTTTGATTCGAACTTCCTCTAAATTGCAATGTTAAATCTCTTTTTTTTATATCAAATCGTCCATCTACTAAAATATCAAGTTCTTGTAGTAACGCTTTTTTATCGGCTGTTTCTAACTGTAATTCTTCCCAAGTATAACCTGTCCATGACCAAATATCTTTAGACTGTCCATAGACACTTCGTAATTTACGAACTAAGGATAGGCATACTTGAGTATTTAAAAAAGGTTCTCCCCCTAATAATGTCAAACCTTGGCAATAACTAGATCCAATATCTCGAATAATTTGTTCTTCTAATTCTTCTGTATAAAGAATTCCCGTATTAAAATTTTGTGCTTTGATATTATAACAACCTTCACAAGCAAATAAACAACCACTCACATATAAGGAACAACGCACGCCTTCTCCATCTACGAAATTATAAGGCTTATAACTAGCAATTTTCCCTTTAGAATATTGCTCGCTTGTCCATTCCCCCGGTTTTAGAAACTTCATACCCAATCCTCCTAATTTCTTAGATTTCGTTCATTAGAGAGATGTTTAACCCGTGATTTAATTTCTTGGTGTCTTCCGTGAACCATTGGACGAGCTTGAGGATTTCCTAAATAACCGCAAGTTCGTTTAACGACATCACAAGTTTTAGGATTTCTATTTTTACATATTGGACATTCAAATCCTTTGGCAGTTGGTTCAAACTCCCCTTCATAGCCACATTCATAACAACGATCAATCGGTGTATTCGTCCCAAGGTAACCCACTCTTTCATAGGCATAATCCCAAACTGCCTCAAGCGCTTTTGGATTTTGTTTCATAACGGGATATTCGCAATAATGAATAAATCCTCCTGAAGAATAAACAGGATAATCTTTTTCAAACTCAATTTTTTCAAATGGAGTCGGTGATTTTCTCACATCATAGTGGAAACTATTCGTATAATATTCTTTATCTGTAATATCAGATATAGCACCAAATTTTTCATAATCTAATCTACAAAAACGATCCGTTAAACTTTCACTTGGAGTTGCATAAACACTAAAATGATAGTCATATTCCTCCGACCATTCCTTTGTTTTTTCGCTCAATCGTTTCAAAATATTTAAGGTAAATTCTTTTGCTGCTGGATTTGTTTCCCAACAATTACCAAAAAAGACAGTAGCCGTTTCATATAAGCCAATATATCCAAGAGATACTGTTGCACGTCTATGTTTAAATACTTCATCTACCGCTTCATCATTCATCAATCTTTTTCCAAATGAACCATAGCGATATAAAATAGGCGCATTTGCTGATTTTGCCTCTTTACAGCGTTCTACACGGTACACTAATGCATCTTTACAAATTTGCAATTTTTCTTCTAAAATGCTCCAAAATTGCTCTTTGTCGCCATCTGATTCTAACGCAATTCTAGGAATGTTTAATGTCACAACTCCTAAATTCATTCTTCCATCAGAAACATCTTCACCTTTTTCATTTTTCCATCCTTGTAAAAATGAACGGCAACCCATCGGCACTTTAAAACTACCCGTAATTTGGATAATTTGTTCATAATTTAAAACATCTGGATACATTCTTTTCGTAGAACATTCTAAGGCTAATGTTTTGATGTCATAATTCGGATCCTTTTGTTCTAAATTCACGCCACGTTTTAACGTGAAAATTAATTTAGGGAAAATAGCCGTTCTTTCTTCTTTTCCAATTCCTTTGATTCTAACTTTTAAAATCGCTTTTTGAATTTCTCGTTCAAATAATGACATCCCTAATCCAAACCCTAGTGTTGTAAATGGAGTTTGGCCTTGAGAAGTATAGAGTGTATTTATTTCATACTCTAACGACTGCATAGCATCATAAATATTTTTTTTCGTTTTTTCTAATGCGTACGCTTCTTGTTTTTCTTCTCCATCCACCCATTTTTTAGCATCTTGCAAATGTTTTTCATAATTCAACTTAGCATAGGGTGCTAATACTTCATCAATACGATTTGCAGAACATCCTCCATATTGACTTGAAGCAACGTTCGCAATAATTTGCGCCATTTGAGCAGTAGCCGTTTGTATTGATTTCGGACGTTCAACATCTGCATTTCCAATTTTAAATCCATGTTCAAACATTTCCTTAAAATCAATTAAACTACAATTCGTCATTGGTAAATAAGGATGATAATCTAAGTCATGATAATGAATATCACCTTTTAAGTGAGCATTGGCAACATGAGGTGGAAGAATTTTTAGTCCAAAAGCTTTCCCTACTGTTCCTGCCATCAAATCTCTTTGAGTATTAAAGACTTCACTATCTTTATTGGCATTTTCATGAATAATACTCGCATCTCTTTGGCTTAATTTAGTTAACCTTTGGGTAACATCCATTTCTTTTTCTCTTTTTTTATCCCATTCAATTCGAGTGGCAAGAAATTGATTCGCTAACACCGTTTCTCCTTCTTGTTTCAAACAATTCAAAACAATAGCTTCTATTTCTTCTGTTTTAATGATTTTTATCGCTAAACTTTCAATTTCTAATAAAATTTTTTTCGTAACTTCATCTAATATTTCTTTACGATTGCTTGAAAGTTCACCATATATACTTTTTTCAGCTCTTTCTAATCCATGAAAGATTTTTTGACGATGGAACGCCTCTACTCTTTCATCTCTTTTTTTTACAAGCACTACACTCAACTCTCACTCCTCCTTTACATTTTTATCACCTCCACTATCATACACCTACATATTGTGTTTTTCAACAGTAAATAAAACTATATATAGTGTTTATTTCCACAAAAAAACTTCTATAGAAACTCTCGTCTCTATAGAAGTTTAATCTTAAACTCTCTACACCAACAAAGAAACTCACTATAATCATACTCCCGACGAATTTCTTTATGTTAATTTAGATAATTTTAATGCTCTGGCTTAATTTCTTTACCTGCTACGGTCGTTGTTTTCAATAAAGTCTGAAGATTTTCTTTCATGACTGAAATATAATTATCACCCTTATCCATTTCTTCTTTAGTTAAAGATTCTAATGGATTTAACACCTCTAACGCTACTCCCGTTTCTGTTGCTAGAGTTTTCGCAATTTTTTCTGATGCATTTTCTTCAAAATAAATATAACGAATTTCATTTTCTTTAATATACTTCGTTAATTCAGCTAGACGAGCTGGTGAAGGTTCTGCTTCTGGAGAAATTCCTGCAATTCCAATTTGATTCAAACCATAATCTGTTGCTAAATATCTAAACGCTGTATGTTGTGTCACAAAATTCTTTTGCTTCGCATCTTTTAAAGCTGTTGTGTACTCATTATCTAACTGCGATAATTTTTCTAAATATGCTTGTGCATTTGTTTTAAATGCAGATGCTTTTTCAGGAAATGCTTCGCTTAATTGAGCTGTAATTTTTTCAACTAATAATTTTGCTTTTTTAGGAGATAACCATACATGTGGATCAAACTCATGTTCATGTTCGTCATGATGTTCTTCACCTTCGTGATCATGGTCATCTTCAATTGGCAATAACTCCATATCTTTTGTTGCTTTAATTTCTTTTACTTTAGAATCTGTTAAACTCTTCATCACAGTTGGAACCCAAGTTTCCATATTTTCGTTATCATAAACTAAAGCATCTGATTGTGAGATTTTTGCAATATCTTTCGCCGTTGGATCATATTCATGAGGTTCAGTTCCGGCACTAATTAATAATGTAACATTCCCTTCTTCTCCAACGATATTTCTAGTAAAATCATACATTGGGAAAAATGTTGTCATAATATTTAATTTAGATTCTTTTTGAGGTTTTGTAGAAGTAGTTGGTTGAGAACAAGCACCTAATAAAAACGCTGCTCCTAACACTGCTATAATTTTTTTACTTACTTTCATCATTGTACTCCTCTTATTTTTTCTTTCCACGTTTCGCTTCATGAATTAATTTTAACGCACGTTTACGAGTTTTAATATTTGGACTTTTCATTTGTCTATATGCTGTTGCTAAATCTTGTTTCATTTCTTTCCCTCCATTACTATGAATTACCAGCTTGCTTTTATAACACCTGGGATTAAGCCTTTATGAGCTAAATCACGGAATTTAATTCTTGAGATTCCAAATTTTCTCATATAAGCTCTTGGTCGACCATCAACCATATCTCTATTTTTCACACGATTTGGATTTGAATTAATCGGTAATTTACGAAGTGCTTCATAATCTCCCGCTTGTTTTAATTCATATCTTAATTGTGCATATTTTTCTACTAATGCTAATTGTTTTTGATGTTTAGCAATTTTTGACTTTTTAGCCATTTGTTCTCCTCTTTTCATTTAAACTTTCTTAAATCGTAACATTTACGTTTTATGATTATAGCAGTTCTTCTTTTGTTTTGCAATAGGTATTTTCTGTTTTTTCAAAGAAAATGAAAAAAACTGCTGGAGTACCAACAGTTTTCATTTTCATTATTGTTTTAATCGACGATGTTTTGAAACACCAATACGATTAATCGCTTTGTTCAAGGCAATTTTCGCACGTTCTACTTCACTCTTAGAACAATTTTTATCTTGGATAATCGCTTCTGCTTTATCACGTGCTTGTTCTGCACGACCCACGTCAATATCACGTGCTCGTTCTGCAACGTTCGCAATAACCGTTACGACATTATCACGTACTTCCATAATTCCTCCACCAATCGCAATATAATCAGTAGGAGAATCTTCTGAGAAACGTTTTACTCGTAATTCACCAATTTTTAACGGTAACATAATTGGCGCATGGTTTGGAAGAATTGTAATTCCTCCATCAATAGCTTCTGCACTAACCGAATAAGAACGGTGATTATAAACTTTTCCCTCTGGTGTCGTTACGACAACTAAAAGTTCTCGATTTTCAAGCATGATTAATTACCTCCTCGGTAACCTGCCGCTTGTGCTTTTTTAAGAACATCTTCAATCGGTCCAACATTACGGAACAAGTCTTCAGGAATATCATCATATTCTCCATCAATAATTCCTTTAAAGCCACGTACTGTATCTTTAATAGGAACATATGAACCTGGTTGACCTGTAAATGCTTCTGCAACGTGGAAGTTTTGAGATAAGAAGAATTGAATTCTTCTTGCACGGTTTACAATAATTTTTTCACTATCAGATAATTCATCAATCCCTAAAATAGCGATAATATCTTGTAATTCACGATAACGTTGTAACATTTGTTGAACTTTCATGGCTACTTCATAGTGTTCTTCTCCTACAATGTCAGGAGTTAAAGCACTTGAAGTTGAAGCTAATGGATCCACCGCTGGGTAAATCCCTTGCTCCGTTAAACGACGCTCTAAGTTTGTGGTAGCATCTAAATGGGCAAATGTTGTAGCTGGCGCTGGGTCAGTATAGTCATCGGCAGGAACGTAAATCGCTTGAATAGATGTAATAGATCCATCTTTTGTTGAACTGATACGTTCTTGTAATTGTCCCATTTCAGTTGCTAATGTTGGTTGATACCCTACAGCTGAAGGCATACGACCTAAAAGGGCAGATACTTCTGAACCTGCTTGAGTAAAACGGTAAATATTATCAATAAATAATAATACATCTTGTTTTTGCTCATCACGGAAATGTTCAGCAATTGTTAATCCTGTTAACGCAACACGCATACGAGCTCCTGGTGGTTCATTCATTTGTCCAAATACCATGGCAGTTTTAGCAGAAACACCTGAGTCTTGCATTTCATGGTAAAGGTCATTCCCTTCACGAGTACGTTCTCCAACACCCGTAAATACAGAAATACCACCTAATTCTTCAGCGATATTATGAATTAATTCTTGGATCAATACCGTCTTACCTACTCCGGCACCTCCGAATAATCCAATTTTACCACCTTTTAAGTAAGGCGCTAATAAATCAATAACTTTAATACCTGTTTGTAGTATTTCGTATTGGCTACTTAATTGTTCGAATTTAGGGGCTGGTTTATGAATTTCATCACGTCTAAAATCTTCAGGAAATTTCTCCCCTAAATCAATAGTATCCCCTAATACATTAAATACACGTCCTAAAGTTTCTGTTCCAACTGGAACACTAATCGTACGTCCTAAATCAATAACTTTCATACCTCGTTGAAGACCATCAGTTGATTCCATGGCAATTGTACGTACAGCACCATCCCCTAATTCAACAGCTGTTTCAAGCGTAATTGTTTTTTTATGCCCTTCGCCATCTTCTTTAATAACATGTAGGGCATTGTGAATATCAGGCACGCCTTCTTCTAAAGGAAATACAACGTCCACAACTGGTCCAACAACTTGTAAAATTTCTCCAGTTCTCAAAAAATTTCCTCCTTTCACTCTTACTGTTCTTCTAGAGCTGCTGCTCCGCCAACGATCTCAGTTATTTCTTGTGTAATTTGTGCTTGACGACGTTGGTTTAAATCTTGTGTCAAATCACTAATTAAATCTCTTGCATTATCCGTTGCACTTCTCATAGCTGTCATACGTGAAGCATGTTCAGCTGCTTTTGCATCGATAATTGCCCCATAAATAAGAGATTCTGCATATTGAGGCAATAATGTTTCCATAATAATTTCTTTATTTGGCTCAAAAATATAATCTAACTCATATTCTTTCGCTTCATCTTCATCTAAGTCAATAATCGGTAACATTTTTTCAACACGATAATTGGATAATAATGCATTCACATGGTGATTATAACAAACATAAAATTCATCAAATTCACCTTGTCTAAACATTTGTACCGCACTACTTACAATTTTACGTACTTCTTCAAATGATGGAATATCACTGACATCATTGATTTCTAAACGAACATCAATGCCCATCTTTTTAAAGAAGCGACTTGCAGCTCCACCAATTGTTAAAATTACATACTCATCTTTTGAATCATGATCCGTTTGCAACATTTCGCGTGTTGCTTGAAAAATCGAAGAATTATAACTTCCGGCTAAACCTTGATCTGATGAAATGACTAGATAACCTGTTTTTTTCACAGGTCTTTCGATTAATAAATCATGATAATCAATAAATGATTCTTCATCATTTGAATCAATTTCTTCATCATTTTCTTCAATATCTTGTTTTTGTTCAGCATATAATAAATGCGTTACAACTTCACGAATTTTTTCAGCATAATCCTGATAACGACGAACGGCTTGTTCAGACTTAGCTAGTTTTGAAGCAGAAACCATTTGCATAGCACTTGTAATTTGACTTGTTTTTTTCGTTGAAATAATTCGCTTCTTCAAGTCGTTTAATGAAGACGCCATACAATTCACCTCTTCTTTCTAGTTCGCATTACTTTTAACGTTCGTATAGATGAATTTGTTTAAACTTATCAATCACTTGGTAGAAAGCTTCTTCATCTGGAATTTTTTCTTCATCACGAATACTTGCTAAAATATCAGCATGTTCATGTTCTAAATGATGATACAATGCTTTTTCGAAATCTTTCAATCTTTCAATTGGAATAGAATCTAAGACTCCATGTGTTAATGCAAATAAAATCGATACTTGATGTTCAATTGGTAATGGTCTATGAACATCTTGTTTTAATACTTCTACGGTTCTCTTACCACGATTTAATTTTTGTTGAGTTGCCGCATCTAAATCAGAACCAAATTGTGTGAAGGCTTCTAATTCACGGTAACTTGCTAAATCGATACGTAATGTACCCGAAACTTTTTTCATCGCTTTAATTTGCGCAGATCCCCCTACACGTGATACAGATAATCCGGCAGATAAACCTGGACGAACACCTGAATAGAATAAATCACTTTCTAAGAAGATTTGACCATCTGTAATAGAAATTACGTTAGTAGGAATATAAGCAGAAATATCTCCCGCTTGAGTTTCAATAATTGGTAAGGCTGTTAATGAACCGCCACCTAATTCATCATTTAACTTCGCTGAACGTTCTAATAAACGGGAGTGTAAATAGAATACATCCCCTGGATACGCTTCACGACCTGGAGGACGACGAAGTAATAATGAAATTTCACGGTAAGCTGCCGCTTGTTTTGATAAATCATCATAAACAATTAATACATCTTTTCCGTTATACATAAATTCTTCTCCCATTGCAGTTCCTGCATAAGGAGCAATATATAGCATTGGAGCTGGTTGTGAAGCACTAGCAGATACAACTGTTGTATAATCCATTGCTCCATAACGTTTTAAAGTTTCTACTAAAGCTTTTACAGTAGATTCTTTTTGTCCAATTGCGACATAAATACATAAAGTATCTTTACCTTTTTGGTTTAAAATTGCATCAATAGCAATACTTGTTTTACCTGTTTTTCTGTCTCCGATAATTAATTCCCGTTGACCTTTACCAATCGGAACTAATGCATCGATTACTTTTAATCCAGTTGCTAATGATTGGTGAACACTTTTACGTTGCATTACACCTGGCGCTTCATTTTCTACTGGACGACGTTTTGTTGTTTCAAGAGCTCCTAAGCCATCAATTGGACGACCTAAAGCATCCACAACACGACCAATCAAAGCATCTCCTACAGGAACGTCTAAAATACGACCTGTACGACGCACTGATTCTCCTTCATGGATATTTTCATAAGTACCAAAGATAATAACACCAACATCATTTTTTTCTAGATTTTGTGCCATCCCATACGTACCATTTGAAAATTCTACTAATTCACCAGCCATCACGTCGGTAAGACCGATGACACGAGCAATTCCGTCCCCAATAAATGAAACTTCACCAATTTCTTCAATGTGTTGTTCCGCTTCAAAGGAATTAATTTGGTTGCGGATTCCTGCTGTGATATTACCGAATTCCGTATCCATTGTCTCACCCCTTCAATCCTGTTTGACTAATTTTCTTCTTAAACTGTTCAAGTTTATATAATAATGTTCCATCTAATAAATATTCTTTTGTCTTTAATTTCACTCCACCTATTACGCTTGAATCAACCGTATTGACGAATGAATCATACTCTTTTCTCATTTTCTTTTGAAAAGCTTCTGCAATACGATTCATTTGTTCTTCTGTTAGTGGAACTGCTGAAATCATTTCAAGTCGATTCGCTGAATAAATATCAAGAAAAGCTTCGATTGCTTCAATTAGATAAGCAGATTTATCAGGGTGTAAATAAGATTTTAAATAATCTTGTGTACTTTGCGATAAATTCGAAACAGCTTCTTGTAATAATGCCATTTTTTCTTCAACGGATACTTGTTCTAAATGCATTAATTGACGAAAGCGTGCAGTATTTTGAATTCCGTCTAATACTTCTTGTAATTCTTCTGTAACTGTTTTTAAAGTTCCGTCATATTTGACTTGACCATAAAAATGACTGGCTGCTTTGACTACTTCTTTATGAAATTTCACCATCAGCTTTCCAACCCTTCAATAAAGGATTCAATCACATCTTGATGTGTCTGCTCAGTCAATTCTTTATTTAAAATTTGGCTTGCAAGTTGAACAGATAAATCTACAATTTGATCTTGCATTTGTGCCAAAGCACGTTGTTTCATGGAATCTACTTCGCGTTGTCCGTCTAATTTCATTCTAGATACGACATCTCGTCCTTCTTTAATCATTTCATCTTGCATTTTTGAAGCTGCTTCTCTAGTCGTATTTAAAATTTCTTGACCTTTCGCTTCCGCATTATGAATAATTTCTTTTGCATTTGCTTGAATTTCTTCAGCCGCCTTACGTTTCTTTTCAGCCTCATCTAAATCTTTACTAATTTTTTGACGACGAGCCTCTAACATCGCTTCAATTTTATCCCAAGCAAAATATTTTACTAAAAATAGTAATAAAATAATTGAAATTAAGACAACAAGTGTATCTCCAAGAACAGTGCTAACTGTTAACATATACTGAAACATCCATCATCCCTCCTTTTCAACAAACTTATCGAATAAACTGATTATTTGATGAAAACTAGGATTAAAGCGATTAATACCGCAAAGATTGGCATCGCTTCGATTAAGGCTACCCCAACGAACATTGTTGAACGTAATTCATTGCTCATTTCTGGTTGGCGTGTCATTGATTCAATTGTTTTTACGATAACTGCTTGGTTACCAAAAGCGGCTGCTAAAGCTGCCCCTGCTACTGCGATTGCTGCTGCTAATTCTGTCATAAGTTAATTCCTCATTTCTAAAAATTATTCATGTTCTACTTTATGTGCAATGTACACCATTGTTAATGTACAAAATACATAGGCTTGAATAGCTCCGATAACTACGGAAAATCCTTGCCAAACAATTCCTAATGGAATTGCAAAAATATAGGTTAAGATACCAAAACTGGATGAGAACATCACAATTAATCCTAACAATACTTCACCTGCATAAATATTTCCGTAAAGACGGAATGCAAGTGTAATTGTATTTGTAAACTCTTCAATTAATTTAATCGGTAACATTAAAGACATTGGACTCAAATAAGAGTTTTTAATATAGCCTTTAAATCCCATTTTTTGAACACCAGAATAGTGTGCAATTAATGTCGTCATCAATGATAACGCCAAACACACAACTGGACTCGCCGTTGGAGAAGCAAAATAACTATGTTCTCCATAATGGAAATAAATGACCAAACCGACCATATTGGCGATTAAAATAAATGAGAAGAGTGAAAATACATATAAGTAATATGACTTGCCCGTTTCTTCATCTACTGCACTGTTTACAATCCCTTTTGTGAAATCCATCAGAGATTCAAAAACATTTTGCATCTTTCCTGGTTTCATAGAAACATTTCTAGCAGATACAATTGAAAAAATTGTTACTACTAATAATGTTACAAGACAAGAAAGTAAGATTGGAACTGAAAAAGACAAACCAAAAAATTCTATCGTTTTTGGTAAAGCT
The DNA here is from genome assembly GCA_963515985.1 of uncultured Granulicatella sp. GTDB lineage: Bacteria > Bacillota > Bacilli > Lactobacillales > Aerococcaceae > Granulicatella. Next base: position 13,667 of record CAUQAL010000015.1, read on the forward strand.
TCCATAACTCATACTCCCTTACTTATTCCAAATAAAAAACTGACAATTTTCACCTATCGCATGCATTGCTTAAACGGTGATTATTGTCAGATTTCATGGCAATAGTCAGACGCATAAGCGTGACTACGATTTTATTTATTTGGTTCCAAATAGGCGATCACCAGCATCGCCCAATCCTGGAAGGATATAGCCGTTTTCGTTTAATCGCTCATCTAATGCCGCAGCATAAATGTCAATTTCTGGATGTGCATCTTGAAGAACTTTTACTCCTTCAGGTGCCGCTACAAGACAACAAAACTTAATCGAATTTGGTTGCGCTCCACGTTTTAGTAACGCATCAATCGCAGCCACTGCCGATCCTCCAGTAGCTAACATTGGGTCAACTACAAATAATTGTCTTTCAGAAATATCTGAAGGCAATTTAACGAAATACTCAACAGGTTGCAATGTATCATGATCACGGTACATTCCGACATGTCCAATTTTGGCAGCTGGAATTAATTCTAAAATTCCGTCAACCATTCCTAAACCAGCACGTAAAATAGGAATAATGGCAACTTTTTTTCCAGCTAAAGTCTTCAATGTTGTTTTCACTAAAGGTGTTTCAATCTCCACATCCTCTAATGGCAAATCTCTCGAAACTTCATATGCCATTAACATTGAAATTTCATTTACAACCTCACGAAAGACTTTTGTTCCACAATCTTTTTGTCGAATCATCGTTAATTTATGTTGGATTAACGGATGATCTAACACATGAAAATTACCCATCTTGCTTGCCCCTTCCATAATATATTTTCACTATTTGTTATTCTACAAAAAAAACAATCAAAATACTAGTATATAAATAGGAAAAAAAGATTTTTTTCTTAAAATTTCATTAAGAAAATAGTGTTTTCATTATTAATGTGACTGATTACATTGTGTTATTCATATAATGGAAATTGTTTTGTCAATTCTTGTACAGATTGACGAATTTCGTCTAATTTTCCTTCATCAGTTGAATGAGCTAGTGTTTCTACAATTAATTTTGCCACTTTTTTCGCTGCTTCTTTATCAAAGCCACGAGTAGTAATAGCTGCTGTTCCTACACGAATACCACTTGTTTTCGTTGGTGGCAGTGTATCAAATGGAATCGCATTTTTATTTACTGTAATTCCTACACTATCTAATAATTCTTGGGCTTCTTTTCCATTCAAACCAGTAGAAGTAATATCTAATAATAATAAATGATTATCTGTTCCACCAGAAATTGGGCGAATACCACTTTCATTAAAGACTTCCGCCATCGCTTTTGCATTTTCAACGACATGTTCAATGTACTCTCCAAATGCTGGTTGAAGTGCTTCATGGAAGGCAACTGCTTTAGCTGCAATTACATGTTCTAATGGTCCCCCTTGAATACCTGGGAAAATGGCACTATTAATTTTTTTCGCAAATTCTTGTTTCGCTAAAATTAAGCCACCTCTTGGTCCTCGTAATGTTTTATGCGTTGTTGAAGTCACAACATCTGCATATGGTACTGGATTTTGGTGTGCTCCTTTTGCAACTAAACCTGCAATATGCGCCATATCTACCATGAAGTAAGCATCAATACTTTTTGCGATTTCACTAATACGTTTGAAATCAATTTCTCTTGGATAGGCAGACGCACCTGCAACAATTAGTTTTGGACGTTCTGTTTTAGCAATTTCTTCTAAGGCATCATAATCAATCATTTCTGTTTCCGGATTCAATCCATACGCAATAAAATCATAATCTTGACCAGAGAAGTTAACTCCCATTCCATGGGTTAAATGACCGCCATGACTTAAATCCATTCCTAAAATTTTATCCCCTTTTGAAACAAGCGTTCGATAGGCTGCCATATTCGCTTGAGAACCAGAATGGGGTTGAACATTAGCATATTCCGCTCCAAATAATTCTTTTACACGGTCGATTGCTAATTGTTCAATTACATCGATATATTCACATCCACCATAATAACGGCGATTTGGGTAACCTTCAGCATATTTATTCGTTAAAATGCTACCTTGCGCTCTTAATACGGCAGGTGAAACGAAGTTTTCTGAAGCAATTAATTCAATCCCATGCTTTTGTCGCTGGGCTTCTTTTCCAATTGCCTCAAATACTAGTGTGTCTTCTTTAAACTGTGCCATTAGCTTCACTCCTTTTCTTCAATAGAATTATTCTAACATAGTTTGTCAGTATCCTCAAAATTAGTAGCTTCTCTTTTTCTATAGTTCTTTTTTTATAACACTAGATGCTTTTTCTAAACGATTCATATACGCCAACCCCGCACCTTCTTTAACACTTGCCTGTGCTAAAATAATAGTCGCATCTGTATGATCTAGCGAACGCAATGCATTAAATAAATGATGACTCATATCTGCAACTGAGTCTTTTTCGCCTAATGAATAAGACTCTTCTACTTTAGAGCTCACTGCATCTAAAATATCATTCGTTGACATAACTGCAATTTTTTCACCTTGTTCTTGATATTCACTAATTAATTGATGCCAAAACTCTAAAGAACCTTCCACCACAACGACAGGAGTAGTTGGAGCATAGTGACGATATTTCATCCCCGGTGACTTAGGAGTTACTTTTTCCCCCGTTGTTGTTTTCATATATTCCACTAACGGCCCAATAATTGGTTCTATTTCTTCTTTTGTAATCACTCCTGGTCGTAAAATAACGGGGCCTTCTTCATTTGTTAAATCAATGACTGTAGATTCAACACCGACACTTGTATCTCCACCATCCACAATACCAGCAATTCTTCCGTCCATATCTTCCACCACATGTTGGACTCTTGTTGGACTTGGTTTTGTCGATTGATTGGCACTTGGTCCGACTAATGGAATTCCAACTTGTTCAATTAACGATAATGTCAACTCATGATTCGGCATTCTAAATGATACGGTCGGTAATCCAGCTGATAATGCCGGTGCATAAATACCAGGTTTCGCTTTTAAAATCATTGTCAATGGTCCCGGCCAAAAATGTTTTGCTAATAATTTCGCACTTTCTGGAAATTCTTCAACAGTATTGATGACTTGATCTACAGAATGAACATGAACAATTAATGGATTATCACTCGGTCTTCCCTTTGCTTCAAATACTTTTAAGACAGCTTCTTGACTCGTTGCAATTGCTCCTAATCCATACACCGTTTCTGTTGGGAAAGCGACAACTTCTCCTTCTTTCAATAAAGTAGCTGCTTTTTCTAATGTTTCTTGATGAAAAATTTGTGTTTTCATGTTACTTCCTCCTTCCTACAATAATCATTCGATCATTTCCTGATAAATCTTTATGGATACTCACTTCTCGATTTGGGCAATAGTATTCAAATAATTGTTGAACAGCCTTTCCTTGCTGGAACCCAATTTCAAAAAAAGCTTGCCCTTCTTCTAACAAATAATTTTCTAAATTTTCTGCAATATTACGGTAAATCGCTAAACCTTCATCTTCAGCAAAAAGAGCTACTTCTGGTTCAAAGCGTAAAACTGATTCATCCATCACATTTTTCTCTGAAATATCAATATAAGGTGGATTACTGATGATAGCTACAAATTTTTGAGGAGAAACTTCTTGAAATACATCACTCAAATATAAAGAAACATTTTCTAACTTGTATTTCTCTTGATTTTTCTTAGCAACTTCAAGCGCTCCTTCTGAAATATCCACACCTTGATAAGAAAAATCCGGACATTCTAAAGCTAATGTATGAATGATACAACCTGTTCCTACTCCAATTTCTAATACTTTTCCACTCGACTGTTCAGATAAAAAGGCAATGATTTTTTCAACTAATTCTTCTGTCTCAGGTCTTGGAATTAAAGTATCGGGACTCACAATAAATTCACGTCCATAAAACTCTGCTTGCTTTGTAATATATTGCAATGGTTCAAAATTTGATAAACGAATGAGTAGTGGTTCCATTTGTTCCCACATCCCAATCTTTGCAGGCTGATTTAAATGAATGAGTAAATCTGTCATCGTCCACTGATTCAAATATAAGCTTAATTGACGAGCATACCAATCACAATCTTCTTTTGAAAATGAAGATTGTCTTTCTTGTAAAAAACAAGAAGCCCTAACTAGGACTTCCTGATTCGTTGGATTAGTTATTTCCATTATTTAATTGCTCCAATTTTTCAGTGTGATCGTATAAAATTAATGCATCGACAATTTCATCAATTTTTCCTGCAAGAACTTGGTCTAATTTTTGTAACGTTAATCCAATACGATGATCTGTCACACGGTTTTGAGGGAAATTGTATGTACGAATACGTTCTGAACGATCCCCTGTACCAACGGCAGATTTTCTATTTGCATCATATTCTGATTGAGCTTCTTGAGAGATTTTATCGTATACACGAGCACGTAATACTTTCATCGCTTTCTCTCTGTTTTTTAATTGAGAACGTTCATCTTGCATAGCTACGACAATACCTGTTGGTAAGTGAGTTAAACGAACGGCAGAAGCTGTTTTATTAACGTGTTGTCCACCCGCACCAGAAGCATGATAAATATCTACACGGATATCTTTATCTTCTAATTCAATCTCTACTTCTTCTGCTTCAGGCATGACTACAACAGTTGCAGTCGATGTATGAACACGACCTTGTGATTCAGTTGAAGGAACACGTTGTACACGGTGAGCTCCTGATTCATATTTTAATTTTGAGAATACATTATCCCCTGTAATCATTAAAATAACTTCTTTATATCCACCAATACCTGTAACGTTAGCATCCATTACTTCTACACGCCAACCTTGTGATTCAGCATATTTTTGGTACATGGATAATAAATCTCCCGCAAATAATGCTGCTTCATCTCCACCAGCAGCTCCACGAATTTCCATAATAATATTTTTACCATCATTTGGATCTTCTGGTAATAATAAGAATTTAATTTTTTCTTCTAGTTCTACTTTTTCTTTTTTAAGAGAAGCTAATTCTTCTTTAGCCATTTCAGCCATTTCGCTATCTAAGCCTTCTCCTAACATTTCTTCAGTATCGCCAATTTCTTCCACTACTTGTTGATAACGTTTAAAAGTTTCAACTTTCGGACGCAAATTAGACTCTTCTTTTGTTAATTCCATGAAACGTTTTGTATCGCTAATAACATCTGGGTCACTTAATAACTCAGATAACTCATCATATCGAATAATAAAACTATCTAATTGATCAAACATAATTTCCTCCTTAATTTCTTTCTTCACCTGGGTGTGAATAATGATAACGACAAACAGGATAATACGATTCATTCCCGCCGATTTGAATTTGTTCGCCCGTATAAACAGGTTTTCCATCTACAACACGCATATTCATACTTGCTTTTTTATGGCAGTACCAGCAAATCGTTTTAATTTCCTCAATTTTATCAGCATATAATAATAAATATTTAGATCCGGTAAATAATTCATTTTGGAAATCATTTTTCAATCCAAATGCCATTACTGGAATATCCAAAATATCTACAATATGTGCTAAATCTAAAATATGTTCTCTACTTAAAAATTGAGATTCATCAATTAAAATACAAGCAGGTTTTACCTCTTGTTCTTTTACAATGGCAATAATATCTGTTTCATCATAAATCGGAATCGCTTGTCTTCGAATTCCAATACGACTAGAAACATATCCTACTTCATCACGATCATCGATTGCACTTGTAAATAATAATACAGATTTATTTTGTTCTTCATAATTATGAGCAACTTTTAAAATTTCAATCGACTTTCCACTATTCATTGCACCATATTTAAAAAATAATTGTGCCACAATTTTAACCTCCTGACACTTTTCATATACCCTTAACATCTTACGATAATATCGAAAGTTGTGCAACGAAAAACTATAAAAAATCACTATGAACTTTTTCATATAATTCCAAATAAATTCTTATTCATTTCTTAATAAGAAAACAAGCGGAATGTATTCCTTTTCAGTCATTTTATGCTACAATGAAAAAGAATATTTTTTGAAAGGATGCACACTCTGTGAATATACGTACCAAATTTGCCATTGAAGCAGGAAAATTAACTCGCTGGGCACTTCAAACTTTTACAAATGGTGGAAGTAGTTTCCCAGGAAAAGTAGCTCATGCTATTGATCCACATATTTTAAAACATTTATCAGACCATTATGAAGTCATTATTGTTAGTGGAACAAATGGAAAGACTTTAACAACTTCTTTAATCGTTCAATTATTAAAACAAAAATATCCAAATATTTTAACGAATCCAACTGGAGCCAATTTAACACAAGGGATTGTTTCTACTTTCTTAAATCATACTCCTGTTAAAGGTGAAAAAAATATTGCTGTATTAGAGGTAGACGAAGCAACGATTAAACATATTACACCATTTATTCAACCAAAATTATTTGTTTTTACAAATATTTTTAGAGACCAAATGGATCGTTTTGGTGAAATTTATACAACTTACCAATATATGTTAGATGGTGCCAGTTTCGCTCCTGAAGCTACGATTCTATCAAATGGAGATGCACCAATTTTTAATAGCGATACTCTTCCAAATCCAAGACTTTATTTTGGATTCAATCATGCAGAAGATGGTCACTATCAAGCTCATTACAATACGGATGGTATTTTATGTCCACATTGTCACTCCATTCTACAATATAATTTTATTACGTATAGTAATTTAGGAAAATACTACTGCCCAAACGGTGATTTCAAACGTCCTGAATTAGACTATTCTGTCACAGAACTGACAGAATTATCTCTGACAAAATCTTCTTTCAAAATTGATGGAGTTGATTTTTCGCTTCCTATCGGAGGTCTATATAATATTTATAATGCTCTAAGTGCCTATGCTGCAGCTAGATTTTTCGACTTAACTCCTGAAGAAATTCAAGCAGGATTTGGACAAGCACAAAGAGTCTTTGGTCGTCAAGAAATCTTTACATTGGAAGACAAAGAAGTCATGATTAATTTAATTAAAAACCCTGTAGGATTTAACCAAATCGTCCAACTACTTGGCTATGAAAAAGAAAAATTTTCACTTGCTGTCTTATTAAATGATAATTATGCAGATGGACAAGATATAAGTTGGATTTGGGATGGTGAGTTTGAAGAACTCGCAAAACTTACTCCAAAACAAACATACATTGGCGGACTTCGAGTTGACGACTTAGAAACTCGAATGGAAGTTGCAGGATTTACAACTCTTACCAAAACAGAAAACAATGATGACTTAATTGAAAAATTAAAATCAGTACCAACGAAAAAAATTAATATTTTAGCAACCTATACGGCATTATTACAACTCCGTAAAGACTTAGCTAAACACGGTTACTTGAAAGAGGGAATGACTTCATGAAAATCAGAATTTGTCATTTATACGGAAACTTAATGAATACTTATGGAGATAATGGAAATCTACTGATGCTCCAACATCGTGCAAAAAAATTAGGCTATGAAGTTGAAACAACATTGATTAGTTTAGGAAATCCATTCAATCCTGAAGACTTTGACATCGTTATGTTCGGTGGTGGTCAAGACTACGAACAAACCATTGTCGCTAAAGATTTACAGTCTAAAAAAGACGCCTTAATCCACTTCATCGAAGATGATGGAGTTGTTTTAGGAATTTGTGGTGGCTTCCAATTATTAGGACGTTACTACATCAATGCAGCCGGTGAAAAACTAGATGGAATTGGCGCAATTGACTGCTATACAAATGGACAATTTGACCACCGATTTATCGGAGATATTACAATTTACGATGAAGAAACAGGGGAAACATATGTTGGTTATGAAAACCACATCGGAAGAACCTATCTCTGCAAAGGTCTTAAACCATTAGGTACTGTCATCAGTGGAAATGGAAATAATGATGAGGACAAAACAGAAGGGGTACATTACAAAAATGTCTTCTGTTCTTATTTCCATGGACCTCTACTCGTTCGAAATCAACATCTCGCTGATCGTATGATTGAATTAGCTGCACAACGACAATTAAGTAAACAAAAGTAAGAACAAAATAAAGAAGCATAGAAATATTTGAGTACATTTCTATGCTTCTTTTGTTGGTTTTTTCAAGAATGGAAGCGATATCTATTTCGGATTTTTGTGATATAATATACATAATCGAACAAATTAGTTAAATTAAAAAAACTAAAAATAAGATAACCCCAGGAGCGTGTGAATTCTCGTCCATTGACTTACTCCCATTAGGGAACACAGATTTATTCCTTCACAAGTTATCTTATTTATAACCATTATACAACTTTTAAAAAAGGATACAAAAAAACTACTTTAAAAATCTACACTTATTAAGGAGGATAATATGGAACTTATTTTAACAGATGAAGATGCAAACAGATTAATACAAATGTTTAAACAAACTCTAAAAAAATATAATATTCAACTTAAAGAAAACGACCAAGGAGAAATATTATTACACGGAATTGGCAGTAAAAATAATGGAGAATTTAGATTAATTTATAAATTATCTCCTGAAAACAAAGTCATTAATTTTATCGAATGTAAATACAACTATTGTTTATTTAGAATTAACATTAATAACAGTTTTCATAAAAATTCTGACGGAACAAGGGTTCAAGGAAACAGAATTAATATATTCTCTGAAGAAGAATTCACTTTAAAAGGTGATGGAAAAACATATATGAAGGCATTCGCCCTCCCCTTTAAAGAAATTAGAAACACTTCTGATTTTCTCGAACTATTTGAAGATGTCATTAAATTTACAAATATTATCAAAAATGATGATTTAAACATTTCCATCCAAGGTAGTTTATTGTAAAATAATGCAAAAGGAGGAATCATTATGGACATAAAACAAATTAAATTAGAGTATTTTAATTTCATAACAGAAAACACTAAATTTGTAGAATCTTCTTCCAATAGTTTAGAAGTAGTAACTCCATACATTGATTCATTTGGTGATGGAATTTCTTTTGTAATTATTCAAAATGACCATCATTTTACGGTTACTGATCGTGGTTTTACCATTTGGAATTTAAAAAATTACGGATTAGACTTGATAGAAAAACGTTCTAGTCGTCATCAGATTTTGCAATCGTACTTAAATTATTCTGGTTTTTCATTAATAAATGAAAACATACAAAAAGATGTTGATAAAAAAAATTTATCTCAAGCAATTCACGATATGACTCAATTACTCATTAATTTATATGATTTTATACTAGTTTCAAAAAAACGAGTGTATAACTTTTTCCTTGATGATGTGAAAGCTTATTTTGCAGACAATAAAAGTCATTATAGTTATTTCCAAGATTTTTCAGTTGAAGGAAAATCTAAATTAAATCACAAAATGGACTTTGTATTCTTAAATGATTCTGGAACAAAATTAGTAAAAGTACACAATCAATTAGATAAGCAACAAGTCAATAATACTTTAGTTAGTTGGTTAGATACTATCGACAAAAGAAGAATTGATTACGCAGGAAACGAATCGCTTAATATCATATTGAGTGAAGAAGGTTTTAAAAATGTTTCTCAAACTAATCTCAACGCTTTAAAAGAATATAATATTCATGTTTACAATTTTAGCGATAAAAAATTGCTGGAAAAAACATTTGCGAAAAGTTAACGGTTATAATTAGTATAGTCATAAGAAAGGGAGTATAAAAAATGAAACAGAACAATAGATTTAAAGATATCGTAATACCTTTGTTACTATTAAGCTTACTAGTCTTCGCTGTTATATTTGACAGAGAATATACAAAGATTGCTCTTTTTATTAGCATCATTTTAAATATTATCTATACTTACTTAATGTACTTTAAAAAGGGGCGCAATAAGTAAACACCTCTACCCTTTTTCTTTATATGACTTTTCTAAAGAGATTGAATATTTCAAAAAAAAAGGCTTAGAAATATTGAAATATCAACATTTCTAAGCCTTATTCATCATAAAAAATGGAGCCGAGGGGAGTCGAACCCCTGT